>JBGGME010000094.1:0-24869 GCA_041288195.1 Hyphomicrobiaceae bacterium
CCCGAGCTTGCGACCCGCATCGAGGACTCCAAGCCCGTCGCCATCCTCTCGGCCTCCTGCGGCATCGAGCCCGGCCGGATCGTCCAGTACAAGCCGCTGCTCGACGCCGCCATCGACCTCTCTAAGCACAAGCCCCAATCCGTCATCATGCTGCAGCGGCCGATGGCCGAGGCGTCGATGGTCGCAGGCCGCGACCACGATTGGGCGGGTGCCATGGCCGATGCCAAAGCGCGCGGCCGCAAGGCTGGCTGCGTCTCGGTTGCGGCCACCGACCCGCTCTACATCCTGTACACGTCGGGCACCACGGGCCAGCCCAAGGGCGTGGTGCGCGACAACGGCGGGCACATGGTGGCCCTCAAGTGGACCATGAAGAACCACTACGGGATCGAGCCCGGCGAGACCTTCTGGGCCGCCTCCGACGTCGGCTGGGTGGTCGGCCATTCCTACATCTGCTACGCGCCGCTGCTGCACGGCTGCACGACGATCATCTTCGAGGGCAAGCCGGTCGGCACTCCTGACGCGGGCACCTTCTGGCGCGTGATCGCCGAGCACAAGGTGGCCGCCATGTTCACCGCGCCCACCGCCTTCCGCGCCATCAAGAAGGAGGACCCCAAGGGCGAGCACATCGGCCGCTACGACCTCAGCGCCTTCCGCACGCTGTTCCTGGCCGGCGAGCGCGCCGACCCCGAGACCATCAAGTGGGCCGAGGCCAACCTGAAGGTCCCCGTCTACGATCACTGGTGGCAGACGGAGACCGGCTGGCCGATCTGCGGCAACCCCGTCGGGCTCGGCCCGCTGCCCGTCAAGTACGGATCGCCCACCGTGCCGATGCCGGGCTACGACCTGCAGGTGCTCGACGCTTCCGCGCAGCCCGTGAAGCCCGGCGAGACCGGAACGCTCGCCATCAAGCTGCCGCTGCCGCCCTCGTGCCTGCCGACGCTATGGAAGAACGACGAGCGCTTCCGCAGCAGCTACCTCGCCGAGTTCCCCGGCTACTACACGACCTCGGACGCCGGCTACATGGATGCCGACGGCTACGCCTACGTGATGGCGCGCACCGACGACGTTATCAACGTTGCGGGGCATCGCCTCTCGACGGGGCAGATGGAGGAAGTCGTCGCCAAGCACAAGGACGTGGCCGAATGCGCCGTCGTCGGCGTGGCGGACCAGATGAAGGGTCAGGTTCCCGCCGGGTTCATCGTCCTCAACGCCGGCGTCAACCGCCCGACGTCCGAGATCGAAAGCGAGGTCGTCAAGCTCGTGCGCGAGGAGATCGGCGCCGTTGCCGCCTTCAAGACGGTCATGACCGTGAAGCGTCTTCCCAAGACGCGCTCGGGCAAGATCCTGCGCGGCACCATGCGCCAGATCGCCGACGGGGAGGAGTGGAAGATGCCCGCCACCATCGACGACCCCGCCATCCTCGACGAGATCACCGGGGTGATGGTGGAGCGCGGTGTCGCCAAGGGGTGAGGCGGTGCCAGCCTATACGCCCCTCTGATGGTGTAACGCTGACAATTGCGTCTCGCGGTCATACCGGCGCTTGTCCCCGGTATCCAGCCATCCAAGCGCCGTACCAAGCTGAGAGATGGATCCCGGCGACCAGCGCCGGGATGACGCCGACCTATGGGTCACACGAACAACCAGGCGCTTGTGTCCAGCTGTGACAATGGGCCTGTTAAATCTTGGGAAGGGCTCCCACCCCATTTGGTTCGACAACCGCCCCCGTTTCCACTTCAGTGCCGGGCGCTTGTTTGACCTGACGGAGCATCGGATGTCGGCACAACCCTCGCGTCGCCTGTTCCTCGCCTTTGCTGGGGCCGGCGTTGGCTCATCTCGCTGCCAGCCGGCGCGGCTCCGGCCCAGCAGGCGTCCGCTGCCGTGGAGCGATCGACGACACGCGTCCGGGGTCTCCAGAGCCCGGAGATGGACTTCCAGCTGATGCGCTCGCTCGGCGCCGGGAACTACGGCGGCGGGACGCCAGGCGAGATCTTCCAGCGCCTCGGCACCATCGACGGAAACGTCCCTGCGCAATGGCCCCCGGCGTTCGGCGCGCTGGCCCGCGAGGTCGAGGCGAAGGCCGAGAAGGCGGCGCGCAACGGCCATGCCGTCAGCGCCCGCGACCACTATTCGCGCGCCTCCATGTACTGGCGCGCAGCCGAGTATTTCAGCGATCCGTTCGGCCCCGACATGCGTGAGCGCGGCCTCGCGAGCCGAAGCGCGTTCCTCGCCGCCACGAAGGGGATCCGGGACAAGATCGAGCCCATCGACATTCCCTTCGAGGGTATGAAGCTTCCGGGCTACCTGATGACGCCCGCGGTCAAGCCCAATGGACGCACCATCCTGATCCTTACGGGCTTCGACGGCACCGGCGAGGAGCTGTACTTCGAGACCGCCCGTGCGGGCCTCGAGCGCGGCTTCACGGTGTTCGTCGGCCAGGGCCCCGGCCAGATCGGCACCCTGCGGTTCTATCCCAAGTCCGTCTTCCGCCCCGACTACGAGAAGCCGATCTCTGCCATGATCGACGTGGCGCTGTCCCGGCCCGAGGTCGATCCCCGCAAGCTGGCCCTCTACGGCATCAGCCTCGGCGGTTATTTCGCCACGCGCGGCGCCGAGCACGATCAGCGCATCAAGGCGGTGATCCTCAACTCCCCCGTGGTCGACCTGCGCGCCTACATGATGGGTTTCGTCGGTGGCGAGGAAGGTGCGGCCAAGCTGCCGCCGCTGAAGCTGAGTGAGGTCGACAGCGTTCCCGACAACGAGATGCACCCGACGCAGAAGCTGCTGTTCAAGGATGCCTGCCAGCGCTTCGGCGTCGACAGCCTGGCGGGCTGGTTCGAGCGGCTGAAGGCCTTCAACGCGGTCGACCGCCTGGCCCAGATCAAGTGCCCGTCGCTCGCCATGGTCGGCGCCGGTGAGGGCCCTGAGGCGTTGGCGCAGATGGAGACGTTCGCCGCCCGCGCATCGGGCCCCGTCACGCGCCGCGTCTTTGAGGTCGCCGAGGGCGCGGACATGCACTGCCAGCTCGGCAATCTCCCGCTCTCCAACGCGGTGCTCTACGACTGGCTGGCAGAGGTGCTCTGACCGCAGTCGAACGCGAGCCAGCTCAAGGCCGGCGCTTGGCCACGCAGTAGTCGCCGTCGAGATAGATCAGAGGTGCGACCTCGTCGTCGAGCACGATGCTCTGCACCTCGCCGACGAACACCGTATGGGTGGCGAAGGTCAGCGACGGCCCCATCCGGCAGATGATGGCGGCCTGGCTGTCCACCAGGTACGGCAATCCCTGCGCGTGGTCGCGCCACACGCCGTGCTGGAACCTGTCTGTGGCCGACGCTCCGGAGAACGAGCGGCACAGCTCCAGGTGGGAATCCCGCAGCAAGTTCACGCAGAACTCTCCGCGCGCCATCAGGGGGCCGTAGATCGACGCGCTGCGGTTTATGGAGATCGTGAGGGCCGGCGGGTCCGCCGTGAGCGAGCTCACCGCCGTCGCCGTCATGCCGTAGCGGCGTCCCTCGTGCGTCGTCGTGATCAGTGCCACGCCGGCGGCGAGACGGCGCATAGCCGCCTTGAATTGGGCATCGAGCGTGCGCGGCGCGGGGGCCGAGCGTCCCTTTGCTCCAGCATCTCGGGTCGGGTCAGACATCACAAGCAGTCCCTGCATCTCGGTCTATCGACCATGCTAGTGCAACTTCCAGGTGGCGCCGATTCTCGTCGGGCGCTGACGCCGCGGGAAAGGTAGCGGCGCGCCGGGATCGATCGCCAAGCATCCAATCACAAACCGCACGCACGGCCTAGGCTTCGCCGGCCCGTAGGATTGACGAAACCGGCAGCAACAATGCGACGGACCGAGAGTCTGGGTGTACCGTGCGGTACAGCGCCATGGACCTGCCTTGTCTAGTTGCTTCCATTGGAGCCAATAGGCCCTGTCGGTCGAGGAGATGAGCCGTGGTGATGGAGACAAGTCGCGCCGCCGCGCGCAACGCCTCGCGTGAGCGGGCAGCTGCACCCGCTCCGTCATTGGTCCCCCTTCGCGTCCAGCCTCAGCCACGGCCGGCCAACCGCATCGTTTTCGTGTCTCGGTTCCTGCGCAACCCTCTGCTCGTGATTCCGCGGTCCGCCTACGAGGAGGACATCGTTCCCTATGATCGCGGCAGCGTCCCTTTCGCCTGGGTCACGGAGCCGGGGCTGATCAAGTCCATCCTCCTCGACGAGCACGAGAAGTTCGGCAAGCGCGTGCAGATCCAGTTGCTGGGCCCGCTGCTCGGCAACGGCATCCTCACGAGCGAGGGGCCCGAGTGGAAATGGCAGCGCCAGACGTCCGCCCCGATGTTCCGCCGCCAGGAGCTCGGGAACTTCGTTCCGATTTTCGTGCGCGCCGCGCGCCAGGTCGTCGAGCGCTGGCGTCGCGCCGGCTCCGGCGTGCGCCACCAGATCGAGCGGGACATGACGAGGGCCACGTTCGACGTGATCTGCGCGACGCTGTTGCCGTCGGGTGACGCGAGCGTCGGTGCGACCGTGGAGGCCTCGACCGACCGCTTCCAGCGATCCGGCGCGTGGCATCGCCTCTACATCATCGGCAACGTGCCGGCATGGATGCCGCAGCCCGGCCGGCGGGCAATGCGGGCCGCGACCCGCTCGCTTCGGTCGGCCGTGGCGGACCTGGTCCGCGCGCGTCGCAATGCTGCGAGCGCGCCCGACGATCTCATGCACCGGCTGATGCAGGCCCATGACCCCGACACTGGCGCGCCCATGAACGAGGAGCAGCTGATCGACAACCTGCTCACTTTCTACCTGGCCGGCCACGAGACAACGGCGATGGCGCTGACGTGGACGCTCTATCTGCTCTCGCTCTCGCCCGAGTGGACGAGCGCGCTCAAGAGCGAGGTTGCGCGCGTGACGGGTGGGGCGCCGGTCACGGCGGAGCACATCGACAAGCTCGTGCTGACCCAGCAGGTGTTGAAGGAGAGCATGCGCGTATATCCGCCGGTGCCCATGCTCAGCCGGCAGGCGATCGCCGATATCACGATCGGCGGCCACGCGATCAAGGCCGGCACCTCCATCGTCATGCCGATCTATGCCATCCACCGCCATCACAAGCGCTGGCGCGATCCCGACGTCTTCGATCCGACCCGTTTCGCGCCCGAGAACGAAGCCGGCATCTCGCGCTACCAGTATCTGCCGTTCGGCGCCGGGCCCCGCATCTGCATCGGCATGGCGTTTGCGATGATCGAAGCCACGGCCATGCTCGCCACCCTGCTGCAGTCCGCCAGCTTCGAGCCCGTTGCCGGCCACGAGCCCACGCCGATTGCGCGCGTGACGCTCCACCCCAAAGGGGGGATGCCGCTCAAGGTGTGGGTCGATTGAGCGCCTCCGTCAGGGCGCTCCTGCGCCTTGCACAGCCCGGGCAGGCGTCGCCGTCGCAGACCTCGCTGGCTGCGTGGGACGCGCCGTGAATTTCAGCACTCCGTCGTCGACGGGCGCGAGCTGCAAGGCGATGATGTCGCGCACGTAGTTCTGATAGACCTGCCAAGGCCTGCGCGATCCTTGTCGCGGCAACTTGTCCATCGACCGCTGGAAGTAGCCCGAGGAGAAATCGACGAGCGGCAGACGCTCCAAGGTCGGGTCGGCGTTGCGCGGCGTGCACGAGTCGTAGCCGTGCTTCTCCATGTAGTTGAGCAGGCGGCACACGTAGCCGCAGAGGAGGTCGGCCTTGAGCGTCCAGGAGGCGTTGGTGTAGCCGAACACGGACGCCAGGTTCGGGAGGTCGCTGTAGAGCGCGCCCTTGTAGGTCATCGTGGTTGCGGGATCGGCGAGACGGCCGTCGACCTCGATCTCGGCGCCTCCCAGCACCTGCAGGTTGAGGCCCGTGGCCGTCACCACCAGATCGGCATCGAGCTCCTTACCCGAGCGCAGCTTGATGCCGGTCTCCGTGAAGGTCTCGACCGCGTCCGTCACGATGCTGGTGCGACCTTCGCGGATCGAGGCGAAAAAATCGCCGTTGGGAGCGAGGCAAAGGCGCTGGTTCCAGGGATCGTAGCGGGGCGTGAAGTGCGTCTCGATATCGAACGAGGGGCCGAGCTCGGCGCGCACGCCGTCGAGGATCATCTTCTTGGCGCGCTCGGGGTTGCGCTTGCACATGCGATAGAAATACATGCCGGCCAGCACGTTCTTCCACCGCGTAAGGGCGCACGCCGTTCCTGGCGGCAGCCATCGGCGGAGGGCGTTGGCAATCCTGTCCTCGTCGGGCCAGGCGACGACGTAGGTCGGAGAGCGCTGCAGCATCGTGACGTGGGCGGCCTTCTTCGCCAGCTCCGGCACGAGCGTTACGGCTGTGGCGCCGCTGCCGATCACGACCACGCGCTTGTCTGCATACGCGACGTTCTCGGTCCAATCCTGCGGATGGACGACCGCGCCCTCGAAGCGGTCGATGCCGGGGAGGCTCGGTGTATAGCCCTCCGCATAGCTGTAGTAGCCGCAGCACACGAACAGGAAGTCGCACGTGAGGCGCGCCGGCTCCCGCCCCGCGCCCTGCTGGGCCTCGACCGTCCAGCGCCTCGCCTCGGACGACCAGGAGGCACGGCTGACCCGATGGTTGAAGCGGATCTTGCGGTCGATGCCGTGCTCGCGCGCGGTGGCGCGGATGTAGTCGAGGATGGAGGCGCCGTCAGCGATCGATTTGGCGGCAGTCCAGGGCCGAAATGAGTAACCCAGCGTGAACATGTCGGAGTCCGACCGCACGCCGGGGTAGCGGAACAGGTCCCAGGTGCCGCCGATGCATTCGCGGGCCTCGAGGATGGCGAATGTTCGTGTCGGGCAATACTTCTGAAGATGATACGCAGCGCCGATGCCCGACAGGCCGGCTCCGAGAACCAGGACATCGACGTGATCGGGCGGTCTCACGGCATGCACCTCCAGCGCCGGGCAGGCAAGCGCCGGCGGCTGTCGGAATTGTGACGCCGCGAGCCCGGCCGGGCAGTCGAGACCGCAAAATCCAGCCTAGTTGGCCTTCCGCTCTCGCTCGACCACGGCCGCCACCAGGCCGGATCGCCAATCCGAACCGGGCAGCTTGGCAGCAGCGGCTTCGATCTCGGCGCGGGTCTGACTGTAGAAATCGATTCCTTCGATGAGCGTGTCGAGATGCATGGACGTCAGCCGCAGCCGCTCGGCGAGGATGGCCGCGATGGAGCGATAGAGCCGGCCTGCAAAGCCGGGGTCCTTCTTGACCAGCCCGTTGACGGTGGCCTCGTCGATGACCCGCAGCCGCGTGGGCGAATCGGCGATTACCCTCGCACTCGTCGGCGCGCCATCCACAAAGGACATCTCGCCGAAGAACTCGCCAGCCTCCAGAAGGGCCAACGGCACCGTCTGGTCCCCATCGCGGCGCTCGACGCGGACCGTCCCCTGCTCGATGAGGAAGATGGCCTTCAACTGCACGTTCTGATCGAGCACGAGGGCGCCGCGATCAAACGACTTGACCGGAGCCGTCGCCAGTACAGCACTCTCCTCGGCGGGTTCGAGGAAGGGAAGAAACCGCGTCGTTTGTGTTGCGGCCACCATCATGAGCTCCATAGGTCGCGGCTACCCATACTCGTTCAATTTGACCACGTCGCCTCGGGTAAGGCAACATTGGCGGGCTGGACTTGGTCATGGCGTAGGCAACCATAGTTGTCCATCCATGATGCAATGGGCTTGCGAATCTGGATCGTATCAGATCACAGGAGATGGGACCCCTGTCGCCTTCGATCCTCGTCTGGTTTAGGCTGTGCCCACAGGAACAGCGCCTACTCCCAAGAGCCACGAGTATCGGCCCACGCGGGACGGCAGAACACTCGCCACCGCGCTCGGTAGGCGCCGGAACGGAAGGTATGAGATGACCAACCAGGATGTGGGGTCACGCGAGGGCTCCTGGCTCGAGGCAGTCGAACGGGCGCCAGGAGGCGTCAAGGGAGCTGCGCGGTCACTCGCCAGGGCGCTCGGCACGATTCGCCCTGTGGAGAGCGAGCCGGCGTTCAAGCCGGCTCTTCCCTTCGGCGAATTGCATATCTTCCAGACCATGAACAAGCATCGCAGCGTGGCGAGCATGTTCGGCCTAAGGAACCCCTTCTATCACGCTCACGAGGGCCGCCTTGGCGCCACGACGCGGAGCGAGGGCCGGGAGCTCATCAACTACGCCTCCTACGACTATCTGGGGCTCAATCAGGAGCCTGCGGTCGCCGCCGCGGCCAAGGCCGCTATCGACGAGTTCGGCACGTCGGTGTCTGCCAGCCGGCTGGTCGCCGGCGAGCGCATGATGCATCGCGAGTTCGAGCAGGAGATGGCCGACTTCTACGGCTCCGACGCCTGCCTGGCGTTCGTCAGCGGCCACGCCACCAACATCTCCACAATCGGCGTGCTGATGGGACCCGAGGACCTGATCGTCCAGGACGAGCTGATGCACAACAGCGCGCTCGTGGGCGGCAAGCTGTCGCGCGCGACCAGCATCAACTTCCGCCACAACAACCTCGACGATCTCGAGAAGGTGCTGCGCGAGAATCGCGCCAAGCACAAGAACGCGCTGATCCTCGCCGAAGGCCTCTACTCCATGGACGGCGACTTCCCGGATCTGCCGCGGCTGATCCAGCTCAAGAAGCGCTACGGCTGCTGGCTGATGATGGACGAGGCCCATTCGCTCGGCGTCATGGGCAAGAACGGGCGCGGCTCTTTCGAGCACTTCGGCGTCGACCCGCGCGAGGTCGACATCTGGATGGGCACGCTGAGCAAGACGCTCGGCAGTTGCGGCGGCTACATCTGCGGCAGCAACGACCTGATCGAGATCCTCAAGTACCAGGCCCCCGGCTTCGTCTACTCGGTCGGCCTGTCGCCGCCGGCGACCGCGGCCGCCCTTGCCGCGCTCAGGATCCTCAAGAGCGATCCGGCCAGGATCGCCAGACTCCAGGCCAACGGCCACTTGTTCGTCGAGGAGGCGAAGAAGGCGGGCCTCGACACGATGACGAGCGCCGGCTACTCGGTGGTGCCGGTCATGGTCGGCGATCCGGTGCGCGCGGTGCGCCTGACGGACAGGCTCGTGGAGCGTGGCATCAATGCGCTGCCGATCATTCACCCGGCCGTGCCCATGAAGGCGGCTCGCATCCGGTTCTTCATGACCTCGAAGCACACTCCGGAGCAGATTCGCCTGACGGTGAAGATCGTTGCCGAAGAGCTGGCGAGCATTGCCAAGCGCCAGTCGCTGATGGAGCGGGCGACGCTTGCCGTGGTTGCGCGATGAGGGGAGCACGCCTGTCGTGACGGCTTTCGCTTCCCGTTTCGGCGGGAAAGCTTGCCTGGCAGGCACAGATGCCACGGAGCCATGGCGCCATGACCCAGACTGAAGGCACATGGCTGCAGAAGGACAAGATCAGGGTCCTTCTCCTCGAGGGTATCTCCGATACGGCGGTCGCGGCCCTCACGTCCTCGGGCTACAGCAATGTCGAGCGCCTGCCGAAGGCTCTCGACGGCGCGAGCCTGAAGAAGGCTCTGGGCGGCGTGCATATGCTCGGCATCCGCTCCCGCACGCAGCTGACCGAGGATGTGATCGGGGCGGCCGACAGTCTGATCGCGGTGGGCTGCTTCTCGGTCGGCACCAATCAGGTCGACCTGACGGCTGCGCAGCGCAAGGGCGTCCCCGTCTTCAACGCGCCGTTCTCCAACACGCGCAGCGTCGCCGAGCTTACCATCGCCGAGATCGTCATGCTGTCGCGAGGCATATTCTCCAAGTCAGTCTCAGCGCACCAGGGCGGCTGGGACAAGTCGGCGGCCGGCAGCCGCGAGGTGCGCGGCAAGACGCTCGGCATCGTCGGCTACGGCAACATCGGCAGCCAGCTCGCGGTGCTCGCCGAGGCGATGGGAATGCGCGTGCTCTATCACGATCGCGCCGACAAGCTGCGCCACGGCAATGTCGAGGCCGCCTCCTCGCTGGACGACCTGCTGGCCCGCAGCGACGTCATCACCATGCACGTGCCGGAGACGGCCGAGACGCAGAACATGATCGGCGAGCGCGAGATCCGCCGCATGAAGCCCGGAGCGTATTTCATCAACAACTCGCGCGGCACGGTCGCCGACCTCGGCGCCGTGGCTGCGGCGCTGCGCGACAAGCATCTGGGCGGTGCCGCCGTCGACGTGTTCCCCGTTGAGCCCTCGTCCAACTCCGACAGGTTCGAGAGCCCGCTGCAGGGTCTCGACAACGTCATCCTCACCCCCCACGTCGGGGGCTCGACGGAGGAGGCGCAGGAGCGGATTGGGGCCGAGGTGGCGCGCAAGTTCGTCGACTTCTCCGACAATGGGTCGACGACGGGCGCAGTCAACTTCCCGCAGGTGCTCCTGCCGCCCAGGTCCTCCGGCATCCGCTTCATCCACGTGCATCGCAATGAGCCCGGAGGCCTCAACAGGCTCAATGAGGCCTTCGCCCAGCGCGGCGTCAACGTGGCCGCGCAGTATTGCCAGACCGACACCGAGATCGGCTATGTCGTGATGGACGTCGAAAGGAAGGTTGAGGACGCGGCGGGCCTGCTGGCCGACATCCAGGCCCTCCCCGGCACCATCGGCGCGCGGCTGTGCCTGAGCCGCAGCACCTCCCGCACCTTCCTGATCAGCACGCTCGCCTCATCGATCTGGATGGGGAAGCGCCCGGTCGAATCACTTGCGGCCGCCACTCCTTCGAAGGCTGGGGACCGCAAGAGCCAGTCCGTCCGGGCCTTGGAGATCGCTCTGCAGCGCGGAGGAGGCAAGGTCGCTAGACCGACACCGTCCGCGACCGCCGCTGCCCTCGCCCTTGGCGGCAAGTCCCTATCGAAGGCCTGAGCCGGCTATCGGCGCCGTTCCGTCGGTTCGTTGAGTGCGCGCACCGGCTTGCCCACGAGAAAGCCTTCGACCGCTTCCAGGCCGTCGCCATACATGAGCCGGTAGTTCTCCTCGGCGACATAGCCGAGGTGGGGCAGCAGAATGACGTTGTCGAGCGTGCGGATGGGGTCGTCCATGGGCAGCGGCTCGCGCGAATAGACGTCGAGGGCGGCCCCGGCAATCCGGCGCTCGCGCAGGGCTTGATACAGGGCCGCCTCGTCGACGATTGGTCCGCGCGAGGTATTGATGAGGTAGGCCGTCGGCTTCATGAGGCCGAGCTCCGTTGTGCCGACGAGCCCCCGCGTACGGTCCGACAAGCGCACGTGAATGGTCAGGTAGTCGGATGCCCGGAACAACTCGGCGCGCTCGACGAGCCTGCAGCCGGCCTCGGCCGCGGCAGCCGCCGTCAAATTCTGGCTCCAGGCGATCGTTTCCATGCCGAGCGCCCGCCCGAAGCCCGCCACCTGTCGACCGAGATTGCCGAGGCCCAAGATTCCCAGCGTTCGCCCTCGCAGGGAGTGGCCGAGCCGCACGTGCCAGCGGCCCTCGCGCATTGCCCGTTCCTCGTGCGAGGTCTGGCGTGCGAGCGACAGCATCAAGCCGAGTGTCAGCTCGGCCGTGAGGTGGCCGACGTCCCGGGTGCCGCAGACCTGGATGCCGAGCTCCGTCGCTGCGCCCATGTCGATCGACGCATTCCACATGCCAGTCGTGATCAGCAGGCGCAGGTTGGGGAGGCGCTCCAGGACCGCTCGAGGAAATGCCGTCCGCTCGCGCATGGCGAGGATCGCCTCGAACGGAGCGAGACGGCGCACGAGCTCGTCGGAGTCCTGGATCGGCGCATCGAAGCTCGAGACCTCGACCCGGCCTGCCAGGCGGCCCCAGTCTGCCAATTGCGTTGCGACGCGATGATAGTCGTCGAGCAAGGCGAGCTTCATTGCAGACCTCAGCTACCGGATGCGGTTGCGCGAGCGATGGCCAGACGCCTCATCACGCCGCGGCGCCCCTCGGTAGCGCCAGCGGCAGGGTCGGCCCCCCGTCATGGAGATGGCAGGCGGCCCAGTGCCTCGGCGTCACCTCCCGCAAGGGCGGCGGCTCGGAGCGGCAGCGCGCATGCGCGTAGGGACAGCGCGTGTGGAAATGGCAGCCGGCGGGTGGGTTGATGGGGCTCGGCACGTCACCCTTGAGGATTATGCGCTCGCGTCGTCGCGCTTGCGCCTTCGGGATAGGCACGGCCGACAGCAGCGCTTCCGTATAGGGATGCAACGGCATCTCGAACAGCTTCGTCTTGTCCGTCAACTCGACGATGCGGCCGAGGTACATGACGGCGACGCGGTGGGAGATGTGCTGCACCACGGCCAGATCGTGCGCGACCAGCAGGTAGGAGAGCTTGTACTCGTCCTGCAGGTCCATGAGCAGGTTGATGATCTGGGCCTGGATTGAGACGTCGAGCGCCGATACCGGCTCGTCGCCGACGATCAGCTCCGGGTTGAGCGCGAGAGCCCGGGCGATGCCGATACGCTGGCGCTGGCCGCCCGAGAACTCGTGCGGGAAGGAGTTCATGAGCTCGGGCCGCAGTCCGACGCGATCGAACAGGAAGGCGACGCGCTCGCGCTGCTCGTTCGGCTCGCCGACGCTGTGGATCACGAGCGGCTCGCCGACGATCTGGCCGGCCGACATGCGCGGATTGAGGGAGGCGTAGGGATCCTGGTAGATCATCTGCAGGCGCCTGCGGTAGGGCAGCATCGCCTGCGCGTCGAGGGCAGTAATGTCCACCCCGTCGACGCGGATCGTCCCCCCGCTCGGCTCGAGCAGCTTCAGCAGCGTGCGCCCGACCGTCGACTTCCCGCACCCCGACTCGCCGACGAGCCCCAGCGTCTCGCCCGGCGCAATGTGGAACGACACGCCGTCGACGGCGTGCACTTGGCCCGACACGCGCGAGAACAAGCCCCTGACGATCGGGAACTGCTTCTTGAGGTCCCGCACCTCGAGCAGCGGCCCTCGCCCGGCTGACCCGCCGCTGGGCGGCGGCTCGCGGAATTCATGCGGCGATCCCGTCGAGATGTTCATTCCGGCCCCTGCAGTCGCGCGGCGTGCCAGCAGGCCACCCAGTGGCCGGGCCAATGCTGCTCGAGCGGCGGAGGGGCCGCCCGGCATTGGTCGGTTGCGTAGCTGCATCGCGGCGCGAAGCTGCAGCCCTGGGGCAGGTGCATGAGCGAGGGAACCAGCCCCTTGATCTCGTTCAGGCGGGTGCGTGACGGGGTCGCCCCGGTCGCCTCGTCCAAGTGGGGGATCGAGGCGAGTAGCCCCCGCGTGTAGGGGTGGGCTGGTCGTTCGAACAGATCGTCGACCTCGGCTTCCTCGACCTTCCTGCCCGCATACATGACGATCACGCGGTCGGCATTCTCAGCCACCACGCCCATGTCGTGCGTGATGAGGATGATGGCCATCCCATAGGCTTGCTGCAGCTCGCGCAATAGGTCGAGGATCTGCGCCTGGATCGTCACGTCGAGCGCCGTGGTCGGCTCGTCGGCGATCAGGACCTGGGGATTGCACGATAGCGCCATCGCGATCATGACACGCTGGCGCATGCCGCCGGACATCTGGTGCGGATAGCTGTGCGCGCGCTCCTCGGGTTGCGGTATCGACACGCGCCGCAGCATCTCCACGGCCATCCGCATGGCCTCACGCTTGCCCACGCCCTGGTGCACGGCGATCGCCTCGCTGATCTGATGGCCGACCGTGAAGAGCGGATTGAGCGAGGTCATCGGCTCCTGGAAGATCATGGAGATGTCGTTGCCGCGGACGTTCTCCATGCTTCTCTGATCGAGATCGAGCAGGTTCTTTCCCTGGAAGCGGATTGCCCCCCCGACGATCCGGCCGGGCGGATCGGCAACGAGCCTCAGGATCGACAGGGCAGTCACGCTCTTGCCGCAGCCGGACTCTCCCACCACGCCGAGCGTTTCGCCCTTGCGCACGGAATACGACACGCCGTCCACCGCTTTTACGACGCCCGCCGCCGTGAAGAAGTGCGTCTTGAGACCGTCGATCTCTAGCACGGCCGACGCGGCCGTCACGTTAAGCGGATTGGCACTCTCGGCCTTCGAGGCCTGGCTCACTGGGTGACTCCCTCCCTAACGACGTGTAGTGTTCTTCTGGGTAGGCGACGAAACCCTCATCGCACTACATCCAAGCATACTAGAAAATGCAAAGGGTGGAGGAAACAGCATGAATGGCAATCGCTCGAAGAGCCCGCATTGGAATCGCCGTGAGGTCCTGCAGACTGGTTTGAAGGGCGGCGCCGCCGCGATGGCTGCGGCCTACGGCCTGCGCCCCGATTTCGCGCTGGCTCAGGTGCCGAACGAGTTCGATGGCTCCAAGTTTCAGCTTGCCGCGCCCGAGGCCAACCCCAAGCGCGGCGGCGTCCTGCGCTACGGCATCACCTCGCGGCCCCCGCATTTCGACGTGCATCAGTCGGGCACGATCAACAGCCTGGGATGCCAGGGCTGCATGTTCGACAATCTCGTCCGCCGCGATCCGCGCGACAGCGGCAAGACCATCATCCCCGATCTCGCCCACAGCTGGCAGATATCAAAGGACGGCACGACTTACACGTTCCACCTGCGCAAGGACGTGCAGTTCCACGACGGCGCCGAGTTCACCGCCGACGACATCAAGGCCACCTACGATCGCATCCGCAAGCCGCCGACGGGTGTGTCCATCCCGCGCTCGATCCTGTTCAGCTCGGTGAGCGAGATCAACGTCCGCGACAAGCACACGATCGAGTTCAAGCTGTCCCAGCCGCGCCCGGCCAGCTTCATCATGTCGGGATTTGCCAGCGGCTGGAACGTCATCTTCCGCAAGAAGACGCTGGAGGACAATCAGTACAACTTGCGCCGCGTTGTCGACATTCCGGGCACCGGGCCGTTCAAGAGCAAGCGCCGGGTCGAGAACGAAGTGTGGGTGATGGAGCGCAACCCGAACTACTGGAACAATGGGCTGCCCTATCTGGACGGCCTCGAGTTCTATCACGGCCTTCCGTTCTCGCCCGAGCTCGGCTCTGCCGTTCTCTCCGGCCGCACGGATTATGCCCGCATCGTCGATCCCGTCACCTCGCGCAAGGCCCAGGCTACGCCCGGAATGTCCTCGCTCAACTACTATCAGAGCGTGATCCAGGGCACGTGGCCCAACGCCAAGAAGAAGCCGTTCGACGACCCGCGCGTGCGTCGCGCGGTCCACCTCGTCTTCGAGCGGGCCGTGCTCGTCGACGTGGTGAAGGACGTGGCGCCCATGTTGGTTGGCGGCTTCATCTACCCGTTCTCCGAGTTTGCGACGCCGCTCGACCAATTGGCCAAGCGGCCTGGCTACCAGACCGACCCCACGGCGGCGATCAAGGAGGCGAAGGCTCTGCTGGCCGCGGCGGGTTATGGCAAAGGTGCGCCGCCGCTCGACTTCCTCGTGCGCGACGTTGCGACCTTCAAGCTGTGGGCGCAGGCCATCCAGGCCATGCTGCAGCAGTCGCTGGGCCTCGAGTGCAAGCTGCGCACAGTGGTGGAGTCGGTGTGGTTCGACGACATCAAGTCGGGCAACTTCGACATGGCGGTCGGCGCCGTGGTCTCGACGCTGCTGGACCCGTCGGACTACTTCAATGCCTGGTACAAGAAGGATGGCCCGCAGAACTACTCGGGGTGGGACAACGCCGAGTTCAACGCGCTGATGCCGCAGATCGACGCCGAGGTGGACCCGGCCAAGCGCCTGGCATTGATCCGCAAGACGGAGGAAATCCTGGAGAAAGAGGTGCCCGTCTTCCCCATCTGCTGGGAGAAGATCAACGACGTCTGGTACAACTACGTCAAAGGTCACAATCCCAAGGATTACTTCGGCATCTACGACGTCGTGCGCATGGACACCATGTGGCTCGACAAGGCTTGATCGCGGGCAGCCGGGCCCGGATGCTCGCGCGGGCTGCAGCTTGAATGCAGCCCGCGCCTCCGGGCCCAATCAATCTCGTCAGGGATAGCGAGGCCAGCGATGGCGGGACTCTCGCAAGAGGCGGTCCGGCACTACCACCGGGAGGGTTACGTCTCGCCGATCCGGGTCATGTCGGCGGCCGAGGCCGGCGACTATCGCGGCAAGCTCGAGGAGATCGAAGCCTCGGGCCGGCTGCCGGCCGGGGCCCTGCGCACGAAATGTCATCTGCTGTTGACGTGGATCGACGAGATCGTGCGTCACCCCCGCGTTCTCGACGCGGTCGAGAGCATCGTCGGTCCCGACATCCTGGTGTGGGGAACGAGCTTCTTCATCAAGGAGCCGCGCAACAAGAGCTTCGTCTCCTGGCATCAGGACCTGACCTATTGGGGTCTCGATCCCGCCGACATCGTGACGGCATGGATCGCGTTGAGCGAGAGCACCCATGAGAACGGCGCCATGCGCGTCATCCCGGCCACGCACACCATGCAGGTCGTGCCGCACAAGGATACGTTCGCAGCCGACAACCTGCTGAGCCGCGGGCAGGAGATCAGCGTCGAGGTCGACGAGTCCAAGGCTGTTGCCCTCGAGCTTGAGCCCGGCGAGATGTCCCTCCATCACGTCAAGTTGATCCACGGCTCGGAGCCGAACCCCTCCCCCAAGCGCCGGATCGGACTCGCGGTCCGCTACATTCCAACCTACGTGCGGCAGACAGCGGGGATGACCGACAGCGCAACGCTGGTGCGTGGACGCGACAGCTTTGGCCACTTCCTGCCCGAGCAGCGCCCGGCGGCCGACCTGACGGAGGCTGCCATCGCCCATCATGCGCAGGTCACAGGCGTAAGCTCTGCCATTCTGATGCGCGGCATGGGCAGGGCTATGTAACGCGGACCCAATGTTCAGCTACATCATGCGTCGTCTGCTGTTCGGGGCCGTCACGGTGGTCGGCGTATCGATCGTCGTGTTCGTGGTGATGCGCGTCCTCCCAGGCGATCCTCTCGTTGCCATCTTCGGGCCGGAGGGCTTCACCAAGCTCTCCGATCAGGAGCGAGCTAGCTACATGGCCCAGCTCGGCCTGAGCGATCCGCTGTGGCTGCAGTACGTAAACTGGATCAAGGACATCGCGCGCGGCGACTTCGGCCGTTCCTTCTTCCGCTCCGAGAGCGTGGCCGAGACGATCCTGCGGCGCGGGCCGCTGACGGCGCAAATCGCGTTCCTCTCGGTGCTGTTGTCGTGGGTCGTCGGCATACCCGTCGCCATCGTCAGCGCCCTGCGGCCCAACAGCTGGGCCGACAACCTCGTCCGCTTCATGAGCATCCTGTTCCTGGCGGTGCCGGGTTTCTGGCTCGGCATGCTCATCGTGCTGACCCTGCTCTTCTCGTTCGGCTACCGTGCGCCGCTGACCGGCGCCTCGCTCCTCACCGACCCCTGGACGACCTTACAGATGGTCATCGGCCCGGCGATCGTGCTGGGCCTCGGCCAGGCCGCCTACATCGCGCGCATGGCGCGCTCGAGCCTGCTCGAGGTGGTGCGCGAGGACTACGTGCGCACGGCGCGGGCCAAGGGGCTCAACAGCCGGCTCGTGATTGCATTCCACGCGCTGCCCAACGCGCTGCTGCCCGTCATCACGCTCTCGGGTGTGCTGCTGGGGTTCGTGCTTGCCGGCTCCATTCCGGTGGAGAGGGCGTTCGGCACGCCCGGGCTCGGCAACGCCATGTTCATCGCCGTGAGCGAGCGCGACGTGTTCGTGATGCAGAACCTCGTGTTCCTCTATGCCGTGGTGTTCGTGCTGCTCAACATCCTGGTCGACATCATCATCGCCTGGCTTGACCCGAGGATCCGACTGCGATGACCATGATCGCGCCCGAAGTGGGCGCAGCCACCAGTGCGCAGCCCCCGACGCGCGCGCCGAACCTGCCGCCGCCACCCTCGGCCTGGCGGCGCGCCGGGCGCTCACTCGCGACCTTCGCCAGGCGGTCGCCGATGTCGGCGTTCTGGGGGCTGGTGGCGTTGGCCATCGTCCTCACCGCGGTCGCCGCCCCGGTCCTGGCGCCCTACGACCCGCTCAGGTCCAACTTCCGCGTCATGACCAAGCCGCCCAGCGCCAACAACTACTTCGGCACCGACCAGATCGGCCGCGACACCCTGAGCCGCGTCATCTGGGGCAGCCGC
The DNA here is from genome assembly GCA_041288195.1 of Hyphomicrobiaceae bacterium. GTDB lineage: Bacteria > Pseudomonadota > Alphaproteobacteria > Rhizobiales > Hyphomicrobiaceae > AWTP1-13. Next base: position 18,010 of record JBGGME010000094.1, read on the forward strand.
ACGTCCCTCACCGTCGCCTTCTTCGCCGTCCTGCTGGGCACGACGCTCGGTGCGCTGTGGGGGCTCGCCTGCGGCTTTTTCGGGGGACGCTTCGATATCGCCAGCCAGCGCGCCATCGAGTTCATGCAGTCCTTCCCCGATCTCGTTCTCGCCATGGCCATCGCCATGGCGCTCGGCGCCGGCACCGGCACCGTTATCGTCGCCATCGCCATCACCCGCATTCCCTTCGGCGGGCGCGTAATCCGTTCCGTAACACTCTCGCTCAAGGAGCTGCCGTTCGTGGAGGCGGCGCGCGGGCTCGGGGCCTCCAACATGCGCCTCATGTTCAGGCACATCCTGCCGCAGTGCATCGCCCCCTTCCTGATCCTCGCCACCACGCATCTGGGCGTCGCCATCATTATCGAGGCCTCGCTCGGCTTTCTGGGCGTGGGCATCCCGCCGCCGACCCCCACCTGGGGCAACATGCTTTCGGATGCCCTCAACTCGGGGCTCGTGCCGCCGTGGTGGCTGGTGCTGTTCCCCGGGCTCGCGATCACCATCACCGTGCTGGCCTTCAACCTGCTCGGCGACGGCATCCGGGACATGCTCGACCCGAGGCTACGCGGCTCGGTCTGAGCTGCGCTGCCCAATCGGCCAGCGCATTGCGCCGACCGCGCCGAGCGCCTCCTCAGCCTTGCCAGCCGTAGATCGTTCGCGCGGCCTCGGCGCCGACGTAACCCTGGGCGACGTCCTCGGAAACCGCCTCGGGCGCACGCTGCTTGGGATCGCCGTACCCCCCGCCGCCAGCCTCGACGATGCGCATGCGCTGGCCCGGCGCCAGCTCGTTGCGGCCCTTGGCGTGCACGGGCTTGTCGTCGATGCAATGCACCCTGAGCGTCCCGTCGCCGCCCGAGAACATGCCCCGTGCAGGAAACATCGTGCGGTTGCCCATGCCGAGCGTGGTGACGGTGTGGCCGGTGTCGTTGCGCAGCACGACCTCTTGTCCGAGGCCGCCGCGCCAGCGGCCGGGTCCGCCGGAATCGGGTAGGAGCCGCTTCGACTCGATGGTCGTATGCGTCAGCGTCTCCCAGACCTCGACGGGCACCACGGCCATGTTGGAGGGGTGCGGCAGCGTGCACCGGCCGTCGAGATTCTCGAGCGCGCCGTAGCCGCCGGCGGCGAAATAGAGCGTCGAGAACGGTCGCCCGTCGCGGCGCGTGCCCTGGAACGTGATGAGGTTCATCATGCCCGAGCCGGCCTGCACCCGGTCGGGCAGCGCCTTTGCGAGTGCGCCGTAGACGAGCGGCGTCACGAAATGCCCCATGGCATGGCGCCCGCCGGTCGCGAACGGAGGCTGCGCATTGAGGATGCAGCCCGGCGGGGCGAACACCGAGATCGGAGCGATCGAGCCGGCGTTGTTGGGGATGTTCGGCAGCAGCAGCGACTTGATGGCATGCAGCGCCATCGCGTTCGTGTAGCAGAAGGGAACGTTGACGGCGGCGCGCACGCATCCCGAGGTGCCCGTGAAGTCGTAGGCGAGGCTGTCGCCCTTCACGTCGATGCGCACGGCGTAGTCGCAGGGTCCGTCGAAGCCCTCGACCTGCATGCGGTTCTCCCACGTGCCGTCGCCCAGCTCGCGGATCTTGGCGCGCATTGCCGCCTCCGACTGGCCGCGGATTGCGCGCGAAAGGTCGGTGAGGTCCTCGAGGCCGTACTCGTCCATGAAGGCCAGCAGCTCGCGCCCGCCGACCTCGTTGCAGGCGACGTTGGCCATCACGTCGCCGATCACCTGCTCCGGGACCCGCACGTTGGTGCGGATGATCTCGAGCAGCAACTCGTTGAGGCGGCCCTCCTCGTAGAGCTTGCAGATGGGGATGCGGATGCCTTCGTGATAGACCTCCACGGCCGAGGAGCCGAAGCCCGATCCGCCGATATCGGGCAGGTGCGTGATGCTGAGCGTATAGGCGACGATGCGGCCGTTGCGGAACACAGGCCGCACCATGGTGATGTCGTAGAGATGGCCCGTGCCCTGCCACGGGTCGTTGGTCATGATGACGTCGCCGGGCTTCAGCGTCTCGGGCGGGTAGCGCTTCAGCATGTGCCGCAGCGTGATGGGCGCGCTGCCGATGAACACCGGCACGCTGAAGGTGCCCTGCGCGATCGAGTTTGCCTCCGTGTCGAGGACCACGCAGGTGAGGTCGTAGCTCTCGTTGACGATGGTGGAAAACGACGTGCGCACCAGCGTCGACACGATCTCGTCGACGATGGAGATGAGGCGGTCCCACATGATGCCGAGGCTGACCGCGTCGAAGGTTCTTTCGCTCATGGCGTGGCTCTCGCGATCAAGCTTCGAGGTCTATGACAAGATTGAAGTGGGCATCGATCCTGGCCACGTGCCCGCCGTCGATGACGCAGGTGCTCTCGCGCTCCTCGACGAGGGCCGGCCCCGTGATGGATGATCCGGGCGAGAGCGCGTAGCGGTCGTAAACCGGCCATTCCGACATCTGTGCGCGCTCGGGGTCGTAGGCGAGCCGCGCGCCCTTGAGTGCCTTGGCCGTCCCGGCCGGTCCCGAGAGCGCATAACCTGAGCCGAGGTCGGGCGCCGGTCCGGCCGCCTCGACCTTCCAGTTGACCACCTCGGCGGGCTCGTCGAGGCGCAGGGTGTAGGCGGCCTCGTAGGCGCGTCCGAAGAGCTCACCGAGGCTGCCGTAGAGTTCGCCGGGCTCGGGCGCGTCGGGCAGCGTCACCTCGATCTCGTGGCCCTGGCCCTGGTAGCGCATGTCGAGGCGCCGCTTGAGGCGGATGTCGCGCTCGGCGACGCCGGCGGCGAGCAGATGTGATTTGGCCTCGCCCTCGAGCGCGCGGAAGGTGGCGGCGAAATCGGCCGCATCGATGTCGTCGAGATGAATGCGGCGCGACCGCGCCATCTCGAAGGCGAGGGGACTGATCAGCAGGCCGAGTGCCGACATCACGCCGGCGCCGACAGGGAAGATGACCCGCGGGATCTTGAGCTTGCGGGCGATCGCCAGCGCATGCAGCGGTCCGCACCCGCCGAAGGCCACCATGCTCCCCGATCGATAGTCGAAGCCGCGCTCGGTGGCGTGGATACGGAAGGCGCGGGCCACGTCCTCGCTGACGATGTCATGGATGCCCCAGGCCGCGCGCATGAGATCGAGGTCGAGCGGCTTGGCGACGCCGTCGCGCACCGCGGTCTCGGCGGCGGCGCGGTCGAGCGCCATGGCGCCGCCGAGGAAGAAGCCGGCATCGAGGTAGCCGAGCACGAGGTTGGCGTCCGTCAAAGTCGGCTTGGTTCCGCCTTGGCCATAGCAGGCGGGCCCAGGATCGGCGCCGGCGCTGCGCGGGCCGACGCGCAGGAGGCCGCGGTCGTCGATCTCGGCGATGCTGCCGCCGCCGGCGCCGATCTCGATCATGTCTATGACCGGAATGCGGATGCTGAGGCCGCTGCCCTGGCGGAACTCGTGCATGCGCGCAACTTCCATGCTGTAGCGCTTGATCGGGGTGCTGCCGCGCACCAGCGCACCCTTGGCGGTCGTGCCGCCCATGTCGAAGGAGAGCAGGTTGGGAAGGTCGAGCCGGCGGCCGTGATAGGCGCTCATCAGGGCGCCGGCGGCGGGGCCGGACTCCAGCGCACGCACCGGGAAGCGCCGCGCCGTGTCGGTGGTGAGCGTACCTCCGCTCGAGGACATGATGTAGAGGCGGCCGCGGAAGCCCTGGTCGGCAAGTCCTCTCTCCAGCCTGTCGAGATAGCTGTCGAACATCGGCTGGGTGAAGGCGTTGACGGTAGTCGTGGTCCAGCGCTCGAACTCCCGCATGTTGGGGAAGACATCGGCCGAGGCGGACACGAAGAGGTTGGGTGCTGCCTCGCGCAGGATCTGGGTGGCACGCATCTCGTGCGCCGGATTGGCATAGGAATGGAGGAAGCAGACCGCAACCGCTGCCACATCGAGCTCGCCGAACCGACGCGCAGCCTGCCGCACCGCGCCCTCGTCGAGCGGCAGCTCGATGCTGCCGTCATGGCGCACCCGTTCGCTCACCTCGAGGCGCAGCCGGCGCGGCACCAGCGGCGGCGGATATTTTACGCGCAGGTCGAACAGGTCGTAGCGGCGCTCGAAGCCCATATCGAGGATGTCGCTGAAGCCGGCGGTTGCCAGCATGCCGGTTACCGCGCCGCGGCGCTCGATCACCGCATTGGTGACGAGCGTGGTGCCGTGCACGACATCGCTGACGTCGCCGATCGCCACGCGGTCGCGAGCCAGCAGCTCCCTGGTGCCCTCGATCACGGCCTCCGACGGATTGTGCGGCGTGGTGAGACGCTTGTGCACCGACATTTTGGCGCCGCGTCCGTCGAATAGCGCGAAATCCGTGAAGGTGCCGCCGATGTCAACGCCGATGCGATACATGCGCCCCGCTCGCCCCGCTCTTTCCAAGTGCTGCAAATCTTCCACACGGCCTTGCGCCAGGGAAGGATCGATCGCTGCGCTGATCGCCGCACCGATCTCGACGTGCAGGTTGAGTGCTCTTAGCATCGGCACCGCGAGTTCGCCGGTGCACGCGTTAGGAGCAGTCTGCAATGAATGACATGGGAACAACCGCCACGGGCAACGACGATCCCCTGTTCTGGGAGAAGGCGCGCGCGCATCTCGTGCGCTACGGCGGCGATTTCGCCCCCTTCATTGCCGAGCGCGCGCAGGGGAGCTTCATGTGGGACGCGAGCGGTCGGCGCATCCTCGACTTCTGTTCCGGGCAGATGAGCGCCATCATCGGCCACAGCCATCCCGAGATCGTCGAGGTCGTGCGCCGTATCGTGGGCGAGCTCGATCACCTCTACTCGACCATCCTGTCGCGACCGGTGGTCGACCTGGCCGCGCTGCTGGCGGAGCTGGCGCCGGGCAAGCTCGATCGCGTTCTGCTTGTCTCTACGGGCGGGGAGTCCAACGAGGCCGCCATCCGCATGGCGAAGCTGGCTTCCGGGCGGCACGAGATGGTGGGGCTGTCGCGCTCCTGGCATGGGGTCACGGGCGGTGCGGCGTCCTCCACCTACTCCTCGAGCCGGCGCGGCTATGGCCCGGCCCAGGTCGGCTCCTTCGTGCTGCCGGCGCCCGACGCCTACCGCTCACGCTTCGTCGGCGCCGATGGCGTCTACGACTGGCGCTCGGAGCTCGACTTCGGGTTCGAGCTGGTCGATCGGCAATCGACCGGCGAGCTGGCCGCGTGCATCGCCGAGCCGATCCTTAGCTCGGGCGGCGTCCTGGAGCCGCCCATCGGCTACATGGGCGCGCTTGCCGAGAAATGCCGGGAGCGCGGCATGCTGCTGATCTTCGACGAGGCGCAGACCGGCCTCGGCCGCACCGGCCACATGTTCGCCTGCGAGCGCGACGGCGTCGTGCCGGAGTTCCTGACGCTGTCGAAGACGCTGGGCGCCGGCCTGCCGCTCGCGGCCGTCCTCACCACACCCGAGATCGAGGAGCGCTGCCACGAGCGCGGGTTCCTGTTCTACACCACGCACGCCTCCGATCCGCTGCCGGCGGCCGTCGGCCTCAAGGTACTGGAGATCGTGGTCCGCGACCGCCTGACCGAACGGGCGCGCGAGATGGGGGAGTACCTGCGCGCAGGCTTGCTGGCCCTGAAGCAGCGCCATGAGTGCATCGGCGACGTTCGCGGCCGCGGCTTGCTCGTGGGCCTCGACCTGGTCGAGGACCGGGCAACCAAGACGCCCGCCCCGCAGCTTGCGCAGCGGGTCGCGCGCACCTGCCTCGATCTCGGCATGATGACGAGCGTGGTGCGCGGCGGCTACGGCATCTTCCGCATCGCGCCGCCGATCACGATCTCGAGAGAGGAGATCGACCTAGCCCTCGACATCTTCGACAACGCGATCCGCAAGAGCATCTAGCGGTGGACGGTCTGCAGCACGTCTCGAGCTAGTGCCCGATGCCCATGATGAGGCCGGGCCCGCTGCTCCCTCCGGACGACCCCGCATAACGCGGCGCCGACGGCTGGCGCGCGTACGAAGCCGGAGCCCTGGTCGGCACCTGTCGGGACACAATCGGACGCGCCTTCTCGACCTTGGGTGCCTCGCGCAAACATGGCTCCCATCGGGCCTTCTCGACATCCGAGAGCCACGATTCGAAATCGCCGACGCTGGCCTTCGCGAGCTTGATGCGCGGCGCCTGTGCCCGGCCGGACCGCTTCGCGTTCTCGACGAAACGGTCGACGCTCTCCTGCGCCTCGTCGGCGCGCCCGGTCACGTTGCCGTCGTGGCACTGGTTGCGCTTTAGCGCCTCCTGCACGCGCCTGACGAAGGCCGTCTGCTCCTCGCCGGAGGGGATCGTGGCGAGCCGCACGCGCTCATCCTCCTTGCGCCGCTCATCCCGCCGTTGGGCTTCGTCGAGGGCGGCCGTGCGCAGCTCGTCCTCGCGCTTGCGCTCGGCGGTGGCGTCGGCCTCCGCTTGGCGCAGCGCATCCGTCTCCGCAGCATCGGCGATGTCCTTGCGGCGCTGCGCTTCGCGCCGGTCCTCGGTCTTCTCGGCGACGTTCATCTCCGGGCTCTGGCGTGCCACGGCGATAGTCGACTTGTAGGCGAGACCGCCACCCAGCCCGGCAACCAACACCGCAACGGCTGCGGCGGCCGCCCACCGGCGCCGCTCCTGAGGCATTGCAGCCTCGAGGATCCTGGGCAGGGACGGCGCGCGCGAGCGAGGCAGCTCCACGACAATGGGCTGCGACCTGCGTCCGAGCAGCATCGGCCGCAGCTGCGCCACCGACCTCGGCCGCTCGGAGTGCTTCACCTTCAGGCAGGCGTCGACGGCTTCAAGGAACTCCGGACGGTATCTGCCTCTGCCCAGCTCCGCCGCCGAGGCCAT
>JBGGME010000095.1:0-3928 GCA_041288195.1 Hyphomicrobiaceae bacterium
CAAACCATCGTGCTGGCCGGCAACGAGCTTACCGTCGCCACCGACGTGACCATCGATGGCGGCAGCGGCCTCACACTTAATGCGAACGAACGAAGCCGCGTATTGCTAGAGCGCTTTCGCGCTGACCGGAATCTGTTCCCGATTCACGGGATCGCCAGGACGTGATTCATACTTCTCGGTTGCAGCGAACCGAGGTGGTGCGATGGCGTGGAAGTCTGGGCAGAGCTATTCGACGGATCTGAGGTCGAGGGTGCTGGCTGCCGTGGACGGCGGCAGCCCGGCTAAGGCGGTGGCGCAACTGTTCCAGGTCAGTGTCTCCTACATCTACAAGGCGCTTGGCCGGCGCAGCGCCACCGGCGAGACCGAGGCGCGAGCGCAGCGCAACCAGCAGACACTCAAGCTGGCAGCGCATCACGACGCGATCGCGGCCGAGGTGGCGCGCCGGCCGGACGTCACCCTGGAGGAGCTGCGCGCCTGGCTGCTGGCGACCCACGAGGTCAAGGCCAGCCTCGGCTTGATGCACAAGACGCTGGCCCGGCTCGGCCTGACGCTCAAAAAAAGTCGGGGCGGGCCGAGGAGCAGGACCGGGCGGACATCGCCGAGCTGCGCACCGCCTGGCGGGCCGGGCAAGGCGCCATGAGCCCGGCGAGCTTGATCTTCGTCGACGAGACGGGGGTCGCGACCAACATGGCACGGCGCTACGGCCGCAGCCCACGCGGCCTGCGCCTGGACGGCCCGATCCCCCACGGTCACTGGAAAAGCACCACCTTCGTTGGCGGTCTGACCGCCAGGGGCTTCGTCGCCCCCTATGTCCTCGACGGCGCCATGAACGGGGACATCTTCAAGGCGTGGGTCGAGCAGATGCTGGCCCCGGAACTGCGGCCGGGCGACATCGTCATCATGGACAACCTCGCCGCGCACAAAGTCGACGGCATCCGAAAGGCGATCGAGGCGCGCGGTGCCGAGCTACGCTACCTGCCGCCCTACTCCCCCGACCTCAACCCGATCGAGCAGGCCTTCGCCAAGCTCAAGGCACTCCTGCGCAAGGCCGCCGAACGCACCGTCGACGGCCTGTGGAACGCCATCGGCAAACTGCTCGACTTGTTCCCCGCGAGCGAATGCGCCAACTACCTCGTCAACTCCGGCTATCCACGGTCAGCATGAAATTGCTCTAGTTCGGGCAGCCGTCGGGGCCGGCGCAGTCCGCGGCCAGGACCGCCGACACCGGTAGCCCGTCGAGGGAGCCGTCGACACGCAGCGGCACGTAGCGGCCGTCGGCGCTGATGGCGAGTTCGAGGTCGCGCACCCGGCCCTTGCGCTCCGGCTCCAGCACGCCGCTGTCCTCGTTCAGGGCCTCGACCAGCGTGTAGCGGATCGCCACCCGGTGCGCGGGGGCCGAGCCGGCGGCACCGGCGAGCTGGGTCAGGCCGAGATAGCGCAGGCTCGCGTCGTAGCGTTTGCGGCCGTCGAACACCGATATGACCAGCTCAGCACCCTCCGGCGACCGATCCAGCCAGGCCCGTGCACGCAGGAAAGCGGCGAGCGGGTCGATCGATTCCGCCGCCAGCCCCTTTGGCACCGCGTCGACTCGGATTGTGCCGCGCTTGACGAGCTGGAAGCGGTCGATCCTGCCCTCGGCCCCATAGGCCATGCCGACCTCGCGGGTGCGATCCTCCTTCTTGTAGATCCCATCGAAGCTGCGCGGGTTGACCTCGCCCAGGGCGGAAGCGGTGTCGCTCTCCATCCGCGTATCGGAAGCTTCGACGAACCCGAGCAGGGCGTCGGTCTCGAACCGGAACCGGGTCTTCACGCCGCCGTTCGCCCGATCGAGCCGCAATTCGGCCCTGCCCAGGTCGACACCCATGGTCTGCACCGAATACCGCGCATCAACCGCAGGGCCGGCATGGGCCGGCCAAGTGCCGAGACAGGCCGCCATCAGGAGCGCTAGACTGCCGCGCATCGCCACCTCGCCCGGGATGTTGAACCATCGGTTTCGCTGACACGCGGCGCGCACCGAGGGTCGCGGCCGGGGGCCGCACGCCGCACCTGCAGGTCACCATGCTGGCGCTGCTGGTGCCGTTTGTCACCTCCTGCGGTGCGGAGCGCGCCGACACGACGCGCATTTCCGAGCTTGCCGGCGTGACGCAGGCAGGGCGGGTGCTCTTCCCCGTGCCGGCTCGGGCGGATGAGCTGGCACGCCTGCCGCCAGCGCAGCGCGAGGCTTGGTGCCCGGCCCACGCCGACGACACGCCGCGCGTCGTGCCCGGCCTGCGCACCGACGAAGGCGACGCCGACACCGCCAGCCAGCCTTTCGCCCTGGCCGTCATGAGCGACGCCGGTGCCGGCCTCGCCGGCGACCATGCCGCCACGGCCAGCTTGATCCGCTTGCTGGACCGCTGGGCACGGGCCAACGCACTCTGGGGCGGCGATCGGCGGGCACTGAACCGAAACTACGCCCTGGACCGGACGCTCCTGCCGACCATCGTGGCGTTCGCGATTGTCAGGGGCCAGCCCGGGCTTCAGCCGGCAGCGCAGGCGCGGATCGAGGGTTGGCTCGACCGTCTGGTCCGCTCACGGCTGCGGCCTCCTGCGGACTCGGTGACGCAGCGCAATAACCACCATTATCTGCGCGGCAGCGTCAATATGGCCTGGGGCGCGTTGACGGGCGACGACCGCCGGTTCCAGGCCGGCATCGAAGCCTACCGCGACGCGCTCGCCGACATGCGACCCGACGGCAGCCTGCCGCTGGAGACCGAGCGTGGCGCCCGCGCCCTTTGGTATCAGCGGCACGCCATCGCCTCGCTGGTGGTGATCGCCGAGATCGCGGCCAATCAAGGGCTCGATCTCTATGGCCTGCAGACGGGCGGCCGCGACCTCCATGGCGCCATCCGGTTCCTCCTGGATGCCATCGAGGAGCCGGCCAAAGTCCGGCCCTATGCGGCAGCGAACAGCAATCCCGGCACCGATAGCGGCCCGGGCGACCAGGATCTCAGCTTCCTCGACCAGCGCGGCCACGACCGCCACTACATGGCCTGGGTCGAGATCTATGCCGCGCGCTTCCCGGATCGCCCGGAAAGCAAGCGATTGCTTGCACTCCTTGCACGCACCGACCCGGATTTCCGCCCGATGATCGACGACTACAGTGGCGGCGCCACCACCTGCTTCTTCGCCCGACCCTGAACCCGAACATGCGAACGGCCCCTCGCGGGGCCGTCCTTGAGCCGACAATCGCAACCGATCAGCGCGAGTAGTACTCGATCACCAGGTTGGGCTCCATCTGCACCGGATAGGGCACGTCTGAGAGCTTGGGGACCCGCACGAACTGCGCCTTCAAGCCCTTGGCGTCGAAGGTGAGGTACTCGGGCACGTCGCGCTCGGGGTGCTGCACGCTCTCGAGCATGTGGGGATGGTTCTTCGAGCGCTCGGCCACCTCGACCGTGTCGCCCTCGCGCACCTGGTAGCTGGGGATGTTCACCCGCTTGCCGTTGACCAGGACGTGGCCGTGATTGACCAGCTGCCGGGCCGCGAACGGGGTCGGCGCCAGGTTGACTCGGTACACGACAGTGTCGAGGCGGCGCTCGAGCAGGCCAATCAAATTCTCCGCCGTGTCGCCGCGCTGCTTCGAGGCCGTCTCGTAGGCGCGACGGAACTGGCGCTCGGTCATGTTGGCATAGTAGCGCCTCAGCTTCTGCTTGGCCGCCAGCTGCAGGGCGTAGTCGGAGAGCTTGCGGCGCTTCTGGCCGTGCTCGCCCGGGGCGTAGTCGCGGCGCGCCAGCGGGTTCTTCGGCCGGCCCCACAGATTGACGCCCAGACGGCGGCAGATCTTCGTCTTGGCGGAAATGCGCTTGGTCATCAATCCTCAGCGGCTAACGGGACGAAAAAAACGGCCCGGGGCTCGCGCCCGGCCGCATGCGTATCAGGCTTATAG
>JBGGME010000096.1:0-8956 GCA_041288195.1 Hyphomicrobiaceae bacterium
CCGGCGCAAGCAACGCGATACAGACGCGGAACAGGTTCATGGGATGGATAGAATGCCGCCAACGCTCTTACGCTTGCGTTAACCACCCCAATCCCCGCGTGATGCATACGTGAGCTTTGCGGCGGCTTTGCGGAGCCGGCACTCCCGCGGTCACTTCCAAACGTCTCCTGGCGCGCTGCTTGCATTTACCATTCACTGCCGGTTCAGCCCGTGGCCATCATGACGGGCGGGGGTGTGCAGGGACGGATGTGATCGATGAGTCTTGACGCAACGGGTGGAGGCATCGCCCGCCCGCCCCTGCTTCGCAAGCATGCCGTGCCCGCAAGCACGAGCCTGGGTCCCCGCAGTGTGTGGGCGGCGACGGCGGTCGCCGCATGCCTCGCCGGCGTCTATTTCTGGTGGGCCGAGACGACCGCGACCGTGCTCTTCGGTTGCGCCGTCACGTTTGCGATCGCAGCCCTCGTCGTTATCCTCACCGGCCGGCTGCTCGGCGCCGTAGTCATCGCCGGCGCCGGCGTCATGCTCATCCGGCAGGCCTCCTACGCCAAGCAGCAGGCGACGGACCTCAGCCTGCACGCCTACGACCTCGTGTGGCTCGCGAGCGCCTGGTCGAGCATCGCCCAGCTCTGGGGCGATCACCGCGGACAGGTTGTGGCTTTGGGCACCGCAATGATCGCGACGGCCGCGGCGGCGTGGATCGCCCATCGCATCGACGGCGTACGCATCAGCCGGCTGCACGCGCTGGCCGCCGCATTCGGGTTCGCCGGGCTGGCGGTGGCAGGCGCGGTCGTGAAGGGAGAGCGGCGCCACACCGAGCTCTATTTCGAAAGCCTCTACGTCTCGTTCTTCTACGCCTCCTGGTCGGAGACGCTGGAGGCGCTGTGGCGCGGAGGGCTGATCGAGGCGGGCAACGCGGAGGACGCCGCCCGGCTTGCGCCCAATGCGGGCTGCAGCCCCGCGACCCGCCCCCCTCACATCATCCTGATCCACCAGGAGTCGGTCTCGCCGCCCGCGCAGTTTCCGGCGCTGGCCTACGACCGCGGGCTCGACAGCTTCTTCCGGTCCGCCGACGGCAAATACCGCAAGCTGCGCGTCGAGACCTACGGCGGCGCTTCGTGGCTGACGGAGTTCTCAGTGCTGGCTGGGCTGTCGACGCACTCCTTCGGCGGCATGCGCCAGTTCGTGCAGCCGGTGCTCGGTGGCAAGGTACGCGATACGCTGCCCCAGGCGCTGGCGCGCTGCGGCTACCGCAACGTCATGTTCTATCCCATGCTGAAGGGCTTTCTGGGTGCGGGCAGGTTTTTCGAGCGTGCCGGCATCACGGACATCCGCGATGCGAAGGCTCAGGGCGCCAAGCTTGCCAACGAGCGCGACCGGTTCTACTACGACAACGCGCTTGCCGAGACTGCGCGCCATCTCGCGAGCTCGAAGCAGCCTCTCTTCCTCTACATCCAGACCATGGCGGCCCACGGCCCCTACGACTATGCCTACATGCCGGAGGTCGACGTCCCCGGCGGCGGGGCCGGCACGCATCCGGAGATGCACGAGTTCCTGCGCCGCCTCGCCATGACCCGGATGGACTATGCCCATCTGCGCGCCGAGCTCGCGCGCCGCTTCCCCGGCCGGCCGTTCCTCATCATGCACTACGGCGACCACCAGCCGCTCGCCACACGCTTCCTGCTGGGGTTCGGCGAGGACGCTTCGGTCGAGGACGTGCTGCGTGGCGGGAATCAGGCCGCGCTCGAGAGCTACTACACGCTCGACACGATCGGCTATCGCCTGCCGCCGCTCGCCGCCCTGGAGAGGGTCGACGTGCCCTATCTCGGCACGGTCCTGCTGGAGGCGGCGGGGTTGCCGCTCTCGGACGCCTATCGCGAGCGCCGGCGCCTGATGCTGCTCTGCCGGGGCCGCTACCACGACTGCGCCGAGCGCGAGGAGGTGCTCAAGTTCCACCGCCGGCTGCTCGACTCGGCGCTGCTCGACCCGCTCTGAGGGCTGCTCGTGCACTTTTCCAGCCGGGCCGTTGATGCAACGGAGCAGGGTGGCGTAGTGTGGCCCGGTGTTCCGCACGCAACCGCGCCGCACGTGAATCAAATCTGAGACAAATGGCCAATCCCTACGAGACGTTGGGCGTGGCGCCCGGCGCCAGCCAGGACGACATCCGCAAGGCCTATCGCAAGGCCGCCAAGGAGACGCACCCCGATCTCAATCCGGGCAAACCCGAGGCGGAGAAGCGGTTCAAGGAGGTCAATGCCGCCTACGACATCATCGGCGATGAGGCAAAGCGCAAGCGCTACGATGCCGGCGAGATCGACGAGACCGGTGCCGAGCGTCAAGCCGAGCGGCACTTCTATCGCGAGTATGCCGAGGCCGATCCGAACATGCGCTACCGCCGGCGCGCAGAGGCGGCCGCAGGGCAGGGAAACGGCGCGGGCGACTTCGACTACGACATCTTCGCCGATCTCTTCCGCGGGCGCGGCGACGGCGGCCAATTCCGCATGCCGCCCCAGGACGTGCGCTATACGCTCGAGATCGATTTTCTCGATGCGGTGAACGGCACCCACAAGATGGTGGCGATGCCGGACGGCAAGACGCTCGACATCACTATCCCAGCGGGGATCGGCGACGGCCAGGTGCTCCGTCTCAAGGGACAGGGATTGCCGGGCTCCGACGGCAAGCCGGGGGACGCCTATGTCGAGATCTCGGTTCGGCCGCACTCCGGCTTCAAGCGCGACGGGCACGACATTGTGAGCACGCTACCGGTGTCGCTCGGCGAGGCGCTGAATGGCGCGAGCGTGCGGGTCGATACGGTGGACGGACCGGTCGACGTCAAGGTGCCCAAGGGCGCCAAGGAGGGCACGAAGCTGCGGCTGCGCGGCAAGGGCGTGTCGCGCGGCAAATCGGGCGGCCGCGGCGATCATCTGGTCGACATTCACATCCTACCCCCGGAAGGTGCCGACGAGGCGCTGGCTCAGTTCATGGCCGAGTGGGAGAAGACGCACCCGCAGAACCCGCGCAGGAAGGGCGCAGCTTGACATGATCCGCGAAACCGAACTCATCGCACAGTTCACGTATCTGGAGCGGCAGGTGCTGCTGACCTGGATCGAGGAGGGGGTGATCGCACCGCACCGCGACGATCAGGGCTACCTGTTCGATCGGGTTGACGAGTCGCGCGTGGCGCTGGCCTGCGACCTGCACTACCGCATGGGCCTCGAGCACGCGAGCCTGTCCGTCATTCTGTCTCTGATCGATCAGCTCCACGACGCGCGGCACCACCTGAGGACGCTGACGCGCGCGGTGGCCGAGCAGCCGGAGGAGGTGCTGCAGGAGATTACCCAGCGGATGGCCGGTGGTCGCGTGTCCGAAGGCGACTAGCTCTACCAAGTCGGGAGACTCTCATGCTGCCGATTCCTGCCGGGTGTAGCAGCGGGACCCACGGTCACGCTACCGCCGTCGCTGCTTCTCCCGCGCTTCCTCCTCTTGGATGGTGAGAACGGCTTCGGGAATGGCTTCCAGCCGCGCCCTCGGTATCGGATCGCCGCTCAAATCGGATAGCCCGTAGGTGCCTTCGTCGATCTTGGCGAGCGCGCGCTCGATCGAACGCAAGCGCTGCACCTCGACGCCATGCACTGTGTCGTCGACTTCGCTCTGGGCCAGCTTCTGGGCGTCGTCTTCGATCTCTTCAGCCCCCTCGGGCCGGGTAGTGCGGTCAAGGGGAGCTTTGGCAGCGTCCCTGCTCAGCAACTCATCGCGCATTGCGATGAGGCGTTTGCGCTGCTGCTTCAGGAAGGTCGGATCCCCGGCAGCTTTCTGCTTCGGCATAGGCTCCTCCTTATCGTTCCGACGCCTCCGCGCGCTGAGACGGATTGCGCGATCGGGACACCAGGCTCAGTTCGGGAAGCGGCCGTCCATGTAGCGCTGCCACTGCTTCTCGCCGATCAGGCAGTCGCTCTGGGGGCGATCGCCGCCGGCCTGCACGCGGATGATGCGCGGAGGCGGCTCCCAGCCCGAGATCTCCAGCAGCAACTTGCGGCGTGTGGCGGTGAGGAACTCGCTCTTTTCCTTGATCGGGATCATGAACGCGCCCGTGCCGCCGATCACGCAGTCGGTGTAGTAAAGGTCGAGGTCGGCGAGATCGAAGAAGCCCGCCGGCAGCTTGAGCATGATCGGCAGGCCGTTGATGACAATGCCCTTGGCGATCAGCTCGTCACGTATCGGCACTACCGGGACGCCGGCATTGTTGGGCCCGTCGCCGGAGACATCGATAACCCGCCGGATGCCCCGCGAGGCGCTTGTCTCGAAAAGGCGCCCGGATGACTGCAGAGCTGCGGAGATCGACGTCATGCGGGCGCGCGAGATGGGTGCGTGCTCGAGCCGATCCGCGACAGTGTTGGCGGCACGCGCGCCGTCGATCACGGTCCAGGGCAGCACGACCTGCTGGTTCGCCGGGCCCGCCCATTCCAGGTAGGTGACGGCAATGCGGCCGTTGGGGCCGGAGGCGATGGCCTTGTGGATTTCCGGATCGCGGAAGGCCGCGACATAGCCGTCACGCTGCAGGCGCTGCTCCTCGATGTCCATCGACAGGGAGACATCGACGGCAATCACGAGCTCCAGGTCGACCGCGAGAGCCTGGGCCAGGACTGTTGTGGTTGGCCACATGGCCGCCGCCGCGAGCACTGTCGCACAGAGGCAGAGCCGCAACACTATCGGCAGGGTTTTCGGCATGTTCCGCAGTCTGGCACGGGAGCCATCTGGTTAAAAGTGTCGTGGCTGGACCGCGAATCGCAGGGCATGGCTCGCAAAAATTTGGCTTTGAGCCGGCATCTGGATTGATCTGGTCGAGTTATCCACAGGATTTCCGATATCCACCAACAGATTTCCTACGACATAGGTTGTACCCACTGCTACGGTGAGGTCGCCCGAAAGTGCGTAAGTTGTACGCGTAAGTGCGGCTCCTGCATTTCGCTGTCGGCGAGACCTGTGACACACTATCTCGTGTCCTCCGGATCGCTGCCGACAGCCTGCGGGAGCCTCTTTTTTTCCGAACGGCCTCTTGCCGGGCTCTACGGCCGGCGCCGCAGGAACGCGAGCACGCCTTCCTTGTAGACCTTGTCGCCGACGGCCAGCATGTGGTCGCGGCGCGGGATCGGCAGGGCTTCGGCGCCGGGGATCAGCGCTGCGAGCTCGTCGGCGGGCCCGCCGATGACGTCCTCGGTGCCGGTGGCGACCAGAACCGGACAGGCGATGCTGCCGACCATCTCGCGCGTCAGGGGCTCCCGCGAGCCGCGGATGCAGGCGGCCAACGCCTTGAGGTCACCGCCGGTCTTCTCGGCGAAGGCGCGGAAGGTGCGCGCGGTCGGGTTCTTGACGTCGTCGATGCTGGCGGCCTCCAGCGCGTGCGCGATCGGGCCGGTACCGGCCATCGGCCGCACCATGTTGCCGCCGAGGCCGCCGAATATGGCGCTGCGAACGCGGGTGGGATGCGCGAGCGCCAGGAATGCCGTGATGCGCGCGCCCATCGAGTACCCCATGACGTCGGCACGGGACACACCCACATGGTCGAGCAGGCGGCGCGCGTCCTCGGCCATCAGCGGTGCACTGTAGAGGGCGCGGTCGTGGAGCTTCTCGCTCTCGCCGTGTCCCCGGTTGTCGATGGCGATGACGCGGTAGCCCGATTTCGTGAGCAGGCTCACCCAGCCCGGCTCGATCCAGTTGGTGCGCACGCTCGAGGCAAAGCCGTGGATCAGCAGCACCGGGTCGCCCGCCCCCTCGTCGATGAAGGCGAGCCTGACGCCATCGGAATCGAAGGTCTGCACGGCCGATGCTCCTGGGTCCGGTCCTGCGACGCCATCCACCCCTACCATCTGGGCGTGCCACCGGCTATCGTCGAGGGGCAAACGCAAACGCGAGCCCGCGGGACCTGCTCATGGCCTCCCTTACCCCTCACTTTGCCAACGATCCGGGCGTCGACACGATCGGCATCGGCGTGCGCGAGTTCCAGTGCATGGGCGCGCGACCGCCCTTCGACCACCCTCACGTCTTCCTGGACATGGGCGCGGAGGGCCAGATCATCTGCCCGTACTGCTCGACCCTCTTTGTCCACGACGCGCGCCTTGCGCCGGATGCGACGGTGCCCGAAGGCTGCCTGGTAGAGGGCGAGACGACCGCCGCGGCCTGAGGTCCAATCCTCGTCATTCGGCCCACTTGGGCACACTACCATGGTCACCCCGTCCGCCCCGATCCTGATTGCGGGCGGCGGCATCGGCGGCCTGGCCCTGGCCCTGGCATTGGCATGCATCGGCCGCAGGTCGGTTGTGCTCGAGCAGCGCGACACCTTTGCGGCGGTGGGCGCGGGGATCCAGCTCGGGCCCAACGGCGTGCGCGTCCTGCAGCGCCTGGGCGTCGCAGATGCGCTGCGCCCGCTCGTGGGGGTGCCCGAGGCCGTGCGCGTGCATGACGGCAAGACCGCACGCGTTCTCGCCGATCTGCCGCTGGGCGACTGGATTGCGGCCCGGCATGGGGCACCCTACTGGGTGGCGCACCGCGGCGACCTCGCAGCGACGCTGCTGGCCGCGGCCTCGGCGGACCCGCGCATCGAGCTGCGGCCGGGCTTTGCCTTCGCCTCCCTCGTCGAGACCAGGGATGGGGTGGAGGCCACGAGCACGGGCGGTGAGACGATGGCCGGTGCCGCGCTCATCGGCGCTGACGGGCTGTGGTCACAGGTGCGACAGGTCATATGCCCGGGGGTGTCGCCGCAGTTCACCGGCGCCACGGCGACGCGCGCCGTAGTCCCCGCTGCCGAGGCGGGCGCGGTGCCGACATCGGTGGTCGGGTTGTGGCTGACCCCCGGCGTCCATGTCGTGCACTACCCGGTGCGGGCCGGCGCGGAGATCGCCGTGGTGGTGATCGCCGCCGAGGACTGGCGCGGGCGCGACTGGGACGCGGAGGCGGACAAAGCGCTCTTGCTTGCTCAGCTCGGCGGATTTCACAGGAGCCTTGCCGACGCGCTCGCACGCGTCCCTGCCTGGCGCAAATGGGCGCTGCACGGCCTGCCGCCGCTGCCTGCCTGGTCGAGGGGCCGTGTCACGCTGCTTGGAGATGCCGCCCACCCGATGTTGCCCTACCTCGCGCAGGGCGGCGTGCTGGCCCTGGAGGACGCGGTCGTGCTGGCCGATTGCCTTGCGGCACATCCTGGCGATGAGGCAAGCGCCCTCCACGCCTTCGAGACCGGACGCCGCGTGCGCACCGAGCAGGTGCAGGCGACCAGCCGGCGCCAGGGCCGCATCTATCACCTGTCGCCGCCGTTTTCCTGGGCGCGCGACGCCGTCCTGCGCCTCGCCCCCGGGCCCTGGCTCATGGCCGGCTACGACTGGCTCTACGGTTGGCGGACGGACCAAGCGCGGTGACCCTCTCGGTCGAGAGCTGGAAAAAGACCTGTGACGCTTGCTGCAATAGTGCCGTGCGTCCTGCGCATAGTGGGATATCCCACGGCTTTGCGCGGCCTTCGAAACCCCTATCGGGTAGAGCTTTGCTGCGGCACCAGCCTATCGCCGTATTGCCCCGCGGCCATGCGCCCGTGTAAACCCCAGCTTCAGGTTCGGCGCCCGGGAAATCCTTCAGCCATCGTTTTCCCCGGCGGCCGCACCGCATCCGCGCTTCGGTGTCTCCCCGATGCCCGCGCTGTTGTTGAGACGAGCTAGCACGGCCCGAGGGACGGTCTGCCAGATGCCACGCAACGGCAATTTTCTCGCTCGCCTGGAAGCCAAGATGCGCGCGGCGAAAGACGCGCCCGCGTTCGAGACGGCCGACGGGAGCATCCTGACCTACGCCGAGCTGCTCGATCAGGTCGCTCGTGCCGCGGCGGCATTGAAGTCGCTCGGGTTGAAGCCCGGCGATCGTGTCATGGCGCAGGTCGAGAAGTCGCTTCCCAGCATCTACCTCTACCTCGCGACCCTCAAGATCGGCGCCGTCTACAACCCGCTCAACTCCGCCTACACGGCGGCCGAGCTCGAGTATTTCATCGGCGACGCCGAGCCCAAGGTCATCGTCGCCTCTGCCGAGCGCATCGCCGAGATCGAGCCCGCAGCGGCCGCCCACAAGGTGCGCTCGCTGCTGACCATGGCGCCGGACGGCAGCGGCTCCTTCAGCGAGCTGGCGGCGGGCCAACGGCCCCTGCGCCGAACCGCCAAGCGCGAGCCCGACGATCTTGCGTCGCTCATCTATACCTCCGGCACGACCGGGCGCTCCAAGGGCGCCATGATCACCCACCGCAACATCGCCTCCAACGCCGAGACGCTGCACGTCTACTGGGGTTTCGTGCCGGGCGACGTGCTGTTGCACGCGCTGCCGATCTTCCATGTGCACGGGCTGTTCGTGGCGCTGCATACGGCGCTGCTCAACGGCTCGCGCATCCTGTGGATGCCGAAGTTCGACCTCGAGGAGCTGATGCGGCTGCTGCCGCGCGCCACCGTGCTGATGGGCGTGCCGACCTTCTACACGCGCCTGCTCGGCAGCAGCGCCTTCGGACCCAAGCACTGCAAGAAGCTGCGCCTCGTCATCTCGGGCTCGGCGCCGCTGCTGGCCGAGACGCACCGCGACTTCACCCAGCGCACGGGCCTCAAGATCCTCGAGCGCTACGGCATGACCGAGACCGGCATGAGCACGTCCAACCCCTACGACGGGGACCGCGTGCCGGGCACGGTCGGCTACGCGCTGCCCAAGGTGCGCGTGCGCGTGGCCGACTCCAAGGGCCGCCGCGTCGCCGCCGGCGATGTCGGCGTGCTCGAGGTCAAGGGCCCCAACGTGTTCAAGGGCTACTGGCGCAACCCCAAGAAGACGCGCGAGGAGTTCCGCAAGGACGGCTACTTCATCACCGGCGATCTCGCGACCAAGGACGCGGACGGGCGCGTCACCATCGTCGGCCGCGCCAAGGACCTCATCATCACGGGCGGCTTCA
>JBGGME010000097.1:0-9538 GCA_041288195.1 Hyphomicrobiaceae bacterium
ACCTGCTCGGCATCCCTGTCGATTTCATCCTGTTCGCACTGACGCTGCTCGGCGTCGCTCTGTTTCACCACTACACGCTGCAGGTGGCGCTCACTGGGCTTGCCGCCATCGTCGTCTACAAGCTCGGCTTCACCGGCTTCAAGTTCGGGCAGGGCTTCACCGGCCTTGCGCTGCACATGCAGCACGAGTGGGTGATCCTCGCCAACCTGTTCCTGCTGCTGATGGGCTTCGCGCTGCTGTCGCGGCATTTCGAGGAGAGCAAGCTGCCCGACGTCATGCCGGCTTTCCTGCCCGACGACTGGAAGGGCGCCTTCGCCCTGCTGGTCATCGTCGCCGTGATGTCGAGCTTCCTCGACAACATCGCGGCCGCACTGATCGGCGGCGTCATGGCGCGGGAGGTGTTCCGGGGCAAGGTGCACATCGGCTATCTGGCCGCCATCGTCGCCGCCTCCAACGCCGGCGGCGCCGGCAGCGTCGTCGGGGACACGACCACCACCATGATGTGGATCGCCGGCGTCAGCCCGCTGGTCGTGGTCGAGGCCTATGTGGCAGTGGCCGTTGCGATTTTCATTTTCGGCATCCCGGCGGCGATGCAGCAGCACCGGTATTCGCCGATCATGAAGGACACGCCGCCGGGCATCCGGGTCGAGTGGCCGCGCGTCGTCATCGTGTTCGCGATCCTGATCGTGGCGATCCTGTCGAACGTCACCGCCAACCTTCGCTTCCCGGCAGCCCTCGATCAGCTTCCCGTCATCGGCCTCGCGGTCTGGGTCGTCATCCTGGTAACGACCCCCTGGCGAACGCCTGACTGGAAGGTGATGCCGGAAACCTTCAAGGGCACCATCTTCCTGCTGGCCCTGGTGACCTCCGCCTCCCTGATGCCGGTCGAGACGCTGCCCGCGGCTTCCTGGCAGACCGCGCTGGGCCTGGGTTATGTGTCGGCCGTATTCGACAACATTCCGCTGACGGCGCTGGCCCTGAAGCATGGCGGCTACGACTGGGGCTTCCTGGCCTACGCGGTAGGCTTCGGCGGCTCGATGATCTGGTTCGGGTCGTCTGCCGGCGTGGCGCTGTCGAACATGTATCCGGAGGCGAAATCGGTCGGCCTGTGGCTCAGGCACGGCTGGCCCATCGCCGTAGCCTATACCGTCGGCTACTTCTTCATGCTGGCGATGATCGGCTGGCATCCCGACGCGCCGCATTGAGCGGCAGCCTGGACGGGCTCAGACCGGCCTCGTCACCACGCCGGGAAGCGGTCTCGACCCCCAGGTCTCGCCGCGGGCCGCCTATTTCCAGGTGCGGCGCGTTGCCAAGGCGCGCAATATGCCGGAGAATCGCCTGCGCCCGCTCGTCGGCCGGCATGTCGAGGGCCGCACCCTCGGATTCCTCGGCGAGCCGCACGTGAACGTGCTGGCCCTCGACTTGGCGCTGGATCGTGCGCCGCGCTGAGAGCGGCAGGACCGAGCCCGGTTGATCGATGGCAGAGCAGCGCAGCGACACTGAGCAACGGCCGTCGCCGGACGCGCTGCTCGCCGAGGCCCGACGCGAGGGCAAGGGTCGGTCGGGCCGCCTCAAGATCTTCGTCGGCGCCGCCCCCGGCGTGGGCAAGACCTACGAGATGCTGCAGGCGGCGCACGCCAAGCTGAAGGAGGGCGTGGACGTCGTCGCCGGCGTGGTGGAGACGCACGGTCGCAAGGAGACGGAGGCCCTGCTGGCGGGCCTGGAGGTCATTCCCCGCAAGCCCACCATCTACGTCAACCGCATCCTCAACGAGTTCGACATCGACGCGGCGCTGAAGCGGCGGCCGGCGCTGATCCTGGTCGACGAGCTCGCCCATACCAACATCCCGGGCAGCCGCCACCCCAAGCGCTACCAGGACGTGGAGGAGCTGCTGGATGCCGGCATCGACGTCTACACGACCGTCAACATCCAGCATATCGAGAGCCTCAACGACGTGGTCGCGCAGATCACGCGCGTGCGCGTGCGCGAGGTGGTGCCCGACGCCATCCTCGACCGCGCCGATGCCATCGAGCTGGTCGACCTGACGCCCGACGACCTGATCCAGCGCCTGAAGGAGGGCAAGGTCTACGTCCCCAAGCAGGCGGAGCGCGCGCTCAAGCACTACTTCTCGCCCACCAACCTGACCGCGCTGCGCGAGCTGGCGCTGCGGCGCACGGCCGAGCGCGTCGACGAGCAGCTGCTCGAGGAGATGCAGGCGCGCGCGATCCCGGGACCGTGGGCGGCGGGCGAGCGCATTCTCGTCTGCGTCAGCGAGGACCCGCGCTCCGCGAGCCTCGTTCGCTATGCCAAGCGGCTCGCGGACCGGTTGCGCGCGACGTGGACCGCGCTCTACATCGAGACGCCGCGCAGCCTGCAGCTCGACGAGGCGACGAGGGACCGGATCGCGGAGACCCTGCGGCTCGCCGAGCGGCTCGACGGCGAGGCGGTCACCGTGCCCGCGGCGGCGCGACGCGTGGCAGACGACGTCGTCGCCTACGCGCACAAGAGCAACGTCAATCACATCGTCGTCGGCAAGTCCGAGCGCTCGCGCTGGTTCGAGATCCTGCACGGGTCGGTGGTGCACGACCTGGTGCGGCGGGCCGGCAACATCTCGATCCACGTGATCCCCGGCGAGGAGCTCCCCGAGCACGTGCCGCCGCGGCCTGCCGTCGCCACGGATGCGGCAGGTGCGCTCGATCCGCTGCCCTACATCGTGGCCCTGCTCGCGGTCGCTGCCGCGCTCGGCGTCGGGTTGTATGTGCGGCCCCTGTTCGGCATCGAGAACGTCGACCTCATCTTCCTGACGGCGATTGTCGGTATTGCTGTGCGCTATGGGCTGTGGCCGTCGCTGGCGGCCAGCGGCGCGGCCTCGCTCGCCTACAACTTCTTCTTCCTGCCGCCGCTCTATACGTTCACGATCGCCGATCCCACCAACGTCGCCGCGTTCGCCTTGTTTGCCGCGCTCAGCTTCATCGTCTCCAACCTGGCGGCACGCGGCCGCATGCAGACGGTGACGGCGCACGAGCGCGTGCGCACGGTCGAGCAACTCTATGCGTTCAGCCGCAAGCTCGCCGGCGCCGGCACGCTCGACGACGTGCTGTGGGCGACCGCGCACCAGATCGCGACCATGCTGAAGGTGCGCGTGGTGCTGCTGCTTCCCGAGGAGGGGTCGATCGCGGTCAAGGCGGGCTACCCGCCGGAGGACAGGCTCGAGGAGGGCGATCTGGCCGCGGCCAAGTGGGCCTGGGAGAAGGAGCGCCCCGCAGGCCGGGATTCCGATGCGCTGCCCGGCGCCAAGTGGCTGTTCCTGCCGATGCGGACGGGGCGCGGGGCCGTCGGCATCCTCGGCATCTCGAGGGATGCGGCGGGACCGCTGGTGCGGGCGGAGCAGAGGCGGCTGCTCGATGCGCTGAGCGACCAGGGGGCGCTGGCGATCGAGCGTGTGCATCTGGTGGAGGACATCGAGCGCGTGCGGCGGGTGGCGGAGACCGACCGCCTGCGCTCGGCGCTGCTGACGTCGATCTCGCACGACCTCAAGACCCCGCTCGCTGCCGTGATCGGCGCCGCGGGCGCCCTGCGCGACCTGGCGAAGTCGCTCGACGAGGATGCCAAGGCCGACCTGCTCGCCACCATCATCGAGGAATCGGAGCGCCTCAACCGCTTCATCGCCAACCTGCTCGACATGACCAGGCTCGAGTCGGGCGCCGTGGCGCCGAACGCGGCGCTGCAGGATGTGGGCGAGATCGTCGGCAGCGCGCTGGAGCGGGCGAGCAAGATCCTGGCGCGGCACCGCGTGGAAGTCGAGGTCGCGCCCGGCCTGCCGATGGTGATGGTGGATGCCGTGCTGTTCGAGCAGGCGCTGTTCAACCTGCTCGACAACGCCGCCAAGTATGCGGGCCCGCAGACGACGGTGCGCATCCAGTGCTGGCGCGACGAGGACACGGTGCGGCTGCAGGTGCTGGACGAGGGCGAGGGCATTCCGCCGGACGACCTGGAGCGCATCTTCGACAAGTTCTACCGGGTGCAGAAGGGCGATAAGGTGCGGGCCGGCACGGGGCTCGGCCTCGCCATCGCGCGCGGCTTCGTGGAGGCCGTCGGCGGCACGATCGTGGCGGCGAACCGGACCGATCGCAAGGGCGCCGCGTTCACCATCAGCCTGCCGGTGCCGAAATCGGCGGAGCGTGGAAAGGGTGCGCAATGAGCGCGGCGCCGGCCAAGATCCTCGTCATCGACGACGAGCCGCCCATCCGCAAGCTGCTGCGCATGGGGCTCGCCTCGCAGGGCTACGAGGTGTTGGAGGCGCCCAACGGCAGAATCGCGCTGGAGCTGCTCGCCCAGAAGCCGGCGCTCGTGATCCTCGACCTCGGGCTGCCCGACGTCGACGGCCTGGAGCTGTTGCGGCGCATCCGGCAGGCGCAGGAGGACGTGCCCATCGTGGTGCTGTCGAGCCGCGACGACGAGGCCGGCAAGGTGGCGGCGCTGGATCTGGGCGCCGACGACTACGTGACCAAGCCGTTCGGGATGGAGGAGCTGCTCGCCCGCATGCGCGCGGCCCTGCGCCACCAGCTGCAGGTGCACGGCGAGCGGCCCGGGTTCCAGGCCGGGAGCTTGAGCATCGACCTGGTGCGCCGCATCGTCAGGAAGGGCGAGGCGGAGGTGAGGCTCTCGCCCAAGGAGTACGACCTGCTGCGCCTGCTCGTGCAGCACGCCGGCAAGGTGCTGACCCACAAGTTCCTGCTGCGCGAGCTGTGGGACGAGCCGACCGATCCACAATACCTGCGCGTCTACGTGCGGCAGCTGCGCCAGAAGATCGAGGCCGACCCGGAGCGCCCGCAGTACATCATGACGGAGATCGGCGTCGGCTATCGCTTCCGCGCACCCGACTGATGCGGGCTCTTGGAAAGCAAGGCGCGCGTTGACTTTGCGCGGCCCCTCGACAATAGTGCGCCGCAATCGGGCATCGCGGGTGCGCACGGGCGGCGGCCAAGGTCGGCGCATTGTGCAAATTGTTGAAGGAAATCAGGCATGTATGCGGTCATCAAGACCGGCGGCAAGCAGTACCGGGTGGCTGCCGACGAGGTGGTAACCATCGAGAAGGTGGCGGGCGATGCCGGCGCGAGCATCGAGTTCACCGAGGTGCTGATGGTCGGCACCAAGATCGGTGCGCCGGTCGTCTCCGGCGCCAAGGTGGTCGCCGAGGTGGTCGAGCAGGGTCGCGGCCCCAAGGTCATCGCCTTCAAGAAACGCCGGCGCAAGAACTCGCGCCGCAAGCGCGGCCACCGCCAGGAGCTGACCACGGTGCGCATCAAGGAGATCGTCGGCGCCTGACCCGCGCCTTTCATCTTTCGAGGACTGCAGACAATGGCACACAAGAAGGCGGGCGGCTCGTCCCGCAACGGGCGCGACACCGCAGGCCGCCGGCTAGGCATCAAGCGCTACGGCGGCGAGCAGGTGCTGGCCGGCAACATCCTGGTGCGGCAGCGCGGCACCAAGTGGCACCCGGGCTCCAACGTCGGCATAGGCACGGACCACACGCTGTTCGCCAAGACCGAGGGCAAGGTCGAGTTCGCCACCAAGCGCAACAACCGCGTGTACGTGTCGGTCAAGCCCGCCGCGAAGGTTCCGGCGGAGTAGGGATTGGGGTTGGAGCCATGGGGTCAGACCCTATGGCTCCGCCGGAGCCTCTGGAGACGCCCAGTGTGGAGGGTCTGACCCCGTAGCTCGCCCCCATGAAGCCCATCAGGCTCGCCACTGAGCGTCTCGTGCTGCGGCCGTTCCAGCGGTCGGACGCACCCGAGTTTGCGTGCCTGGCAGGTGATTGGGCCGTGGCCTCCATGACGAGCGACATCCCCTACCCCTTCTCGGACAGGCAGGCCATGGCCTGGCTCAGGCCCGTGCGCGGCGAGGTGCGGTTCGCCATCGAGCTCGAGGGCGCCCTGATCGGCGGTGCCGGCTACTACCGCCGCCCCTCGGGCGCAGCCGAGCTCGGCTTCTGGCTGGGGCGGCCCTGGTGGGGCCGGGGCTACGCCACGGAAGCAGCGCGCGTCGTCGTGCAGCACGGGTTTGCCAACCCGAACCTGCCGGGCTTCTCCTCCGCCCACTTCGTCGACAACTCCGCCTCGAAGCGCGTGCTCACCAAGCTCGGGTTCGAGACCGTCGCGCGCGGCATCATCGCCTGCGCCGCGCGCGGCCACGACGTGGAGGCCGTCACCTACTGGCTCGACCGGCAGCATGCCCGGCTGGCGGTGCCGCTGCCCGCACAGGCGCCGCGGTCGGGCTGGCGCGGCTGGCTCAGCCTCATCACCGGCTCCTGAGATCGGCACCCACCCCCATGAAGTTCCTCGATCAGGCCAAGATCTACGTGAAGTCGGGCGACGGCGGCAACGGCTGCGTCTCGTTCCGGCGCGAGAAGTTCATCGAGTTCGGCGGACCCGACGGGGGCGACGGCGGCAAGGGCGGCGACGTGTGGGTGGAATGCGTCGCCAACCTCAACACCCTCATCGACTACCGCTTCCGCCAGCACTTCAAGGCCCAGGGCGGCCGCGGCGGCATGGGCAAGAACCGCTCGGGCGCCTCCGGCAACGACGTGGTGATCCCGGTGCCGCCGGGAACCGAGGTGCTGGCCGAGGACCAGGAGACGGTGCTGGCCGAGACGATCGCGCCCGGCGAGCGCGCCCGCATCGCGCGCGGGGGCAACGGCGGCTTCGGCAATGCCCACTTCAAGTCGGCGACCAACCAGGCCCCGCGCCGCGCCAACCCGGGCCTGCCCGGCGAGGAGCTGACGATCTGGCTGAGGATGAAGCTGATCGCCGACGCCGGCATCATCGGCCTGCCGAATGCGGGAAAGTCGACCTTCCTGGCCACCGTCAGCGCGGCCAAGCCGAAGATCGCCGACTATCCCTTCACGACGCTGCACCCCAACCTCGGCGTCGTGCGCACGCCCGCGCGCGACCTGGTGCTGGCGGACATCCCCGGCCTGATCGAGGGCGCGCACGAGGGCGCGGGGCTCGGCACCCGGTTCCTCGGTCACATCGAGCGCTGCCGGGTCCTGCTGCACCTCGTCGACGCCACGGGCGAGGACCTCGGCACCGCCTACCGAACCGTGCGCGCCGAGCTCAGGGCATATGGCGGCGGCCTCGACAAGAAGAAGGAGATCGTGGCGCTCTCCAAGTGCGATGCGCTCGACGAGGCGACGCTTGCCGAGAAGGCGGCGGAGCTGAAGGCTGCGGCGCGCAAGAAGCCGCTGCTGCTGTCGGCGGCCTCGGGGCGGGGGGTCAAGGAGGCGCTGGCGGCGCTGGCGCGCGAGGTCCAGCGGGCCGAGGGCAAGGACAAGGCGGCTTCCGGCGAGGTTGCCGAGCCCCGGCCCTGGCAGCCTTGACTCGAAGTGTCGTAAAGCTTTGGAATTACGTAATTTTCTGCTCTACTCTACAAAAACTCTACATCTACTCTACACCAGTGTAGAGTCATCCCTGCGTGGCCAATGGCAGGGTGCTATGGCGAAGCAAGAGAAACAGCGGCGGCTGCTCTTCCAGCCACCAGCAAAGGCGGTCGAGCAGACTTGGACGCCAGATGACATCTATGAGGCCGTCAGCACCGACATATCGGTAATTGACCGCTTCAAGGAGGACAAGCGCGTCGAACGGAAGGCAGCGCGCTTCCATCCTCGCGAATTAGGGGACTACCTGTCCGTATATTCCAATCGCCAGCCACATGGCGGCGTTATCTTCCTCGGTGTCACCGACCGTGGAGAAGCTGAGGGCTGCTCCTCTCTGAGTTCCAAGCAACTAGACGACATCGAGCGGGCAGGCGCCGTCTATTGCCCCGAAGCACGTTTCATCTCGAAGAACGTTCCAGCCTACAATAGAGAGGGCAAGCCAGACTTCATCATTGCCATCAGGGTGTACTACCGGCCCGACAGGCTCGTTGAAACGGTCCGGCATGAGGCCTTCACTCGCGAAGGCTCCAGCAAGCGCAAACTAACTGAGCTTGAGAAGCGTGAGATCCGCATCAAGAAACAAGAGATTGACTACGAGCGGGAAGACGTTCCGCTCAAATGGCCTGAAGACTTCGACCAAGACCTGGTAAGCGAATATGTATCGAACTATGCGAGAGCGAAGGCGCTATCGCGCCCGCAGCAACCCGAAGAAATCCTTGCGGATACGCGCTTGGGCCGCCGCGTCGGCACCGACTTTCATCCCAACGTCGCTTGTACACTTCTGTTCGCCCGAGATCCAAGGGTTGTATTTCCCGGGGCATACGTCCGCTTGATGAAGTTTGCAGGCAAGCAAGAACGAGCTGGGCAGAAATACAACCTCATTGACGGAAAGGACTTCTGGATCGAGGGCCCTCTGCCTAGACTAATTGCGGAAGCCGAGGAGGTGATTAGCAATGAAGTGCGTAACTTTACTCGGTTGGGCTCGGACGGAAAATTCCACACAAACCCAGAGTACCCAAAGGATGTCTGGCTCGAGGCAGTAATCAATGCGTGCGTGCATCGTTCTTACAATTTCAAGAACATGGCAACGTTTGTTCGAATGTTCGACGACAGGATCGTGATAGAGAACCCAGGCGGCTTTCACCCACCTACGACAGCAGCCACGATTGCCGATATCGGCCATAACCCGCGCAATCCATATCTGATGAATGCATTGTTCTATTTCAACCTTGTTAAGTGCGCGCACGAGGGCACTCGCAGGATGCAGGAAGTGATGAGCGAGGCCGAGTTGCCTGCTCCCGAGTTCTCCGAGGTTGATTCCGATGGTAATCTAGTCAGAGTAATTTTGCGGAATGACTTCGAGCATCGAAAGTCATTCATTGACGCATCGGTTGAAGTGCCGATCAGCGCTGACCTATACAAATCTCTGTCAGAGAGGGAGCGCACGATTGTCAACTATCTCGCAGAGCACCGAGAGATCAACGTAACAGGTGCCAAAAACCTCCTTGCGGTTCACTGGAACACCGCGAAGAAGACAGTTGAGAGCCTCATCTCCAAGCAAGTCTGTGAGTATGCAACCAAGCGGGGGCAGAAGGCCCATGATCCGTCTCTGAAGATTCGGCTGAAGACCTAGGACCATGCCTGGGCGCTGTATCCAACGCTCTCTACACGCGCGTTAGACAGGCGAGAAACCGGAAGGCGGGGTGGATATCATGAAGGCAATCTGGCGGGGCAAGGTGATCGCCGAGAGCGAGGAGACCCGAGAGGCGGGCGGCTACACGTACTTCCCGCGCGAGGCGGTGCGCATGGAGCTGCTGCGCAAGGCGGCCAGGACGGAGAGCGACCTCGCCTGCCCGCACGGCGTTCAATTCTACGACGTGGCCGAGGGCGGCAAGCTGAGCCCGCGCGCGGCGTGGTCCTACGAGGCGCCCAAGCCCGCCATGAGCGCCGTCGATCACTGGATAAGGCTCTGGTGACCAATATCCGATAAACCACAATCGAGTTCCGATGTTGGTTTGGGGGTCTGGTCATGAGTCCTGCCGTCGAGAGCGCCGTCGCACCGGCCGCGCTGGATATGGAAGCCTTGCAACGCAAGCTGATCGA
>JBGGME010000098.1:0-18257 GCA_041288195.1 Hyphomicrobiaceae bacterium
GCCAGCTGGGAGAGCGCGGCAAGCGTGGCAGCGTCAGCGCCCGGCGGCTTCTTGGCGCGGTGTGCCTGCGGCATTCAGGCCCCCACGCAAAGCCGATGCGGAACGGCGGAGGCCGAGGGCAGCTGGGCACGCATGATGCCCTCCAGCAGCTCGAGGGCGCGGTCGAAGGCTGGGTCGTCGCGCTGGTCCTCCACCCGGCTGCAGGCGTGCGCTACGGTGGTGCGATCGCGGGCGAAGACCTCGCCGACCTCCGTCAGGCTCAGCCCGCACGTCACGTGCGCCAGGTACATGCCGACCTGACGGGCGAAGGCGACGCTGGGGCGACCGCGTGTTCCCGACCACAGCTCCGTGCTCGCGACCATGAACACGCGCAGGACCGCCTGCTCCAACATGCTCCGTACGAACTGGTCCGGAACGCGCGTTCCGATCTCTTCGTACACTCTCCAAGGTTGTGTGAACTCTCGATTGCACGTATTGCATCGGATCATCTGATCAGTCCATTCAAAGACATAAAGCGGCCGTTACTCAACAAGCGGCGAACTATTCTTGATGGTAGGAATATGAACCCCGTTCGCCAGACGATTATACTGGATAGGTGAACGGCGGGGATAAGTACGATCTTGGTTAATCAGCATCGACAGCACGGAATCATCTCAGCCAATCCCCGCCCCTCCAGGCCGTGTCATGCTTCTGCTTCCCGACATCAGGGAAGATCGCGATATGAAATACAGACAGCGCGCGCCTCACGCGCACGCCGTTGCTGGACCGTCAGGAAGACCGGTGGGTCGGCCGGCGCGCATCCGGGCGATGCGCCCCACGCGGCCCGAATATGACCGGCGCACCACGCTTTGCGGCGTGCTGGCGCTATGGCCGCAGGAGATCGAGGACGATAGCCTGGCCGGACGATTGCTGATTGTCGCGAAGCTGCGCAGAGCCCTGCGGGCCGAGCGGCAACGGGGGCTGGCCGGGCATTGGACCTATGATCTCGCTCGCCACGCGGAGTTGCTCAGGGCCTACAAGCAGGAGTTGTGGGCCCTTTCCGCCCGGGATGTGGACGGGGCTGGTCTGCGCTCGCGCAGGTAACCCGCTGCAGCTTACTTCTCGCGCCGCGTGCCGAGACCCATCTGCTTGGCAAGCTGGGAGCGGGCGGCCGCGTAGTTCGGTGCAACCATCGGGTAATCGTGCGGCAGACCCCACTTCTCGCGGTATTCCTCGGGCGAGAGATTGTAGTGAGTACGCAGGTGCCGCTTCAAAGACTTGAACTTCTTTCCGTCCTCCAGGCAAACGATGTAATCGGGAGTGACGGATTTCTTGACGGCGACGGCCGGGCGCAGTTCTTCGCGCTCCGCCGGGCCAATACGCTGGGCGGCTTTGCTCAAGGCTTCATGCACATCGGCGATGACGGCCGGCAGAGCCTCGGGAACGACGGTATTGTTGCTGACGTAGGCCGAAATGATCTCCGCCGTCAGCTCCACCAGATCGGTTTTATTGGCTTCATCCATGATGTATCTCCGTCGGGATGCACGGATCGGCAGGGTGCAGGCGATTAGGCGGCGGCGCTGTCATTGTCCGGACCCGAAGCGAACGCGGCGGACGCTTGACTGACGCCAGCAATACAACGAAACCAACAATAGAATACAGCATCATTCCTTACCAATCCAAGAAAAAATTGTCCTCGGACGGCACGCATTCACCTGACTATTTGGGCTCCTCTCTGAATCATCGCTGCTCTAGTCAGAAATCCTGCTACCGGACGTTGTTATACACTAGAGCATTCCCAAGTCAGCGTGGGTCGCATGTCGACGCGCACGTTGGGCAGTGCAACACGAAGACTTGAAGAAATCTTCGACTCGAACGTGGCAGTCCGGGGCGCCATAATGGGGCCGCCGAGGCGACCTACGACGCCCGCCGCCAACTTCGAAGGCCCCACCGATGACCGACAGCCAGCGCACGGGCTCTGCCGCCGAGAAGGTTCGCAAGACCGACAGCGAGTGGCGCGCGCAGCTGACGCCCGAGCAGTACTACGTCACGCGCGCGCACGGCACCGAGCGGGCCGGCACCTCGCCGCTCAACCGCGAGAAGCGCCAGGGCGTGTTCGCCTGCGTGTGCTGCGGCGAGCCGCTGTTCGTCTCCGACGCCAAGTTCGACTCAGGCACCGGCTGGCCGAGCTTCGACCGCCCCGCCGACGCGGCGGCCGTCAGCGAGCACGACGACAACAGCCTCTTCATGCGCCGCACCGAGGTGCGCTGCGCGCGTTGCGAGGCCCACCTCGGGCACGTCTTTCCCGACGGACCGCGCGACACCACGGGCCTCAGGTACTGCATCAACGGCGTCGCCCTGAAGTTCAAGCCCGCCGACACCTGACGCGCGCGGCTCGCCACTCGCCCTTTGCCAATGCACGGGCGGACGCGGGGTGCGCCTTGCCGTGCCCGGTCCGCATGAAAGGTTCAAGAGATGCACGGTATCGATCGCCCGCTTTCCCGTCCGCTGCCGCCCAGGGCCCAGCGCACCCCGAAGTTCTCCGTCCATCACGGCGTCGAGCTGGTGGACGAGTACGCCTGGCTGCGCGCCGACAACTGGCAGGAGGTGATGCGCGATCCCACGGTGCTCGATCCCCAGATCCGCGCCTACCTCGAGGCCGAGAACGCCTACACGGAAGCGGCGCTCGCCGACACGTCCGGGCTGCAGGCCGCCCTCTATGCCGAGATGAAGGCGCGCATCAAGGAGGACGACAGCTCGGTGCCCGCGCCCGACGGGCCCTACGAGTATTTCGTCAGCTACGTGACCGGCGGCCAGTATCCGAGGCTCTGCCGGCGCCCACGCGGCGGCGGGCCCGAGGAGATCCTGATCGACGGCAACAAGGAGGCCGAGGGCCAGAAGTACTGGCAGCTCGGGGCCACCGCCCACAGCCCCGATCACCGCTATCTGGCCTATGCCGTGGACAAGAAGGGCTCCGAGCTCTTCACGATCAAGATCCGTGACCTCGCCACCGGCAAGGACCTGCGCGAGGCCATGCCGGATACCCGCAGTGCCATCGTCTGGGGCGCGGACAGCAGGACGCTGTTCTACGTGCGCCTCGACGCCAACCAGCGGCCGCTGTTCGTCTACCGCCACCGCGTGGGTACGGCCGGCAAGTCGGACGTTCTGATCTATGAGGAGAAGGACAAGGGCTTCTACGTCGGGGTAGGCCAGACCCAGTCCTCCAAGTTCATCACCATCGAGGCGCACGACCACCAGACCACCGAGATCTATCTGATCGACGCCGACCGCCCCGAGGGCGAGCCGCGGCTCGTGGCACCACGCGCGCACGGCCACGAGTACGGGGTCGAGCACCACGGCGACCGTCTCATCATCACCACCAACTCGGACGGCGCCGAGGACTTCCGCATCTGCGAGGCCCCGCTCGCCGATCCACGACAGGAGTACTGGCGCGAGATCGTCGCCCACAAGCGCGGCCGCCTGATCCTGGACGTGATCGCCTACCAGGGCCATCTGGTGCGGCTCGAGCGCGAGGATGGCCTGCCGCGCATCATCATCCGGCGCTTTGCCGACGGGGCCGAGCACGCCATCGCCGTTGCCGAGGAGGCCTACTCGCTCGGCGTCTCGGCCGGCTTCGAGTTCGACACCACGACGACGCGGTTCACGTATTCGTCGATGACGACGCCGGCCCAGGTGTTCGACTACGACATGGAGACGAAGGCGCGCACGCTGCGCAAGACGCAGGAGGTGCCGAGCGGGCACGATCCCGCCGACTACGTCACGCGCCGGCTGATGGCGCCGGCTCCCGACGGCGAGACGGTGCCGGTGTCGGTGCTCTACCGCAAGGGCACGCCGCTCGACGGCTCCGCGCCGCTCTTCCTCTACGGCTACGGCGCCTACGGCATCACCATCCCCGCCAGCTTCTCGACCGGGCGGCTGAGCCTCGTCGACCGCGGCTTCGTCTTTGCCATCGCCCACATCCGCGGCGGCAAGGACAAAGGCTACCACTGGTATACGGAAGGCAAGCTGGAGAAGAAGCCCAACACCTTCTCGGACTTCATTGCCGCCGGTGAGTTCCTGGCGAAGGAGGGCTACACCCGGCGCGGCCGCATCGTCGCCAACGGCGGCTCGGCGGGCGGCATGCTGATGGGCGTGATCGCCAACCAGGCGCCCGACCTGTTCCTCGGCATCATCGCCGACGTGCCGTTCGTCGACGTGCTCAACACCATGCTGGACGAGAGTCTGCCGCTGACCCCGCCCGAGTGGCCCGAGTGGGGCAACCCGATCAAGTCCAAGAAGGACTTCGAGACCATCCGCTCCTACTCGCCCTACGACAACGTGGGCCGCAAGGCCTACCCGCACATCTTCGCCTATGCCGGGCTCACCGACCAGCGCGTCACCTACTGGGAGCCGGCGAAGTGGATCGCGCGGCTGCGCCATCTCAACGCCAGCGACAACCTGATCCTCCTGAAGACCAACATGGAGGCGGGCCACGGCGGTGCGTCGGGCCGCTTCGAGGCGCTGAAGGAGGTGGCGCTCGACTACGCCTTCGCGCTCAAGATCGCCGACAAGGCGGGCGCGTAGAAAGTATCTGCGCGAACGAAAACCGCCGGGCGAGGGGGTGCCCTCGCCCGGCGTGTTCATTTCTCGAAGCCAGAGAGATCAGATCTCGATGTCGCCACCGCCGGCGTCGCTGTCGAAGCCCGGATCATTGCTGGCGTCGTAGGTGCCGGGGTCGTTGTCGCGCTCGTCCACGTATTCGGTTGTCTCGGTCGCAGCGGGGCTGGCGTGCGCTCCGCCCGTCATCATGCTGCGGATGCTGTCGGCGAGCAGCATGCCGCCCGCCACGCCCGCCGCCGTCGCCAGCGCGGACTTCATGAAGCCGCCACCGCCGCCGCTCGTGGGCTGCTGCTGGGCCTGCGCAGGCTGCTGCTGCGGGGCCGACTGGCTCCAGGCCGCAGGCGCCGAGCGCGCGCCGATCGTCGGCACGCTCGACCTCGGCTCCTCGCGCCGGCCGCCGCCCCAGACACCGCTGAGGAAGCCGCCCGAGCGCGCGGGGGCCCGCGCGTCGCCGCGTAGCTCCCGGAGCTCATCCTCGAGCTGGGTGACGCGGTCGTTGGCCGCCTGCAGGGCCTGCTCCTGCACGAGCACCGACTGCACGAGCATGTAGGGCGCATCGGGGTTGGCCCGCACCGACTGGTTGATAAGGGCCTCGGCCTCCCGGTCCTTCTCGGGCAGACCATAGCTGCGCATGCGATCGAACAGGCCGGCGATGAGCTGGCGTTCCTCAGGCGTCATGGGATCCTCCCGCGGAGCAAAGATGGGCAGGATATCGGGTGGCGATGACGGCTTAACAATGGCCTTGCGCGGATACTTACCAATGCCTAACGAACGAAATCAGAACAGGGCACCGCGGGCTGCGACTGGCCACAGACATTCCACATGCGGCCTATCGGTCCCCAATCCGCGAACGCCCACGTACCAGTCGTGCAGGTTGACGGTCGGATCGCAGTGTCCGGGCACCAGCAGCACCTTGTCGCCGCGGCGTGGGCGGTGATTGCAGGCGGAGACGTCGAGGATGCCGTGCTCGTCGGAGGGCCGGTGATAGTTGGCGCCAGCCATCTGCCAGGGCTGCGGCATGCCGCTGTCGACGGCCAGCGCCTTGTGGCCGGCATCGACTACGACGCGCTCCGGCACGGGCGCGCTCATGGCGGTGGCGTAGACGAACAGCGCGTGGCCGAAGGTGTCGAACGCACCCCCGTCGCCGCGCTTGTTGCGGGCATAGTCGGCGTCCATGAACACGTAGGAGCCGGCCTGCAGCTCGGTGTAGACGCCGCTTGTCGCTTCGTTCTCGTAGGTGCCGGTGCCCGCCCCGGTGACGTTGGCGGCCTCGAGGCCGGCGGCCTCCAGCGCCCGCAAGGTCTCTTTCACGCGCTCCACCGCGCCCGCGATCGCCGACTTGCGCTCGGCCGCCTCGCGGATGTGCTGGGCCGAGCCGTGGTAGGCCTGCAGACCTGCAAAGCGCAGATGGGGCGACCTCGTGACGAGCTGAGCGAGCCGCGCCGCCGCCTCGCCCGGAGCGATGCCGCAGCGCCGTCCGCCGACGTCGATCTCGACCAGGACGTCGATCCCAGCTCCCGCCCGCACCGCCGCCGCCTCGATCTCGGCGACGCCGGCTGGGTCGTCGACGCATACCCCGACCTTCGCCCGGCGTGCGAGATGTGCCAGGCGGTCGAGCTTGCGCGCGCCCGCCACCTCGTTGGAGACGAGCACATCGCCGACGCCGCCCGCGACCATCGCCACGGCCTCCGACACCTTCTGGCAGCACACGCCGACGGCGCCGAGCGCGATCTGCCGCGCCGCCACATCGGGCGACTTGTGGGTCTTGGAGTGTGGCCGCAGCCGCACGCCGGCCCCGCGCACGAAGTCGGCCATGCGCGCCAGGTTGACCTCGAAGGCGTCGAGATCGATCAGGAGCGCAGGCGTGTCCACCGCGGCGAGCGGCATTCCGATGGTGGCGGGCGGCGGTTGGGCCATGAGCCGGCTCCTCATGCGATCACTGCGTGCAATCGACGATAGACAAGCTCTCTGGGCGAGTCATGTGCCCCGCTGTTCCCCTCTCCCCATTCTTCTTCAGAATGGGGAGAGGGCTAGGGTGAGGGGCGGCCAAGCCTCGGCGGCACTTTGAGGCTGCCCCTCACCCCGTAAAGACGGGGAGAGGGTGCCCCCCAAAAGAAAAAGGGCCGCGCTGGGCGGCCCTTTTTTGAGTTTGCCTTTCGGCGTCATGCTGCTCTGGGTAGAGGCTCCGGCAGCTTCTTGTCCTCCTCGTGCTCGAGCGCGGACCTGAGTGCGACGCCGATGTAGCGCACGCGGCCTCCGATCCTCTCCTTTCTGACGCCGAGCTCCTTGATCTCGCGTGATACCCTGGGTGCCGCGAAAGGCACCTTCTCCTGCTGCTCGCACCAGTCGCAGTAGTCCTCGTAGAGGTCCTGCGCAGTGACGCTCGCGCCTTCCAGTCCAACCACCCTTTCTCGGTAGAAGCGCTGCACGTCGCTGTCGGGTACGCCATGCGTGACAGGGTTGTCGTTGGCACCGGCGCGGCGCACCGATGGCGGTGCGATCGCAGGCGGCACCTCGTCCGCCTCGGCCGCGGTTGCAACCGCAGGCAAGGCGGTCGGCACGAACGCAGGCTCGACATAGGCGGCGGGCTTGGCTGCCGTGGCAGTCTGGGCCGTCTCGGCGGTCTCACGCGCCGGCTCGGCTTTCTGATCGTGCAGGCGCCAGTAGGCGAAGGCGACATACATGCCGAAGCCCGAGCCGATCTCGATCAGCAGCGCCACGAACACGGTGAGCGCCGTCTGCACGGTCGAGATGTCCATACCCAGCAGCTTGGCGAGCACGCTCGCCTGCGGGTCGGACTCGGCCATGACGGTGCCGCCCGCAGTGTGCGAGAGCTTGCCGCTGATCTCGGCGATGCGCACCTCGAGCTTCTGCGACTGCAGTCCGGAGGCAAGCTCGGCGTTGAGCTTGTGGAACTGCTGGCAGTAGTCGCGGGTCTGCTTGCCGTTGGGCTGCGTGCACTCCTTGGTCACCACCCAGTAGCGCTGGGCCTTGAGGACGTTGAGCTCGGACGCGACGGTGTCCGCGGGCCTATGCGCCGGGATCCACGCCAGCTGCTCCTGCGCGCGCTTGGAGTCTGCGCGCAGGTCCTTGTAGACGGCAGCCTCGACGGCGCGCTGACCGGTCGTGTCGAGCCGGTTGAGCGCGGCATGGCCGAGCGCCGACGTCATCGAGTAGGCGACGACGACCACCCACACCACCATCGCGGCCGCTGCCTGCGACCACATCCGGTTTCGGATTGCGGCAAACAAGAAGAACGGGATCAGCGCTTTGAAGCAATCCGCGGCGGCCGATGCGGCGCCGTAGATCTGACCGTCCATCTCGGTTTTGCCGAGTGAGAACCCGAACCGGTAGTTCATCGCCGCGGATACAACCAGCAATATGCCGGCTGCTATCACGCCCAATACGCCCAAGGCATGCCTAGTCATAGACGCCCCCATCATTTCGGCCGCTGGGCAGCGGACCGAGTCCCAGTTGCGAAGGGGCGCCCTAGGCGCGCTGACAGACGATCTGGTACCGGTGCAGAACGAAGCCTCGTTCCATCTGCCGAACCCCATCGGGCAGCTGCAGAGCCTATTGGCCCTTGCTGCCCGCGGCGTTCTGCTGCACCGCACACACATCCAGCTCGCGACAGAAGCTACGGCGTGACCGGGTGTGTTTTGCACAGCGGCGGGTGCCTGCGTGGGCATCGCCTTCTGCACAAGTCCCTAGACCCGAGCACATGCGACGCAGCACCAATGACGCAGCCCCCTCAAGGCGGCGACGCTACGCGATTCGTAGGTTTTTGTTAACAGATTCAGTTGCGTATGCGTCCTGGGGGCGAATCGGGCACAAATTGGGCCGCTCGGGGGTGATTTCGAGGGGCGCGCGGGCCTCCGCCGTTCCGTCCACAACCCATCCACTTGTTGTCCACCGTGCCCGAATGTTTTCCACCGCAATGGCGCTTGTCGGTGGGGCTGACCTCCACCACTTCAATCCCCAGCCGTCACCATGATTTCATTTGCCGAGCCTCGGCAGATGAGCGAGAAGAAAGGCGTAGCAACCCGTATCCCGGCGTCTCCCGCCAGGACGCGGCTGCGCACAAAATTGCCCATGAACAGAAATGATCGCACGCGCTGCGGCAAGGATGTTGGCAAGCAGGGCCAGGGCGTAAACACTGCCGGTGCATAGCGAGCCGGGGCTGGCCTTCGGGGTGCAGGAGTTGTGACGATGAGCAAGGCGAGCGGCATCGTACTGATCGCGGCGGGGATAGCCGTCGCGGCGTACGTCCTCCCCTCCGGCGAGCTGACCGAGGCGGACTTCGCCCGGGACAGCGATGTCACCAAGCCTCCGGCATCCGACAACGCCAACCGCGTGGTCATCGTCCCGCCCGAGCCCAAGCCCGCCATCCGACCGCAGCAGGCAGCCGCGGAGCCGGTGCCGCCCTTCTCGGCACCGGTCGTCGTCACCATCGCCCAGCGTCCGAGCGAGCCGGCCAGGGCCGCGCCGATGCCGAGGGATCGCGACGCCATCGGCCGCGAGTTGCAGAAGGAGTTGAGGCGCGTCGGCTGCTATGACGGCGAGCTCAACGGTGCGTGGACGACCTCGACCAAGCAGGCCATGAAGCTCTTCATGGATCGCGTCAACGCGTCGCTGCCCACGGACGAGCCCGACCCCATCCTGCTGACCATGGTGCGCGGTTATCAGGACCGCGTATGCGGCAAGCCGTGCCCGGCGGGGCAAGGCCTCGCTGACGGCGGCCGCTGCGTGCCGAACGCCATCCTCGTGCGCGCCGCGCCCAAGCCGCCGGTGCCGGTCGCGGCGGCGGTGCCAGTGCCTGCGCCAGTGCCTGCCCCTGCCATTGCCGCGAAGCCCACGCCCGCCATCACCGGTTGGACGACCACGACAACGGCCTCCGCGCCGCCGGCTGTGACGCCGCCGACCGGCGCTGCGCCGCCCGAGGGCCGCATGGCGCTGGCTGGCCCGCAGTCGCCGACGGATCCCGCGGCAACGCCGCCCGTCGAGCAGCCGCCGCAGGCGGCCGCGCCGACACCGCCGGTTGCGGCCAAGCGGCCGCCGCGTGCCGCCGGCTCGGGCGAGGCCAATTGGGCCCGCAATCTCTTCAAGAACAACAGCTGGAACTGACGCGCCACTTTCCGCGCGCTACAGCACGATCTCTCCGCGCACGAACGCTTGCGCCGCCGCGCTCTGCGGCTTGGCGAGGAACGCTGTGCTCGGCGTGCGCTCGATGATGCGGCCGTGATGCAGGAAGGCAACCTCGTCGGCGAGGCGGCGGAGCTGGCCTAGGTCGTGGGTGATCAGAACCACGCGCGTGCCTTCGGACCGCACGTCGCCGATCAGTCTCTCGATCGCGGTGGTCGCCGCAGGGTCCAGGTTGGACGTCGGCTCGTCGAAGATCAGGATCTCGGGCCCCGTTGCGAGCGCGCGGGCGATCGACAGCAGCTGCTGCTCTCCGCCCGAGAGGACGCGAGCCGGAGAATGCATCAGGTGCGTGAGCCTGGCGCGCTCCAATGCGGCCTGGGCGCGCCGCGTACGATCGGCGCGCCCGACGCCCGCGACCGCCAGAGCGTACTCGATGTTGGCAAGCGCCGAGCGGCGCAGCAGCACCGGCCGCTGGAATACGAAGCCGATTCTCGGTGCGCGGCGCCGGTCCGGCAATGAGCCGGCCCAGCTCACCCGACCCGCCGTGGGCTGGATCAGGCCGGCCAGGATGCGCACCAGCAGGCTCTTGCCGGCGCCGTTCGGGCCGATCAGCACCAGCGTCCCGGTGTCCTCGATGTCGATGTCGATGCCGTCGAGAATGCGCCGGCCGCGCCGCTCGAAGGCGAGCCCCCGTCCCTGGATCGGCAGGACCTCGCCGCCGCGTCGGTCGCGCATGTCGGTGTCGAGCTGATGGTCTCCCTCAGGCATAGGCCGAGCGCGTCGCGGTTGCCCGCAGACCCAGCACCGCCGCGTTGATGGCGATGGCAATGGCAAGCAGGATCAGCCCGAGCCCCAGGGCCAGCGCCAGATCGCCCTTGGAGGTTTCGAGCGCAATGGCGGTCGTCATGACCCGTGTCACATGATTGATATTTCCCCCGACTATGATCACGGCACCGACTTCGGCTGCGGCTCGCCCGAAACCCGCGAGGCAGGCGGTGAGCAGGCTGAAGCGGCCGTCCCAGAGCAGTGTCGGGACTGCGCGCAGGGGCCCCACGCCCAGGGCGCGAAGCTGCTCGTCGTACTCGCTGCGCAGGTCCTCGATGGTCTGGCGGGCGAGCGCGGCGATGATCGGCGTGACGATCACCGTCTGGGCAATCACCATGGCGGTCGGCGAGTAGAGCAGGCCGAAGCTGCCCATCGGGCCGGCGTTGGAGAGCATGAGATAGACGATGAGCCCCACGACCACCGGCGGCAGCCCCATCATCGCGTTGATGAGGAGGATGGCCAGCGCGCGGCCGGGAAAGCTGGCGATGGCGATCAGTGCCCCGAGCGGCAGACCGATGGCGGCACCCAGGATCGTGGCGGAGACGCTCACCTTGAGCGACAGGATGACGATCTCCGCCAGGTTGGCGTCGAAGCCGGCAATGAGCCTGAGCGCTTCGGCGATGGCTGCGGCGAAATCCTGCATCGGGCGTCCCGGAGAATTGCTTCGTTGCGCCGGATACTGCGCGGGCGGGGCCCGGGCGTCAAAGCGGAAAATCGCTTCGTCAGGCCCGAGACGGATGTGCGCCTGCGAGATCGGCGGGCGCGTCGCCTGGCCCATCGAGGCGCCGAGGTCAAGTCTTGACCGGGCGCGACAGTGCGGTCCAAACCTGAGCGGCCAGAAACGCGGGGAAGATGGACGTCTGCGAGCGGACG
Organism: Hyphomicrobiaceae bacterium; assembly: GCA_041288195.1. GTDB lineage: Bacteria > Pseudomonadota > Alphaproteobacteria > Rhizobiales > Hyphomicrobiaceae > AWTP1-13. The sequence goes on from JBGGME010000098.1 coordinate 11,440, forward strand.
CGGGCGAAAGCGAGCATCTTCTTAGGCGATGGGGCGAGGCCAAGTGGATGGATTGAAGACCCTTGCGCGCAGGGCGTCGAGCCTTGCCGCAGTGCTGGCATTGGCGGTGCTGTGCTTCGCCGCCGAGTGCTCCGCGGACGCTGGAGTGCTGGAGGCGGCACGCGCGCGCGGACACCTCGTCTGCGGCGTGCCCGACGGACCCGCGGGATACTCCAAGCTGACCGGCGATGGCGAATGGACCGGCATCGGCGTGGACTTCTGCAAGGCTCTCGCTGCCGCCGTCCTCGACAGCAAGGATGCGGTCAAGTTCCAGGCGGTGCCCCCGAGCGACCCCTTCGCAATGCTCAAGTCGGGTGACATCGATGTGCTGACCGGCGAGGTTGCCCTGGCCTCGCGTCTCGAAATGGAGCACGGCATCCGCTTTCCCGGCGTACTTGCCTTCGAGGGCCAGGGCTTCATGGTGCGCAGGTCGCATGGTGTCGCCAGTGCGCTGGAGCTGTCGGGCGCGCGCGTCTGCGTGACGGCCCAGACCGCGGACGCCGAGGGCGTCGCCGACTATTTCGGGGCGCTCAAGATGCCGTTCGAGATCGTCAGGCTCGACAGGTGGCAGGAGGCGGCCGCGGCCTACGTCAACAAGAGCTGCCAGGTCCTGTCCGCCGATATCTCCGTGCTGGCGCAGGCGCGTCAGCAATCGGGCGAGCCCGACAAGCACATGATCCTGCCCGAGGTCGCAAGCCGGCAGCTGATCGGACCCGCGATCCGCCAGGGCGACGAGGACTGGTTCAGCGTCGTGCGCTGGACTCTTTTTGCGCTGATCGCGGCCGAGGAGCTCGGCGTCACCTCGGCCAACGTCGACGCCATGAAGGCCTCCAAGAACGCCAAGGTGCGGCGCTTGCTGGGGCTCGACATGGACCTGGGCGGCAAGCTCGGCCTCGGCGCAGACTGGACGCAGCGCGTCATCCGCCAGGTCGGCAACTACGGCGAGCTGTTCGAGCGCAACCTCGGGCTCAAGTCGCCCCTGAAGCTCGAGCGGCGGCTCAACGGCCTCGCGAGCCAGGGCGGCCTGCACTACGCCCCTGCCTTCCGCTGACAGCGACCGTCAGGCCGCCTGCTGGGCCACGGTGGGCGCATCGCCCATGAGCGTGGTACGGCGCACGTCGCGGGGCTCATCGTGCGGGAACGGCCGTGCGCGATGCATGGTGGCGCGGTTGTCCCACACGACGAGGTCGCCGACGCGCCACTTGTGCGAGTAGACGAACTCGCGCTGGGTCGCGGCCTCGGTCAGGTCCATCAGCAGCGCCTTGGCCTCGGGCTCGGGCATGCCGAGGATGGTGCCGGCGTGCGAGGAGAGATAGATCGACTTGCGGCCAGAGCCCGGGTGCACGCGCACCAGCCGCTGGCGCACCGGCTTGAAGCGCTGGCGCTCCTCGTCGGTGAAGTCGGTGAAGCCGAGCTTGGCGCGCGAGAACATCTGCGAGTGCTCGCAGATCAGCGGCTCGATGAGGTCCCTGGTCTCCTGGTCGAGCGCGTCGTAGGCGGCACGCATGTCCGCGAACTCGGTGTTGCCGCCTTTGGAGGGGATCGAGCGTGCATGCAGCAGCGAGTACTTCGCCGGCACGACCTTGAACGAGCTGTCCGAATGCCAGAGGCGATTGCCGATGGCGAACAGGCGGCGGCGGTCGTCGCGGGCGAACGGCTTGTTGTCCTTGTCGAGGTTGGAGACGTCCGCGAACGTCGTGGGAAGACGATGGTCCTCAGGCCGCCTCAGGCTGGTTCCGATCGCAAGCTCGATGGAGCCGAGGCTCTGCGTGAAGGCAAGCTGCTGCTCGTCGTTGAAATTCTGGCCGTGGAAAACCAGGACGGCGTAGCGATCCATGCCTGCGTGAATGGCCTCGATATCCTGCGGCGGCAACGGCTTGGTGAGATCGATGCCGTCGACCTCGCCGGCGAAGCAGGGGCCGACCTGGCGGATGGTGAAGGGCATTGACGTTCCTCCATCTAGGCTTTGTCCGCGATCCTAGGATCAGGACAAAGTGCTGTCATCCGACTTCGCCGCCGGGATGGTATGCGCGGCGCGGTGGGATAGGACTGGATCGGCATACCCCTCCTGTGCATTGATGGACGCAACGACGACGCAAGAGATCGTCGCAGCATGGGAGGAACAGCATGAACCACGCTCCGCGAGCGGGGCACGCGCGTATTCCGCGAGCCGTTACGACCATCGCATTGGCATTTGTCGGGGCGATTTTCACGCTCCACTCCGCGCTCGCCCAGAAGTGGCCGGAGCGCAGCATCACGCTGATCGTTCCGTTCGCGGCCGGCGGCGCCTCCGATGTCTCCTCGCGCATCATGGCGGAGGCGATGGCCAAGCAGCTGGGCCAGAGCGTGATCGTCGAGAACGTCGCGGGAGCCGGCGGCGCGACCGGGTCGCTGCGCGGGAAGAATGCCGCGCCCGACGGCTACACGATCGGCTTCGGCCACATGGGCACCCACGCCGCGTCCGTGGCGACCAACCCGAAGCTCCCCTACGATCCCCGGACCGACTTCGACTATCTCGGCATCCACCTCGTGACGCCCAATCTCATGCTCGTGCGCAAAGACTTGCCGGCGCAGACGCTGCAGGAGTTCGTCGCCTACGCGCGGGCCAAGGGCAAGGACCTGAAGATGGGCCATAACGGCCCCGGCTCGCTCGCGCACCTCACCTGCGTGCTGTTCTTCCAGCTGGCGGGCGTCGAGCCAACCTTCGTCGTCTACCGGGGCTTCGGCCAGACCATCAACGACATCCTCTCGGGCTCGATCGACGGCACCTGCGATCTCGTCGCCTCGGCCCGCGGGCAGGTTCTGGGCGGCTCGGTGAGGGCCTTCGGGCTCGCGGCCGCAGAGCGCACGCCGCTGCTGCCGGACGTGCCGACCTCCAAGGAGGGCGGCATGCCCGAGTTCATCGCCGAGAGCTGGCTCGGGCTCTATGCGCCCAAGGGCCTGCCGCCCGCGGTTCTGGCCAAGCTGCGCGCGGCGGTGGCGGCAGCGCTGGAAGACCCCCTCGTGCAGACGAAATTTCCCGACATCGGCGGCTCCGTGCCGCGCAAGGAGGACCGCGGCGGCGAACGCATGCTCGAGATCATCAAGAGCGACGTCGTGCGCTGGAGCGAGGTGGTCAAGAAGGCCGGCGGCGTGGAGGCGAAGCCATAGGCGGGACGGCTTGGGCAGGCGCCTCTGCGAGGCGTATGCTAGGCGAGGCTCGTCGGACGGGGAGCGATCGTTCGGAGGAGTGGCATGGCCTATTTCGATCTCGGGCCCTATGGCCGGAAAATCACCACGTCGGCACCCGATGCGCAGCTCTGGTTCGACCGGGGGCTCAATTGGCTCTTCGGGTTCAATCATGGCGAGGCGATCAAGTGCTTCCAGAAAGCACTGAAGCACGATCCGGAATGCGCCATGGCCCACTGGGGCGTGAGCTACGCCTCCGGGCCGAACTACAACCTGCCCTGGCATCGCTATGACCCGCACGGGCGGCAGATGGCGCTGTCTGCATCCTACGACGCCATGCAAGGGGCGCTCGCACACGCCCAGAACGCGAGCCCGGTCGAGCAGGCGATGATCCATGCCCTGCCCGCGCGCTATCCCCAGCGCGAGGCGATCGAGGACATGGCGGCGTGGGACAAGGCCTACACGAAAGCGATGCGCAAGGTCTTCGAGGCCCATCCCGACGACCTCGAGGTCCGCGCCGTCTTCGCCGAGTCGATCATGAACGAGACGCCGTGGCAGATGTGGGACCTGCCGTCGGGGCAACACGCTGGCGGGGCCGGTACCGCGGAATGCAGGGCAATCCTGGAACACGCCTTCAACAACATGCCGGCGGCGTGGGACCACCCCGGCCTCCTGCATCTCTATGTTCACCTGATGGAGATGTCGCCCTTCCCGCAATTGGCGCTGCGCGCGGGCGACCGGCTGCGCCAGATCGTGCCGGACTCGGGCCACCTGATCCATATGCCGACGCACATCGACGTCCTGTGCGGGCACTACCACGACGTCCTCGTCCACAATCAACGGGCGCTGGCAACGGACCGCAGGTTCCTCGCCTATTCGGACGATCCGGGCGTCTACCTGGTCTACGTCATCCACAACTTCCATTTCGCGATCTACGGCGCCATGTTCCTCGGCCAGTACACGCCGGCGATCGCGGCGGCCGAGGAGTTGATCGCAACCGTCCCCGAGGCGGTGCTGCGCATCGAGTCCCCGCCGATGGCGGATTTTCTCGAGGCCTACCTGACCATGAAGCAGCACGTGCTCGTGCGCTTCGGCAAATGGCGCGAGATCATCGCCCAGAAGCTGCCCGAGGATAGGGACCTCTACTGCTCCAACGTGGCCATGATGCATTACGCCAAGGCGGTGGCGCATTCGGCGCTCGGCAATGTCGGTGACGCCGAGGCCGAGAAGGCGCTGTTCCTTGCGGCGAAGGCGCGCGTGCCGGATAGCCGGCGGGTCCACAACAATCTCGTCGTCGACCTGCTGGGCATCGCGGAGGAGATGCTGAACGGCGAGCTCGAATACCGCAAAGGTAACTTCGACGCCGCCTTCGCGCATCTGCGCAAGTCGGTCGAGCTCGACGACGCGTTGCCCTACGACGAGCCCTGGGGCTGGATGCAGCCGACCCGGCATGCGCTGGGCGCGCTCCTGCTGGAGCAAGGGCGCATCGAGGAGGCCGAGGCCGTCTATCGCTCGGATCTCGGGCTCGACGGCAAGCTGAGCCGGGCCTGCCAGCACCCCGACAACCTGTGGTCGCTGCACGGGCTGCACGAAAGCCTGACGCGGCGCGGCGAGAAGGTGGAGGCGGCCTTGATCAGGCAGCGGCTCGATCTGGCGGCGGCGCGCGCGGAGATCCCCATCAAGGCATCGTGCTTCTGCCGCCGGACAGCAATGGCGGCCGAGTAGCCGATCCGCTCGATCGGGTGCGCGATAGCGCTGGCCGACCGCGCACCGATGTCCGTTGTTGGGTGCGCAACGGAAATGGTCTACTCGCCCAGAGCCTTACCGCCTCTGACCCATTCTGCCGTGCACGGTTGTTCGCCTCTTCACACTCAGCCTTGCCAAGCCTAGCATTAGCGCCGACGCGGTGGGCTTGATCGACGAGGTGCGGAGCGCTCACGGAGAAGTGCGGCTCCCGTCAGGACAGGTCGGAGTTCTCTCGAGCAGAACTCAAGAAAGGCGGCCACGCGAGGCACTCTGCGCAAGTCACGATGCGTAAGCAGGTACATCGGATAAGACAACTCCGGGACAGGACCGATCACGCAGACAAGCTCGTCATCATTGTCACCGACTGGCGCCGGGAGGGGTGCCAAAGCCGCTCCCGATTTGATCGCCAGCAGAACGCTTGGGATATTGCCGCTCTCGCCGCAGACGAGCGCCTGGGGCGCAACGCTCCGCAGCCAGCGTGCCGCCTTGTGATTGGCAATGCCATCACTGAACCCGATTACGCAGTGGCTGTTGATGTCCCCTGGCGATTTCGGAGCGCCATGCTGTGCGATGTAGGAATGGGTTGCGTAAATCCCCCACGCGACGTCGGCGATCTTCTTGCCTATCAGGGACTCATCCGTTGGGTCGCCGCCCCTGATCGCAATGTCAGCCTCGCCCTTTGAAAGGTTCACCAAGCGCTCGGTCATGATCAGTTCGATCTTCAGCCTCGGATAGCGTGCGTTGAAACGGTCGAGCAGATCCGACTTCATGAGACGGTGGCCGACTGCAGTCGAACACGTTACGCGGATTGGGCCCGTCATACCTTTTTCGGAGGCAGCTATGTGCCGCTCGAGGGCCGCCGCACTTTCTTCCATCCTCTCCGCATGCACCTTCAGCTCCCTACCGAGCTCGGTGAGCCGGTAGCCGGTTGGATGGCGTTCGACGAGCTTGCATCCGAGCTCCTTCTCGAGCGCTGACAGATGCCGGTGGACCGTCGATTGATTGACGCGGAGGGCCCTTGCCGCAGCGAGCGTACTGCCTTCGCGAGCCACGGCCAGGAAGTGTCGCAGGTCATCCCAGTCCAACATTCCCTAGTTATGCAATTCTGCACGAGGACCGCGCAAGCTTGCTGCTCCCAACCAGGTGGTCGGATCGCTATCACGTCTTTGCCGGGACGCGAGCTGAAGGGCAGCTGAGATGTGGTGCAAATGTATCGGGGTGGCCTTGATTGCCGGTGCATCTGCCATGTGCTTTCCGCTTGAGGCGGCCACGCAAAACGAGACTGCTCCACGCGCCCGCACCGCCCATCCGGACCAGCAATCCAGTCGCAGTCAATTCCTGGCGCAACATCGTCCAGGGGCGTTCAACCCGAGGAGCAGCATCATGCATGAGGCCACCACGGGCCGGAAGCAAGTCAGCGTGATGTTTGCCGAAGCCACGGGGTCTTTTCTTATTCTCCTGGAGATTGCCCGAGAACAGGCGCTCTTCGAGAAGCTCGGGATCGATGTCCGACCGGTACCCGCACGGGGCGCGACGGTGCCACGTCTGAGCGATGAAGTGCCGCTCGGGCTGATCGGAGCTCCGGCGGCCCTCCTGCAGGTTGCCGAGGGTGCTGATTTGCGGCTGATCGCGACGCTTAGCACGACCAACCTCTCGGGCCATCTCGTGGCGCGACCAGGGATCAAGACGGCGCAAGATTTGCGTGGCAAGCGTCTTGGCGTCCGAGTTATCGGAGCCGGGATTTGGATATCAACGATCCTTGCGTTGGAGCAATTGGGCCTCGACCCAAAGCGCGACGACATCATGCTGGTACCCGTGGGCAGTCCGGCGCAGATCCTCCGCGCGCTCGAGCTGGGTGAGATCGA
>JBGGME010000099.1:0-11455 GCA_041288195.1 Hyphomicrobiaceae bacterium
CCGCTTCAACCGCTAGCAGCAGGACAGTTTCCTGCCGCACATGGAGGACGGCACCATCACGCTCGTCGGTGCCACGACGGAGAACCCCTCCTTCGAGCTCAACGGCGCGCTGCTGTCGCGTGCGCTGGTGCTAGTATTCCACCGGCTCGACGAGGCCGCGCTCGAGCGGCTGCTGGCGCGAGCGGAGCAGGAGGAGGCCCGGCCTCTGCCACTCGATGCGGAGGCCCGCGAGACGCTCAAGGCCATGGGCGACGGCGACGGCCGCACGGTATTCAACATGGTGGAGGAGGTCTACGGCTCGGTGGCGACGGGCGCGAGGCCCTTGGACCGCGCCGGATTGACCGAGCTCGTGCAGCGGCGCGCGCCGCTCTACGACAAGTCGCGCGACGGCCACTACAACCTGATCAGCGCGCTGCACAAGTCCGTGCGCGGCTCCGACCCTGATGCGGCGCTCTACTGGCTCGCGCGCATGCTCGACGGCGGCGAGGACCGGCTCTACATCGCCAGGCGTCTGGTGCGCATGGCGATCGAGGACATCGGCCTTGCGGACCCGCAGGCCGTGAGCCAGGCCCTGGCGGCCAAGGAGACCTTCGACTTCCTTGGCTCGCCCGAGGGCGAGCTGGCGCTGGCGCAGACCGTCGTCTATCTGGCCACGGCGCCCAAGTCGAACGCGGCCTACGTCGCCTTCGGCGCGGCCATGCGTGCCGCCAAGGAGGGCGGCAGCCTGGCGCCGCCCAAGCACATCCTCAATGCGCCGACGCGGCTCATGAAGGAGGAAGGCTACGGCGCCGGCTACGACTACGACCACGAAGCGCCCGAGGCGTTCTCGGGCCAGAGCTATTTCCCCGACGGCATGGCGCGCCAGCAGTTCTACGCTCCCGACGGCCGCGGCTTCGAGGCCGAGATCAAGGCGCGGCTGGAGGCCTGGGCCAAGCTGCGCGCGAAGCGGGGTGGGTAGCCCTTAGGTTGGGTCAAACGCAGCGTGGCCCCAACACAAGGTGGGCTGCACTCCTGGCGTTGGATGATCCAGCGGCCTTCACTAGGTTCGCAGGAACAACCGAGCAAGACCCGTTGGACATCGCGTCCGAATCAATTCATGAACCGCGACAACGAATGAGGAGGCTACTTCTCCAAATACGCTTGCGGAATTCACGGAGCTGACCGCTCCTAACAGGTTTTTTGGCGATGCGACCTTGCGCGGACGTGGTCCTCGCGAGGCGAATCACATAGGTAGGCCTTCATCCGAAGGGAACTACCTATGGCCTTTCCGGCAACACCTGAGCCACGTCCCTATCCGTCACAACTTGAGGACGTTGGGCGCTTTGCCTTTTTTGCTCTGGGAGCCTCTCTTACGGTCATCCTTGCCTTTCTTGGCTTGGCCGTTCGGATACCGGACGATGCGCCTCTCGCGAAAAGTTTGGTGGCCGAGGCGATCCTCCTCACGAAGTTCCTCGGGTCTGCGGCTGGACTTGAACTTCTCAGGTGGCTTGGCTTCCTGGATTTCGGCAAACCCTTCCGCTTTCAGCGGCTGCTCCTCCTGGCGCCAAGCGCCGTTGCGTTCTTTGCTGCGGTGCTCGCTGTTGTCGGTATTGCGGCCGAGATGAGAGCAACGCACAGCTACAGGGAGGGCCAGGCGTTCAAGAAACTCGCTGCACGCAATGAGTGCGCCAAGAAAGTAGCAGCGGAGCTGGAGAAGGCAGCTACTCGGGAGGGAACAGCGCGCGGAGTTTATGCTCGATGCCTAACTGATTTCGACAACTCGCCGAAGCCCATGTTTGGCACTACACTCACGGCCGAGCAGAGCTGCAAGGGGAGAAAGGCACCGTTGGATGCGGCACGTGCCGAGCTGCGCGCTATGCAGAATGACGCTCAAAAGAACATCGACAACTGCATTGCGGTCGCTCTAGCGCCGCAAAAGTAGGCGCATCCGACGCCAAGCCGGCCAAGCATTTCGGCCAAGCTGCGTGCCAAGCAGGATGACGGCTATCTGCCGCCCTTAACGAACACGAGGACGGGATCGCTCAGCGACTTGTCGGGCGTGTTGATGGCGTAGACCTCGGACATGTGGCTGTGTTTGGGGAGGCGCAGCAGGCTGGAGCAGCGATTGACCTTGCACAGCGTCGCGCCCATCAACTTGGCCTGCTCGACGAAGTAGGGGGGATCGAGCTCGCCGTAGACCACCATCAGGCGCACCTTGGTCTCGGGCAGCAGCGCAACCGTGGACCCCTCGGTGCGCTTGGCGTCATCCTCGCCGAAATAGGCCTTCTCGGGCGGGCCTGGCTCGAACTTGGAGAAATCGTAGAGACCCGAGACCAGGATCGCGCCCACGAGCCCGACGCCCCGAGGTCCGTGGAACTTGGGATTGGCGACATAGGTTGCGGCGTGCACTGCGCCCGCCGAATGCCCCATCAGCACAACACGCGCCGGATCGCCGCCGTGGGAGGCGACGTTGGCGACGACCCAGCGCACGGCGGCGCCGACGTCCTCGGCGCCGGCGGGCCATTGATGTTGCGGCGCCAGCCGGTAGGTGATGTTGACCGCGACGATGCCGTTTCGGGCCGCGAACAGGCCGATGTTGTCGTAGAAGGGGCTGTTGTCGGGGCCGCGCCTGTTGCCTCCCGTGAAGGCGCCCCCGTGCACGAACACCAGGACGGGGCGTGGGACGGACGCCGCCTGCTCGGAGACGAACACGTCGAGAGCGTGCCGGTCGTCGGGCCCATATTTCAGATCGCGTGTCACCTTGATGCCCTGGTAGGGCTCCTTCTCCTGCAGCGGCGCATAGAGCTTGGCGGTTTCGGGGGGATTGATGACGGCACCGAGCTCGGCGAGCTTCCACTCGATCTCGGACGGCATGCCCGTCGTTTGCGCCGGCGCCCCGGATCCAAGAGCGACGAGCGGCAGAAGTGCGCAAAGGATGTGCAGACGAGGCGATCGCCGAAGCATGCCGTGTCCCCGCATTGGCCCTACTCGCGGCGACACATCGCCGCCTCAATGCCGCAGTCTAGCAGGGCCGCGGAGCCTGCTACAGCGGGTCCAGCGATGTTGGCGCGACGGGCCGCGCTGACCTATACTCGCGGCCTCAATCCGGCGAACAGCCCAGCGAGAACTCTCGATGGTTGCCTTCAGGGAACTTTGGTATCGGCATCCCGCCAACAACTCGCTCTCCCAGCCCTGTGTCGCCCCGCATGGGCTGACCAACATGGAGGGAAAATACATCCCGGCGGGCTTCCCGGTTTTCACCAACCAGTGCTCGATCCGCATGGGCGTGTGCCTGAAGAACGCGGGCGTGACCAACGTGCGTACCGAGACCTGCGGGGTGCACGGTTCCGACGAGCAGCATTTCATCCGCGCCGCGGATCTGGCGCGCGCATTGGCCGGCGCCTCGATCCCGGGCGTGGCCCCGGTCGAGAGGATCACGGGCACCGAGGCCGCGCATTTCTACAAGAAGCTGTTCGGGCGCACCGGCATGATCTACATCCAGGACTACTGGAAGCGCCACGGCGAGTCCGTGCCGACCGGCGACCACATCGATGTGTGGAACGGCTACCGCTCCTCCACCAAGTGGCTGATGGAGTGGTTCTCCTGGCTCGGCTATTACTCCAACTACGCACAGGCCAGGGAGATCTGGTTCTGGGAGGTGAAATAGCGAGCCGGCCCGGAGCGGCAGAGCGGGCGCGAAGCGGCGGCACGAGGAGACCCGATGCGATACGTCTATGCCATGGCGGGCGCGATCGTCCTGGCCCTCATCGCCACGCTATTTGTCAGCGTCCCGGCGGCCAACTGGGTGGTCAACCAGTACGAGTTCGACAGTCCCGACACCGTCGCCGATCTGCACGCGGCCGTGTTCATGGGCTGCAACGTGGGCGCGCTGCTCATCGGCTGGCTGATCGGGTGGATCATCGGCGGGCGGCTCGTGCGCCATGCTCCGGTAGCCTAATGCCCAATGCGTTCCCGTGAGCGCCCCCGTCGAGACGATCGAGGTTGGGCAGGGCGAGGGCGGGCTGCGGCTCGACCGCTGGTTCCGCATCCACTTTCCCGCCATTACCTACGGCCACCTGCAGAAACTGCTGCGCTCGGGGCAGGTACGGCTCGACTCCAGGCGGGTGCAGGCCAATGCGCGGCTCGAGCCCGGCCAGCAGGTGCGCGTGCCGGCGGTGTTGCGCGAGCCCGCAAAGCCGCGCCCCTCGGTGGTGCCGCCGCTCGGGCTCTCCAAGGCCGACCGTGACTTCATCGAGCGGATGATCCTGCTCGAGGACGACCACGTTCTGGTGCTGAACAAGCCCTACGGCATCGCCGTGCAGGGCGGCACCGGGACGAAACGGCATATCGACGGGCTGCTGGCGGGCATGGCCGACCGCTTCGGCGACCGTCCGAGACTCGTGCATCGGCTCGACCGCGACACGACGGGCGTGCTGCTGGTCGCCAAGCATCGCGACGCCGCGGCCAGGCTCGGTCGCATCTTCCAGACGCGCTCGGCAGCCAAGACCTACTGGGCCCTCGTCAAGGGCGTGCCGAGACCGCCGCAGGGCAAGATCGAGGCGGCGCTGGTGAAGGCCGCGGGCCCGGATGGCGATCGCGTGCGCAAGGCGCTGCCGGGCGAGCAGGACAAGGCCATGCACGCCACCACGCACTACTCGGTGATCGACCGCGTCGCCCACAAGGCAGCGTGGGTGTCGCTCAAGCCCGTGACCGGGCGTCAGCACCAGCTGAGAGCACATATGGCGCTGATCGGCCACCCGATCGTCGGCGACAACAAGTACGAGGGCGACAAGGTGCTGGCCGACAGCGGTATCGATGCCAAGCTGCATCTTCACGCACGACGCCTCGTCATTCCGCACCCCGTCGCGGGCGAGCCGGCGATCGACGTGACGGCGCCGCTGCCCGAGCACATGCGGCGAACGTGGGAGCTGCTGGGGCTGGATGCGGCGCGGTTCGATGCGGACCGGGAGTAGCCGCAATGGGGCGGCGTGAAGGGTCGACAATCCCTTGCATTCGCCGATCGTTGCTGCGAGCCTTCGGCATCCCTCGGATATCAGGAGGAACAGCATGGCGACCCCGGTGCATTTCGACTCCCGAGTGGGCGAGCAGTTCTTGCGCTATGCGCGGCTGGTCGCGGGGCGCGGCTACATCCACAACACGCTGGGCAACATGGCGATCCGGGCGCCGCATCCCGATCACGCGCACGGCGTCGCCTACACCAAGCATGCCGAGATCTCGCTCGAGGAGATGGGGGCCGAGAACATCGTGATCACGGAGATCCCGACCAGCCGCCTCCTCTACGGCTCGCGCACGACCAGCGTCGGCCACAACCTCAACCGGGAAATCCTGCGCCTGCGGCCGGACATCGGCGCGGTGATCCACGTCCACGACGACGCTACCATCGCTTTCTTCGGGTCGGGCGCCTTCCGGGAGGTGGGGGTGCTCTCCCTCGACATGCCCTTCATCCTGGGCAAGCCGCCCTACTATGTGCCGGCAAACGTGGACGTGGAGGCCGATGTCGGCCCCGTCAGGGAGTTCATCGAAGGCACCAACCTGGTGGTTCTGCTCGGGCACGGCGTCACCTCGCTGGGACGCACGATCTCGGAGGCCTATCACCGGCTCAACTCGTTCACGGCGGAGGTGCGCCGCAACATCGAGGCCGAGCATCTGGCAGCCATCAAGGGCACCACGCCGCTCTACCGCAGCGAGGCCGAGATCGCGCTGATGCACAAGCATGCGGAGGCGATCATCTATCCAACGCGCGCCGAGAAAGTCATGAAGGAGGAGAAGGCGGCCTGACATGAGCGAAGGCGGCGGTGCGCGGGAAGGGCTTGGTCGCGAGCCGAAGCGACCGGCGATGAAGCGCTTCTACAAGACGGTGTCGGTCGCGGCCGCGCCAGGCGATCCCGGCCAGGAAGAGCACCGCATACTGCTCGACGGGCGGCCCATGCGCACGCCGGCCAAGCGCGTGCTGGCCGTGCCGAGCCGGGCGCTTGCCGAGGCGATCGCGGCGGAGTGGGAAGCCCAGCGCGATCACATCGACCCCGCGTCCATGCCGCTCACTCGGCTCGTCAACTCGACCATCGACGGCGTGCGCGGACGCGAGGCCGAAGTGCGCGCCGAGGTCGCCAAGTACGCCGCAAGTGACCTAGTGTGCTACCGCGCCACCGAGCCCGAGGGGCTGGTGCGGCGCCAGGCCGAGCTGTGGGATCCGGTGCTGGCCTGGAGTCGCGAGGGCCTGGGGGCAGATTTCCGGGTGGCAGAGGGGCTGATGCCGGCGGCCCAGCCCGAGGCGGCACGGGAAGCAGTTGCGCGGGAGCTGGCGACGCGGGATGCGTTTGCGCTAGCTGCCCTCCATGTCATGACCACGCTGACGGGCTCGGCCTTGCTGGCGCTGGCGCACGCCAAGGGGCGGCTCACCGCCGAGGCCGCCTGGGCGGCGGCGCACGTCGACGAGGACTGGCAGATCGCCAAATGGGGCGAGGATGCCGAGGCGGCAGCCCGCCGGCAGCGCCGCTGGGCCGAGATGCAGGCCGCGAGCCGGCTACTGGCGCTGCTCGGCCAAGGCGGCGAGGCGAAAGCTATAGCGTGATCCTGCGCGAGGCGATCAGGTCGCTGAACACCTTCGTCACCGGCAGATGGAACGGCAGCTCCGTATTGGTGTGATGCCACTCCCAGGGCCGGGCTTGCTCGACACCCAAGCCGAGCCGCGAGTTCATGGCGCCAAACCAGTCGATGCTTCCGATCACGTCGACGATGTTGCGGTACCTCGGCGGCATGGTGATGACCGCGGAGATCGTCACCAGCCACGTGTCCTTGCTGAGCGTTGCGGGCGCGTGGCCCCCATCGAGCTCGTACAGCGCCTCTGACAGAACGAGATTGCCTTTGGAGTGGCCGGTCAACAGCTTGAAATGGAATCGCCGGTCGGAAAGCAGGCGGTAGACCGTCTGGGTGTCGAGGCTCATGCGCGGCAGCTCGAAGGTCGCGCTTTCCGCTGAAGCCTCGAGCGCGGCCTGCTGTGCCCGCCGGGCCAAGTGGTCGAGCTGCTCATAGGTGTGTCGAATGCTGTTCAACGCACCGAACAAGAAGAAGCCCCCGAGTGCCTCGGTGACGAGATCGGATAGCCCGTAGCCCGAGACGACGGCGGCGACCGGCTGGCCGAAGGCGTCCGCAACATTGCGCGCGAATGCGGCGGACCCCAGCGCCGAGCTGCCCACCCCGGCCACGGCAAGCGCGCGCACGTCGCGGCCACCCTCCTTCTCGAAATCCTCGATTGTCGGGCAGAGGGTGAGCGGCTCAGTGCCCGTGGGCGGCACGATCAGGATGGCGCCCTCCTTGGCAAGCCATGGGCTGAGGCACGCGGCTTCCGCCTGCGTCACCTTTCCGACGTCGTAGAAGATCGCGTCGAGGACGGCATTGCGGCGGCGCCAACCCTCGAGCGTTGCCTCGCGCCAAGGCGTGGGGGATTCATGGATCTCGGCAGCCGTATTGCGGGACAGTTGCGCGGTAGCAAGGGATAGTTGGCTCGAAAGCATGGCAATCTCCTTAGACCAAATATGCCGACTGCAATGAACAGCCGCTGGGCAATCTGTGGTGCGGGCCGTTGCGTCCTGCTCAGCATATGGCCCCAGGACAAACATGTCATCGCCTGCCAGTTTCTTGCGAGAGCAGAACATGTTAAGGCCGATGGGCTGGATGAGCGGACGGGGCGGTTGCCATGAAGGAAGTGCTCGAGGAACTGGAGCGGCGGCGGGCGGAGGCGCGGGTCGGCGGCGGGCAGGCGCGCATCGAGGCCCAGCACAAGCGCGGCAAGCTCACCGCGCGCGAGCGCATCGACCTGCTGATGGACGAGAACTCCTTCGAGGAGTTCGACATGTACGTCGAGCACCGCTGCGCCGATTTCGGCATGGAGAAGAGCAAGATCCCCGGCGACGGCGTGGTAACCGGCTGGGGCACCATCAACGGTCGCGTGGTCTACGTCTTCGCCAAGGACTTCACCGTGTTCGGCGGCTCGCTGTCGGAGGCGCACGCCCGCAAGATCATGAAGATCCAGGACATGGCGCTACAGAACCGCGCCCCTATCATCGGCTTGTTCGATGCCGGCGGAGCGCGCATCCAGGAGGGCGTGGCGGCGCTCGGCGGCTACGGCGAGGTGTTCCTGAGGAACGTGCTGGCCTCCGGCGTCATCCCGCAGATCTCCGTGATCATGGGGCCCTGCGCCGGCGGCGACGTCTACTCGCCCGCCATGACCGACTTCATTTTCATGGTGAAGGACACGAGCTACATGTTCGTGACCGGGCCCGACGTGGTGAAGACCGTCACCAATGAGAGCGTGACGGCCGAGGAGCTGGGCGGGGCGCGCGTGCACACGACCAAGTCCTCGATCGCCGACCGCGCCTACGAGAACGACGTCGAGACGCTGCTGCAGATGCGCCGTCTCATGGACTTCCTGCCCTCCAACAACAAGTCAGGGGTGCCGGAGCTGCCGGCGCGCGACCCCGCCGATCGTTCCGAGCCGTCGCTCGACACACTGATCCCCGACAACCCCAACAAGCCCTACGACATCAAGGAGCTGATCCTGAAGGTCGTGGACGAGGGCGACTTCTTCGAGATCCAGGACGCGTTCGCCAAGAACATCGTCACCGGCTTTGCGCGCATGGAGGGACGCACGATCGGCATCGTCGCCAACCAGCCGATGGTGCTGGCGGGCGTGCTCGACTCGGACGCATCGCGCAAGGCGGCGCGCTTCGTGCGTTTCTGCGACTGCTTCGAGATCCCCATCATCACCTTCGTCGACGTGCCGGGCTTCCTGCCGGGCACGGCGCAGGAGTACGGCGGGCTCATCAAGCACGGCGCCAAGCTGCTGTTCGCGTTCTCGGAGGCGACGGTGCCGAAGGTGACGGTGATCACCCGCAAGGCCTACGGCGGCGCCTACGACGTCATGAGCTCCAAGCACATCCGCGGCGACGTCAACTACGCCTGGCCCACGGCCGAGATCGCGGTCATGGGGGCCAAGGGCGCGGTCGAGATTCTCTACCGGGCCGAGCTGTCGGACGCCAAAAAGATCGCGGCCCGCATCAAGGAGTACCAGGATCGCTTCGCCAACCCGTTCAATGCCGCCGAGCGCGGCTATATCGACGAGGTGATCCTGCCGCGCA
This sequence comes from Hyphomicrobiaceae bacterium, assembly GCA_041288195.1. Lineage (GTDB taxonomy): Bacteria > Pseudomonadota > Alphaproteobacteria > Rhizobiales > Hyphomicrobiaceae > AWTP1-13. Next base: position 9,138 of record JBGGME010000099.1, read on the forward strand.
ACACGCGCCGCCGCATCTGCCGGGCGCTCAACATGCTCAGGAACAAGACGGTCGAGAACCCGTGGAAGAAACACGACAATATTCCCTTGTAGCGGTCTTGCGTTCGGCCAATCGGAACGTCGTGATCAGGCTCGCGCACACCCGCCCCGCCCATGAAGGATAACCCCGTAGTCATCGCCGGCGGCGGCATCGGTGGGCTGGCGACGGCGCTGACGCTGCATCAGATCGGCGTGCCGTGCATCGTGTTCGAGGCGGTGCGCGACATGCGTCCGCTGGGCGTCGGCGTCAACCTGCAGCCCAATGCGGTGCGCGAGCTCTACGACCTCGGCATCGCGCAGGCCGACCTCGATCGCGTCGGCCTGCCCGCCAGGGAATGGGCGCTGGTCGGCCTCAACGGCAACGACGTCTATTCCGAGCCGCGCGGGCAGCTTGCCGGCTACGAGTGGCCGCAGTACGCCGTGCACCGCGGCCGGCTGCACATGCTGCTCTACGAGAAGGTGGTGGAGCGGATCGGCGCGCACGCCGTGAAGCTCGGCAGCCGCGTCACCGGCTACCGCAAGCACGACGACGGCGGCGTCAGCGCGCTCGTCGATCACGCGGATGGCTCTACGTCCCAGGCCCGCGGCACGCTGCTGATTGGCGCCGACGGTATCCACTCGGCGGTGCGCGCGCAGTTGCACCCCGCGCAGCCGCCGATCCACTGGGGCGGCGCCATCATGTGGCGCGGCACCACGTGGGCCAAGCCCATACGTACGGGCGCGTCGTTCGTCGGCCTCGGCACGCATCGCCACCGGGTCGTCTTCTACCCGATCTCCCATCCCGACCCCAGCACCGGCCTCTCGATGATCAACTGGATCGCCGAGGTGACAATGGACAACGCGGAAGGATGGAAGCAGAGCGGCTGGTTTCGTCCGGTGGCGATCGAGGAGTTCGCCCACCACTTCGAGGGCTGGACCTGGGACTGGCTCGACGTGCCTTCGCTGCTCGCCCGAGCCGACTGCGCCTTCGAGAATCCGATGATCGACCGCGATCCAGTGCCGACCTGGGTCGACGGGCCGGTGGCGCTGCTGGGTGATGCGGCGCACGCCATGTATCCGACGGGCTCCAACGGCGCGAGCCAGGCGGTCGTCGATGCACGCGTGCTGGGAGCCGCCATGCTTGAGCATGGCGTAACGCCCGCGGCGCTTGCCGCCTACGATGCCCGCCTGTGCGGGCCCATCTCACAGCTGGTGCTGCGCAATCGCGGCGCCGGGCCGTTCGGGCTGCTCAATATCGTCGACGAACGCTGCGGCGGCACGTTCGACAATATCGACGATGTGATCCCGCCGGAGGAGCGGGCCCAATTCATGGCGGGCTACAAGGCGGCAGCCGGCCTGGCAATCGGGACGCTCAACACGGCGCCCCCGACGATCCCGCCGGGCGCCAAGGTACGCACGCGACAGGCCACATAGCCTCGTCAGGTCTACCTGCTGGGGCTCGCCGTGAAGAGCGGCGGGCGGCTCGCGACCTTCGATCGCGGACTGTCGCTGAAGGCGGCGCGCGGGGCGGAGGCGAGGCATCTCGTGGTGCTGTGAGCGCGAACGCCTCCCGCGGCTCGATCAGCTCAGTCGGCGCGTGGGGATGGACCAGGCGAGCCAGAGGCCGATGGCGGCGAAGGCGGCCATGGTGAGGAAGGCGGCGCTGAAGGCCGTGGCGATCCCGGATTGGACGATGGCGTAGCGCGCCGGCGGCAGGGAGGCGAGCCCGTCCGGGCCCTGCTGTACGAGGTTGGCGAACAGGCCGGCGGTGTCGGGGTCGCTGAGCGAGAGCGTGGCGAAGAGGACGGTGCCGACGAGCGCGGTGCCGACGGCAGCGCCGATCGAGCGGGAGAGCTGCACGGAGGCGGCGGCTGAGCCCAATGAGGCGGCGCCGGCTGCGTTTTGCACGGTCACCTGCACGACCCCCATGACGGTCCCCATGAAGAGCCCGCAGCCGAACAGGTAGAGCGAGAGCTGGCGCGGCCCGAGATTGCCCGCGAAGATGCTGAGCAGCACGAGCAGGAGCGTGGCGAAGATCAGGCCCACGGTCGGGAAGATGGTGGTGAGGCCGGTGCGGCTGACGACGCGACCCGTGAGCATCGAGCCGCCGCCGACGCCGAACATCAGCGGCAGCAGGAGGAGGCCTGTCTCGGCCGCGGAGGTGCCGCGCAGCACCCGCAGGTAGATGGGGATGAAGGTGATGAGCGATACCAGCGTGGCGCCGTGGCAGGCGGCGAGCGCGTCGCTGCGCCAGATGGTGGCCTGACGCAGCAGGTGGATCGGCAGCAGCGGGTAGGGCGC
>JBGGME010000100.1:0-5549 GCA_041288195.1 Hyphomicrobiaceae bacterium
GCGAGCAGCTCCGAGTAGCGCATGCCCTGGAAGCCCGCCATGATGTTGAGCTTGCCGTCCCAGCACCAGCCGGGGTTGGGATTGACCTCGAGCAGCTTGATCTCGCCCTTGGCGTCGGCCCGGAAATCGAAGCGGGCGTAGTCGCGGCACCCGAGCCGCTCGAACAACCGCGACGAGTGGTCGATCAGCTGCTGCTGCTTCTGGTCGGCCAGCGTCGCCTCGCGATACTTGATCTGGGTCCAGTAGGGGCTGTCGGGCTCCCACTTGGATTCGTAGCCGAGGATCTTGGGCAGGTTGTCGTCGAGCTTGGAGTAGTCGACCTCCAGCAGCGGCAAGGCGCGCAGGCCCTGGTCGGGGTTGCCGACCAGCCCCACCGAGTACTCCGCCCCCATCAGGAACTCCTGCACCAGCACGCCGCGCTTGGGGAACTCGGCACGCAGGCGGTCCAGATAGTCGAGCAGGCCCTTCTCGTTGTGAACCACCGAGTCCTTGGTGATGCCCTGGCTGGAGTCGCCGTGATTGGGCTTGAGCAGCGCGGGGAACACCGAGGGCAGCGTGGCGCCCTGGTCGCCGGGGCGCACGTAGCTCTCGAGCGGCACCGGCACGTCGAGTGACTGCGCCACCGCCCGCACCAACCCCTTGTCGTAGCAGGCCGCGAGCGCGGACGGCCCCGCGCCGGTATAGCCCAGACCCAGCAGCTCGAGCAGCGCCGGGACGTGCAGCTCCTTGAAGGGGTCGTTGTTCCAGCCCTCGTCGCACAGATTGAAGACGAGATCGGTGTTGAGCTCGTTCAGGTCCCGATCGAGCGTGCCGTGGTTGTTGAGGTAGCGGAACTTGTAGCCCGGCAGCTCCGACAATCCATCGCGCAGGCGGCGCACGGTCTCCAGGTCCTCCGGATTGAAGGCGCCGCCGCGCTTGACCTGGTCGGGCAGCCTCGGGTCGCCCATGATGATGGTGACGTCGAGGGCCTGCAGCTTGCCCCTGCCCTTGCGGACAGGCAGCTGCGGGGCGTCGGCGGTCAGGAGGATGCGCCGCGCCATCATGCCCAGGTCCTGGTCGCGGTCCGAGTGCGCCTCGGCGTGACCGTGATGGCGCACGTTGCGGAAGCCGGTCTTCTCCATCAGCTTGGAGATGCTCTCGCGCGTATAGAGGCGCTCGGCATAGAACTGGTCGGCGATCACGCCCATCTCGTCGTGCACGATCACCTCGCGCGAGATCAGCCGCTCGCCGTCCTGGCTGATGGTGCGCTCGCGGCACACGAAGTGGTGCTCGTCGATCCACTCCCACGAGCGCTTCTCGAAGTTCTCGTGCATGTGGCCGCCGTCGGTGATGTCGAGCACGAGCTGGCCGCTCGGGCGCAGGATCTTGCCGACCGCGGTCAGGACCTTCTCGTCGTCCTGCTTGTTGGAGAAGTAGCCGAACGAGTTGCCCATGATGCAGACGCAGTCGATGCTGTTCTCGGGCAGGCGCGGGTTGCGCGCGTCGCCTTCCTTGAACAGCACCTGCAGGGCTTCGTTCTGCGCCCGCTTCTTGGCGAGCCGCACCAGGTAGCGCGAGCGGTCGAGGCCCATCACGTGCTTGAAGCCGCGACGGGCGAGCTCGAGGCAATGCCGGCCCTGGCCGCAGCACAGGTCGAGGATGTGGCTATGGGGCTGGACCTTCGCCGCCGAGACGATGAAGTCGACCTCGCGGCGGGTGTTCTCGACGTTCTCGACGACGTCGCCGTCGGTCTTCACATAGAGCGCGTTGAAGAGTTTCCGCCACCACTCTTCGGGGAGATGCGCTTCGAGATCCGCAACCGGACCAAGGCACGAACGCGTGGCCAGGCGCTTGGGACGCCTCGGCTTGGAAGGCATTACCATGGTGGACAGCCGTCCTCCTCGCTACCGCCGGCAGCAACCGATGACCCACTTCGCCATCGACGCCCACCCTCGGCCGGTCAACAACGAGACCCCTTTGGCCTCAACAAAACGCGATCCTAATAGTCGTTGGGAATTCCCTGTCAAACTTTTATCTGTGGACGAGGTTCCCCCGCTGCAAGGCTCCCGCGCAAGGAAACTCGCCGGCCACACTTGCTCCCTTCGTCCTATTCCCTCCGTCGCAGCACCGCGATGAAGAAGCCATCGGTGCCGTGATGCGCCGGGGTGAGGAGGAGCGTGGCGTCGCTGCCGTCGGCCGACGAGGGCGCGTCGCCGCCGACGCCGGCGGCCCATGCCTCGCGCCAGGGCAACAATGTGAACTCCGCGTGACGCTCCAGAAACGCGGCGACCTGGTCGCCGTTCTCCTCCGGCAGCACCGAGCAGGTGGCGTAGACGAGGCGGCCGCCGGGCTTCGTCAGCGAGGCGCCCCGATCGAGCAGGGCGCGCTGCTGCTCTTGGCGCTGGACGAGATTCGCAGGCCGCACCCGCCACTTGGCGTCCGGTCGCCGCCGCCAGGCGCCGCTGCCCGTGCAGGGAGCGTCGACGAACACCAGATCGAATCGCGGCCCGAGCGCGGTGAGCGCCGCGCCGTCGCCCGCGGCAAGGACCTGGGCATTGCGCACGCCAGCCCGCTTCAGCCGCTCGAAGATGGGGCGCAGGCGAACCGCATCGTCGTCGTAGGCGTAGAGCTGGCCGGTGTTGCGCATGAGCGCGGCGAAGGCCAACGTCTTGCCGCCGGCGCCTGCACAAATATCGAGCACCTGCTGGCGAGGCCCGGCGCCGGCCATCAGAGCGGCAACCTGCGAGCCCTCGTCCTGCACCTCGTACCAGCCGCGGCCGTGCCCGGTCTCGGCCTCCACGTTCGGGTGCCGCCCAGGCCCGTCCGGGGCCGGAAGGCGGACGCCGATCGGCGACAACGGGGTTGGCCCGGCCGCAAACCGCGCCAGCGCCTTCAAGACTTTCTCGCGGTCGGCCTTGAGGGTGTTCACGCGCAGGTCGACCGGGGCGCGCCGCGTCAGTGCCGCTCCCTCCTCGGCCGCAGCGCCGCCGAACGCGCGGATGAACGACGGCTCGAGCCAGTCCGGGAAGTCGCCGCGCATGGAGGGGGGCGCATCCTGGGGCATCTCGTAGGACAGCGCGAGCCGCTCGACCTCGCTCGGGGGCTCGAGCGCGTATGGCGAGCCGTCGGCGCTGGCGATCACGGCGTCGATCGACATGCCGAGCGCGCGCGGCGCGGCCCCGAGCGCCAGGGCGCGGGGGGTATCGGCGCCCATCTGCGCCGCCAGCGACCGCTTGCGGCGCAGCGCGTCGTAGACGAGGTTGCCGATGGCGGCACGGTCTCCCGAGCCTGCGAAGCGGTGCGCCTTACCCCAATCGGCCAGCGCCTGCGCCGCCGGCCGGTGCCGCACCAGGACGTCCTCAAGAACCTCGGCAGCGGCCTTGATGTGGGCGCCGGGCCTCATGGCTCAGGCAACCCCCGAGCTCACCACGTGCAGGAAGAGCTTGATCCACATGATGACGACGATTGCGAACCCCAGCGCGAAGGCTGGCGAGCGCCACCGTACCTTGTTGGGGCCGATGTGGATGGCCGCGTGCACGATGCGCGTCAGCACGAACAGCCAGGCCAGCACGATCATCAGGGTATCCGCGCCCTTGGTGATGAGCGCAAACGCCACCACCGCATAGAACAGCACCGGCGCCTCGAACTGGTTGCGGTAGCTGGCGGCGCGCTTGGCGGCATCGTCGGGCCACTCCACTCGGCCCATGGCGAGGTCGGGATTGCCGCGCTGGCGGTCCATGGTCTTGACCGCGCGCGCACGCGCCGAGGCCATCAGGGCACCGACCACCACGACCAGCAGCACCTGCACGAACACGGGATAGAGGATGGCAACCTGGTTCACGGCGGACAGCTCCTATGGGGTCGGGCTGTCATACCGGGGCTCGTCCCCGGTATCCAGCCATCAGTTGGCGCCGGAGCCTACGGGGCGCGAGCTGCTCAGCCGGTTTGGGGATAGTTGGGCGCCTCCCGCGTGGTGGTGACGCCGTGGGTGTGGCTCTCGCTCACGGCCGCCGCCGACACGCGGATGAAGCGGGCGCGCTCCCTCAGCGCTTTCAGGTCGGCCGCGCCGAGGTAGCCCATGCCGGCGCGCAGGCCGCCGACCAGCTGGTGCAGCACGCCGTCGACTGGGCCCTTGTAGGGCACCTGGCCCTCTACGCCCTCGGGCACCAGCTTGAGGGTGTCCTTGACCTCCTGCTGGAAGTAGCGATCGGCGCTGCCGCGCGCCATGGCGCCCACCGAGCCCATGCCGCGGTAGGCCTTGTAGGTGCGGCCCTGGTAGAGAAAGGTCTCGCCCGGCGCCTCGTCGGTGCCGGCGAGCAGGGCGCCGATCATGACGCAGTCGGCGCCCGCCGCCAGCGCCTTGACCATGTCGCCCGAGAACTTGATGCCGCCGTCGGCGATGACGGGCACGTCCTGCTTCCGCGCCACCTCCACCGCATCCATGATGGCGGTGAGCTGCGGCACGCCGACGCCGGCAACCACGCGCGTCGTGCAGATCGACCCCGGGCCGATGCCGACCTTGACGGCGTCGGCGCCCGCGTCGATCAGGGCCTTGGTGCCGTCGGCGGTGGCGACGTTGCCGGCGATCACCTGCACCCGGTTCGACTGCTTCTTGATTCGGGTCACGACCTCCAGCACCCGGCTCGAGTGGCCGTGCGCGGTGTCCACCACCACCAGGTCCACGCCGGCGCCGATCAGTGCCTCGGCGCGCATGAAGCCGTCGTCGCCGACGGTGGTGGCGGCCGCCACCCGCAGCCGTCCCTGCTCGTCCTTGCAGGCATTGGGATATTTCTGCGCCTTCTCGATGTCCTTGACCGTGACCAGGCCGATGCAGCGGTAGTCGTTGTCGACGACCAGGAGCTTCTCGATGCGGTGCTGGTGCAGCAGCCGCTGGGCATCCTCCCGGTTCACCCCCTCCTTCACCGTCACCAGCTTCTTGGTCATCAGCTCGGCCACCGGCGTCTTCATGTTGGTGGCGAAGCGCACGTCGCGGTTGGTGAGGATGCCGACGAGCTTGCCCTTCTTGCCGGGCTCCACCACAGGAATGCCGGAGAACTTGTGCTCGTCCATCAGGCTCAGCGCATCGGCGAGCGTGGCGGTGGGGCTGATCGTGATCGGATTGACGACCATGCCGGCGACGTAGCGCTTGACCATGGCCACCTGCTCGGCCTGGGCCTCGGGCGTCATGTTGCGGTGGACGACGCCGATGCCGCCTGCCTGTGCCATGGCGATGGCGAGCCGCCCCTCCGTCACCGTGTCCATGGCCGAGGAGATGACGGGGATCTTGACGTTGATCTCGCGCGTCACCCGGGAGCTGACGTCGGCGTCGCCCGGCAGCACATCCGATGGCCGCGGCGCCAGCAGGACATCGTCGAAGGTCAGCGCCACGGAGCTCTCGTCCAGGATCGGCCGTTGCGCCATGCTCGTCTCCCGCGTCGGCTAGGTTGGCCGAGGTCGAGCGCACCCGGGCCCTGTCGCCCCGGCACGCGGCACCCGGCCGCCCATATGATGGAATCGTTCCAAGCCGCTTATTAGCACCGCTCGGGAATCAGGGGAAGGCGGGTGGGAGA
>JBGGME010000101.1:0-26353 GCA_041288195.1 Hyphomicrobiaceae bacterium
GGCGCACCACGGTGGCCGGCGATTCGCCCACAGTCGCGCAACAAGCGGCCGAGTAGCCGGAAGGCGAGGCAGACCTCTGCGCGACAGCCGACGAAGGGCGGTGCGGCATTGCAGCCGCAGCGCCTGCGCCCGATCCGAAGCGTGCGCAAGGCACCTAAACAGCTAGATTTTCTGCGGGATTTGGGGCGTTGGTGGTCGCTTGGCGAGCAGGTGCGCAATGCATGGTGAAATGGCCCCTGCACCGATGCCGTTGCATTCTTACATCGCTGGGGTCGGATTCAATCTCCGACGGCGAGTTCTGACTTGGTCTGCGCATCGAAACCGGTGTTTATAGGGTTACTGCGCAAGCTTTGGACTAGGGACACTTTGGAGAACACCATGGACGCTAAGAAAATCGCGGTTGTCGGCCTGCTGGTTGCTGTGGTCGCTCTCGCAGCCTGCCGTCGTGAGGAAGCCCGGCCTATGAAGCTCGGCGGCCCGGAAGTGAACCAGGCTGAGGTAGCCCGCTAGTTCAAAGCGGTCTTCTCTCCAAAAAGCAGGCATCGCAAAGGCCCCTAACCGGGGCCTTTTTTGCGTGGCGGAGTGGGCGCGCGAGCCTTGGGCCCGGCCGTTTCGGTGACGGGCCAGGATCACGAGACCCTTGAGGATCGCGAAGCCGGCAAGGCCCGGGAGAGGCGTCATGCCGGGCGGGAGACTGGTCCTCAGGGAGTGAAGCACGCCTTACGATTGTGATGCTGCCGGCCGTCACCATGCGCGCACGCGCCTCGCCTGGTCGGCTTTCGGCGGGCTGCTATATGGCTGACGACCCTGCATTGAGTTGGGCTTTCGGGCGGCATCGTAAGTCCTGATATATTCACTTACCTGCATCGAATAGCGGATTGCAGCCAGGAACAGCCCCGAGGCCGCTCAGCATCGGCGTCGGCGTCGCATTGGCGCCCAAGTCTGTTCGCAAATGTTGCTCAGAACACTTTTCAGGCTGAGCCCTGACGATCCATGAAGCACCTGGTCATCTGCCTCGACGGCACGTGGAGCGACGGCAATGCGCCCGCTCCTCAGACCAATATCGCCGTCCTCGCCGGCATCATAGATCCCAATCCCGCCGGCGCCCCCGAGCAGCGCGTCTACTACGACGCCGGCGTCGGCACCGGCGGCCTCATCGACCGCATCGCCGGGGGCATGTTCGGCAAGGGGCTGAGCGCCAACGTGCTGGCCGCCTACCGCTTCCTGTGCCAGTTCTACGAGCCAGGCGACAGGATCTACGTGTTCGGCTATTCGCGCGGCGCCTTCACGGCGCGCAGCCTGTGCGGGTTCATGAGCGCGAGCGGCCTCTTGACCCAGGACATGTGCAACGCCGCCAACCAGGAGTTCGCCTGGAGCTACTATAGGACGCCGCCCAAGCAGCGTTTCCCCGCCGATCGCGCGCGCCTCAAGCGCATCACCCATCCCGACCCGCGCGTGCGCTTCCTAGGCGTGTTCGACACCGTCGGCGCGCTCGGCATCCCCAAGAGCTTCATGAGCCGCATCGGCAAGCGCTCTCTGCAGTTCCACGACGCCGACGTGAGCAGCATCGTCGACCACTCCTGCCACGCGCTCGCCATCGACGAGTACCGCCTGGAGTTCGAGGCCTCCGTGTGGACCGAGCCCAGGCACCGCAGATATCAGAGCGTGGAGCAGGCTTGGTTTCCGGGCTCGCACTCGAATATTGGAGGCGGATATGACGATACGGGCTTGTCGGATCTGGCGCTCGACTGGATACTGAAACGTCTGCAGCATCATTGCCCCGAGCTGAAGCTCAATCCTGCTGACGCATGGCCGCGGCAGCTGAGACCGGACTACCGCGGCAAGCTCTACGACGAGCGCAGCTGGATGTTCTGGCGCAGCCGCTGGCGCCCGCTTGTGCGGCTCATCAACCGCTGCGAGATCGGCCGCGCCCGCTTCTTCCGCCTGCCGCAGATCCGGCCGCACTCCCGTCCGATCGGCGAGATGGTGCATTGGAGCGCGCTGGCCCGCTGGGAGGAGACCAAGGCCAATCGCCGCTGGCAGCGCTATCAGCCGCGCAACCTCCTCGCCGCAATCAAGAGCGTGCAGGAGAACGGCACGCGGGTCGTGGGCGTCGACGGCGAGCCGACCTCGCTCGCCGGTCTCTACGCGGGCAACGCCGATGCTGCCGAGCCGCCGCGCGAGCCTGAGCTTCCCGTCCTGCCGCGGGCGCCCGCTGGTGCGAACGGGGCCAATGGCGCGAACGGGGCCAATGGGGCGGCCAGGGATACGCTATCGCGGCTGGAGGGGTGAGGGTTGCTGCGCGAGCGGGCTGCCGCCCGCGCCCGCTCGGGCGGGACACCCGCCCGAACCCGCCCGCCTTTGGGAGATTAGCGGTCGCGCTTGATGGCCTGGACGGCTTCTTCCAGGGCCTGCAGGAAGCGGGAGCGGTCCTGGCGGGTGAAGCTGGCGTTGTAGCCCTTGCTCTCTCCGGTCTCGCGCAGGTGGCGGGAGAGGTCGCGCATGGCGAGCGCCATGCCGATGCCGGCCTCCGTGAAGGGCTTGCCCGTCGGCCCGATAGTGCGGGCGCCGGCCTTCAGGCAGCGCGCGGCGAGGGGGATGTCGGCGGTGACGACGATGTCGCCCTTGCCCACCCGCTCCGCGATCCAGTTGTCGGCCGCATCGGGGCCGTCGGAGACGACGACGCGCTTGATCAGCGGCCCCTCCGGCAGGCGCATGAAGGCGTTCGACACGAAGTGGATGGTGAGCCCGTGCCGCTCCGCCACGCGCACCGCCTCCTCCTTCACAGGACACGCATCGGCATCGATGTAGAGGGCGGTGGGCACGTCAACCGAGATCTGGTTCAGGCTCCCTGAGCGTGTAGCCCCTGCCCCAGACGGTTTCAATGTAGTCGCGCCGGTGACCCCCGGCCGACTTCAAGATCTTGCGCATGCGAGAGACGAACACGTCGATGATCTTGGTCTCGGGCTCGTCCATCCCGCCGTAGAGGTGCTCGATCATGTCCTTCTTCGTGACGACCTCGCCGCGGCGGCGGGCGAGCAGCTCGAGGATTTGGTATTCCTTGCCGGACAGGGTCCTGACGCGCTCGCCGTCGATGCGAACGGATCGCAGCGCCGTGTCGATCCTGAGGCCCTCGATCTCGATGATGGAGCCGGGATTGGGATGCCGGCCGGCGGCGCGGTAGATGGCGTCGACGAGTTCGTCGCCTCGCACCGGGGTCCTGACGTAGCCGTCGGCCCCGAACCCAAAGCCGCGCGACATGTCCTCGACACCGGCCTGGTCGGACACGATCAGCACGGGGGCCTTCACCGCGCCGTCCCCTAGCCGGCGCAGGACCGTGGGACCGCTCATGTCCGGCAGGCACGGGTCGAGCAGGATGATGTCGAAGGCCCCGCGCACTGCGAGATCGACGCCCTGCGCGCCGGTCTCCGCATAGGCGAGCCGCGCGCCGGAGAGGCTGCACGCGACCGCCGCCTCCGTCTCCTCGGTGCTGACGATGGCCAGGATGTGCATGGGGGCCTCGCGGGAGGTCGTTGGGTGCGATTGCGCCAGAGGGTGGAGCCTACGTGACTCGCCCACGAGCCATGAGGTAAGGCGCTACAGCGTAAGCCAATCAGCCGAGATCGAGCGTGCCGAGGGTGACGGCGAGGCTTGGCGCCAGGGAGGGCTCGATCCGCTCATTCGGCTGCTTGCTCTCCACACTCGCGTAGCGTGTGGGTTGCGGTCCGCGATGGACGGTCGTGACGAGGGTATTGGCGTTTATCACCCACAGCTCGCAAAGGCCGAGCCGGGAGTAGATGTCGGCCTTGGTGCCAAGGTCGTAGCGCAGGCTCGTGTCGGCGACCTCGACGATGAGGAGCGCCGTGTCGGCGGCCAGGTCCTTGAGCGGGATGCTGCGAGGCCAGAACAGGAAATCCGGCTCGTAGAACTCGTCCTGTCCAACGCGCAGCGTGGTCTCGGTGATGAGGTCGATGGGACTGCCGACAATACGGGGGAACCAGTATTGCTGCAGCGCCGCCTTCACGACCTCGTGCGGGATGCCCCTGCCGGACATCGGCACCGCCTCCCCGCCGATCAACTCGAACCGCTCGTCCTCGAGAATGATGCCCTCGGCCACCATCGCTTCGATTTCGGCCACGCTCCACCGCCGCCGCGCAAGACCCTCTGCGGCCCGCGTCGTGGCAGGAAGGGAGGTGGGGCGGAGGTGTTGGTTCATGTAACCAGAATATCGCGCCCAGTGCAGGAGACCACCCACGGCAATCCCCGCGACCAATAAACAAACAGGCCCCGAAATGAGGGCCTGTCAGCAATACAGCATTTACTTCGGTCTGACGATCAGTTGTCCAGGAAACTCCGCAGCTTCCGGCTGCGGCTCGGGTGCTTCAATTTCCGCAGCGCCTTGGCTTCGATCTGGCGGATGCGCTCGCGGGTGACGGAGAACTGCTGGCCGACCTCTTCGAGCGTGTGGTCGGTGTTCATGCCGATGCCGAAGCGCATCCTGAGCACGCGCTCCTCGCGCGGGGTGAGCGAGGCGAGCACGCGCGTCGTCGTCTCGCGCAGGTTGGACTGGATCGCCGCATCGATGGGGAGCACGGCGTTGCGGTCCTCGATGAAGTCGCCGAGGTGGCTATCCTCCTCGTCGCCGATGGGCGTCTCGAGGCTGATCGGCTCCTTGGCGATCTTGAGGACCTTGCGCACCTTCTCGAGCGGCATGGCGAGCTTCTCGGAGAGCTCCTCCGGCGTCGGCTCGCGGCCGATCTCGTGCAGCATCTGGCGGGACGTGCGCACGATCTTGTTGATGGTCTCGATCATGTGCACGGGGATGCGGATGGTGCGCGCCTGGTCGGCGATCGAGCGCGTGATCGCCTGCCGGATCCACCAGGTGGCGTAGGTCGAGAACTTGTAGCCGCGGCGATACTCGAACTTGTCGACGGCCTTCATGAGGCCGATGTTGCCCTCCTGGATGAGATCCAGGAACTGCAGGCCGCGGTTGGTGTACTTCTTGGCGATGGAGATGACGAGGCGCAGGTTGGCCTCCACCATCTCCTTCTTGGCCTGGCGCGCCTCGCGTTCGCCCTTCTGCACGGCCTTGACGATGCGGCGGAACTCGGTGATCTCGAGGCCCGTCTCGGAGGCGAGCGTGCGGATCTCGTCGCGGATCTGGTCGATCGAGCGGCGCTCGTGCTTGATGAACTGGCCCCACTTGCGGCCCGACTCCGACATGCGCTCGATCCAGGCCTGGTCGAGCTCGTTGCCGAAGTACTCGTCGATGAAGGTCTGGCGCGGCACGCCGTAGCTGTCGGCCAGCCGCATCAGGCGGCTCTCCAGCGCCACGAGGCGCTTGTTGATGGAGTAGAGCTGCTCCACCAGGCTCTCGATGCGCGCGTTGTTGAGCGAGAGGCTCTTGACGTAGCCGATGATCTCGTCGCGCAGCTTGTCGTAGCCCTTCTGCTGCTGGCGCGAGAACTGCTCGCTCGCAACCTGCATCTCGACCTTCTTGTCCTGCAGCTTGCGCAGCTTCTTGTAGGTGCCGGCGATGTTGTCGAAGGTCTCGAGCACCTTGGGCTTGAGCTCGGCCTCCATGGCGGCGAGCGAGAGCGCGTTCTCGAAGTCCTCGTCGTCCTCCATCTCGCCTTCGGGGCGCGGCTGGCCATCCTCGCCCGCGGCGCCGTCGCCCGATGCGGCGGCCGGCGGAGGTGGAGGCGCCTCGACCGGCGGCGGCGCGACGGGCATCGGGGGCGGCGCGGCCTTGGCCTCGGGGCCCTCGTAGGTGGCCTCCAGATCGATGATGTCGCGCAGCAGGATCTTGGCGTCCTTGAGCTCGTCGCGCCAGATGATGACGGCCTGGAAGGTCAGCGGGCTCTCGCACAGGCCCGCGATCATGGCCTCGCGTCCCGCCTCGATGCGCTTGGCGATGGCGATCTCGCCCTCGCGCGAGAGCAGCTCCACGGAGCCCATGTCGCGCAGATACATGCGCACCGGATCGTCCGTGCGCTCGGTGGGCTCGGCGCGCGTCTGGGTGACGGCAGGCAGGCTCGGTGCGGCGACCGCGCGGCTGGTCGGCTCCTCCTCCTCGGCGTCCTCGCCGTCCTGCGCCGGCGCCTCGTCGGGCTCCTCGCTCTCTACCACGGTCATCCCCATGTCGGACAGCATCGACATGGTGTCCTCGATCTGGTCGGGGGACACCTCCTCGGAGGGCAGCACCGCATTGAGCGCGTCGAGCGTAACGAAGCCCCGCGCCTTGGCGGTCTTGATGAACTTCTTAACCGCCGCATCGGACAGGTCGAGAAGCGGGCTGTCCTTCTCCGGAGCCTCGGTCGGCGCGGCGGTCTGCTCGTCAGCCTTCGCGGTCATTGCCATTCCATAACTCCCAAGCACGCGGCTGCGGTGCAGCGCGCGGTAGAAAATTTCAGGCTCGCGTGCGCTGCAGGACCGATGCGCCGAAGCACAACAGCCGCAACCTCGCGTCGGGCGGCATGCCGCCACGCTGGATCGTCACGGAAAGCCCCTGTTGCGAGAGCGCGAAGGCCGGGCCGATGGCTCCATGGCCTTCATTGAGGGGCCTGCGCTGGCATACACAACTTGCGTGCGCCTTGCCAGTATTTCTTCCTGCCATCAACGGGGGAAACACCAAATTTATTCCCCGCTCGTCTGGGTTTCTGTCGAAGGAAGCCATGGGATGGGCCGCCGCTCTGGGTGAACGATGTCCAATCCTAGGCCGCACCGGTATCTTCCATCTCGAAACCATCGGCCAGCCTCTGCTGCAGCTCGGCGATGCGGGCCCAGGTCTCATCGCCTGGGTTCGCCCGAAACTCGCGTTCGGCCGAGTCGAGTGCACGTTTCACACCAAACTGGGCCTGGTGCAGCGCAAGCGCATGCCGCCACCCGCTCTCCACGCTGGCGGGGTCGGTATCGGCTTGCGCAAACTTATCGCTTCTGTGGGTGATCGCCCGCTCGGCCATGGCAATCACCTTATCGAGGCCCAAGGCCGTCAGTTGGGAGCGCGCCTCCCCCCTGTCAAGTGCGTTGCTCCTTGCCAGGAGCTCGAGCAAGGCATCACGCAGCCTGGCGAGGGGCGGCGAGGTGAGCCCGAGCTCGGCGACCTCCTCGCAACGGGCCTCTAGGAGCCAGGGATGGTTGAGGAGGGTGACGATGAGCAGGGCCTCGCGCGCTGGCAGCGGTAGGGTGCGCTCGGCGAGTTCGTTGCTCCGCACCGCCAGCGAGGCCGGGTTGACGCCACGGGGGAGCCTCTTGAGCCGGCCCGCGGCGCGGGCCCGCTCCGCGACCCGCCAGTCGGGCGCAGTGTTGTTGCGACGCTTGCCGGCGAAGCGAGCGTCGCGCCGGCCATCGAAGCCCGCCAGATCACGCGTGGTCTGACGGTTCTTCTCCCACAGTGTCGCCTTGAGCTCGGACTCGTAATGCCTGCGCACATCGGCATCGCCGATGCGGGCGACGAGGGCCCTGAGGCGGGTGTCCAGGGCAGCCCGCTGCTCCGGCGTGAGCGCCGGGTCGCCCTTCCGTTCCTCCCGCTCCATGAGGACGTCGAAGAGGGCGGCGGTCTTGCGCTGGAGGACGTCCTGGAAGGCGGCGGCGCCGTGCTGGCGTATGAGGTCGTCGGGGTCGAGGCCCTCGGGCAGGAAGGCGAACCGCACGCTGTAGCCCGGCCGCAAGTGCGGCAGCACGGTCTCCACCGCCCGGAAGGCGGCGCGCCGCCCCGCGGCATCGCCGTCGAAGCATAGAATAGGCTCAGGGGCGAGCCGCCAGAGCAGCTTGACCTGCTCCTCGGTGAGCGCCGTTCCAAGCGGGGCGACGGTCTGCGGAAAGCCCGCCTCGGCAAGGGCGATGGCATCCATGTAGCCTTCGACCGCAATCAGCTGCCCCTTGTTGTGGGCGGGGCCGCGGGCATTGTGGGCGTTGTAGAGATTGGCGCCCTTGTGGAAGAGCGGCGTCTCCGGCGAGTTCAGATATTTGGCCGGCGCGTCGGGATCGAGCGCGCGGCCGCCGAAGGCGATCACGCGGCCGCGGAGATCGGCGATCGGGAAAATGATGCGGTGACGGAAGCGGTCGTAGGCGACGGGGATGTCCTCGCCCGACACCAGCATGCCCGAGGACGTCATCTCGGCCGTGGTGAAGCCGGTCTTGGCGAGGTGGTCGCGCAGCGCGGAGCGGTCGTTGGGGGCATAGCCCAGCCGGAAGCGGGCGATGGCCGCCGCCGTGAGCCCGCGCTTGTCGAGGTAGCGCCGCGCCTCGCCGCCAAGCCCCCTGGTCAGCTGCTCCTCGAAGAAGCGGGCTGCGGCCTCGAGGAGGGTATAGAGCCGGGCACGCTCGTCCTCCCGCTCGAAGTCGTGCGAGCTTGCCTTCGGAATGGGCAGTCCCGCCTCCTCGGCCAGCCGCTCGACGGCCTCGGGGAAGGAGAGGCCCTCGGTCAGCATCACGAACTTGAAGATGTCGCCGTTCTGGCCGGAGGAGAAATCGAACCAGGAGCCCTTGTGGTCGTTGACGAAGAAGGAGGGCGTCTTCTCCTGCTTGAAGGGGGAAAGCCCCTTCATCTCGCGGCCGGCACGCTTGAGCGATACCTTGCGCGCCACCACCTGGCTGACCGGCAGCCGGGCGCGGATATCGTCGAGGAGCGAAGGCGGGAAGCGCATGGGGCCCGTGTCACCGAGGTCGAATCACCGAGGTCTGGATACGCAGTCCTTATGTGATTCGCTCAAGATTCCCTTCAGCGACGCTGCCGCGGTGGCCCATGCCACCAATTTCCACAGGGTGTTTGCCTACTTCAGCAGGTCCTTTACCAGCCCGCTTGCCTTGCCGAAGTCCATCTGGCCCGCATAGCGCTGCTTGAGGGCGCCCATCACGCGCCCCATGTCTTTGGGACCGGCCGCGCCCGTCTCCTTGATGGCGACAGCGACGGCCTCGCGGGCCTCGGCGTCCGACATCTGCTTGGGCAGGAACTCTTCGATCACGGCGATCTCGATCGCCTCCTGCTCGGCCTGCTCCTTGCGTCCGGCCTTCTCGTAGATGGCAAGCGATTCGCGGCGCTGCTTGATCATCTTCTGCAGCAGGGCGGGCAGTTCGCTGTCGGGAACGGAGGTCTTGGAAGCGATGTCGGCCTGCTGCAGGGCGGCGCTGATGAGCCGCAAGGCGGACAGGCGGGGCTTGTTGCCCGCTTTGAGGGCAGCCCTGGTCTCAGCCATCAGTCGGTCGCGCATGGGGTCGTTCCTTTGCCTTGGAAAGTCATGTATGTCGGCGGCCACTGGCCTGCAAGCGGTTGCGCCTAGCAGGTGACGGAGACCGCAATGACACTCGATCCCAAACCCTGGACGGAGACCCCCCTGACGGGCCGCCTGGTGCTGGCTGACGGCACGTTGATTGCCGGTCAGGGCCTCGGCGCCACGGGATCGGCGGTGGGCGAGGTATGCTTCAATACGGCCATCACCGGCTACCAGGAGATCCTGACCGACCCCTCCTACGCCGGGCACATTATCACCTTCACCTTCGCCCACATCGGCAACGTCGGGACGAACCCGGAGGATACCGAAACCTCCAACCTGGCGATGCGCTCGGGCGTGCGCGGCTGTGTGCTGCGCGCGGAGGTGACCCAACCCTCCAACTACCGCGCCGCCGAGACCCTCGATCAGTGGCTCAAGGCTCGCGGCATCATCGCCATCACGGGCGTCGACACCCGCGCGCTTACCGCCCGCATCCGCGAGAAGGGCATGCCCAACGGCGTCATCGCCCACGAGCCGTCGGGGAAATTCGACATCGATAGGCTGAAAGCCGAAGCGGCGGCCTGGCCCGGCCTCGTCGGCATGGACCTGGTGCCGGAGGTGACGGCAGGCCAGAGCTACACCTGGGACGAGACGCGCTGGGTGTGGGGCAAGGGCTACGGCCGGCAGGAAAAGCCCGACCTCCACGTCGTTGCCGTCGACTATGGGCTCAAGCGCAACATCCTGCGCTGCCTCGCCTCGGCGGGCTGCGAGGTGACGGTGGTGCCGGCCAAGACGAGCGCGGAGGAGATTCTGGAGCGCAAGCCCGACGGAGTGTTCCTCTCCAATGGCCCCGGTGACCCCGCGGCGACGGGCGAGTACGCGGTGCCCGAGATCAAGAAGCTGGTGGCGTCAGGCCTGCCTGTGTTCGGCATCTGCCTCGGCCACCAGATGCTGGGCATCGCCATCGGCGGCACCACCAAGAAGATGCACCAGGGTCACCACGGCGCCAATCATCCCGTCAAGGACTTCACGACCGGCAAGGTCGAGATCACCTCCATGAACCACGGCTTCGCCGTCGACCGCGACAGCCTGCCCAAGGAGGCCGAGGAGACGCACGTTTCGCTGTTCGATGGCTCCAACTGCGGGTTGAGGCTGAAGGGCAAGCCGGTGTTCTCGGTGCAGTACCACCCCGAGGCCTCGCCGGGCCCGGAGGACAGCCACTACCTCTTCACCCGCTTCGTCAACCTGATGCGCGAACAGAAGGGCCTGCCGGCCAAGCCGGAGGGCGACAAATAGGGCATCCGGCTAGTCTTTCGTACCTCAGCACTCTTTGCTAGGTTCGCGAGCATGAATGAGATCCCGCGCCAACCTAGAGTTCGCCCGACTACACAGGCTGCCGAAGGCGTGCCGAGATTGCGCTGGACCGTGGCCGAGTTCGAGCGACTGGCAGAGCTCGGCATATTCACGGAAGAGGACAGGATCGAGCTCATTGGGGGGGAGCTGGTTCCGATGTCGCCAAAGGGCAACCGGCACGAGATCGTGCGCGCCGCGCTGCACAACTGGCTCCGCCGAAATTTGCCGGATGCTATCGACTACCATGCCGAGCCTGGCTGGCGCGCGGACGGCGTCAACTATTGTGAGCCCGATTTCCTGCTAGGCAAGAAGGGCTTCAGCCCGACCTCGACCCGCCCGGGGGATATCGACCTCGTAATCGAGGTCGCGTATTCGAGCCTGCGGTTCGATACCACGGTGAAGGCGAACACCTATGCGGCGCTAGGTGCGCGCGAGTATTGGGTCGTCAATGCACGGACCTTGGTCACGCGCGTCCATCGCGATCCGTCCGCCTCCGGCTACGGCAGTGCGGTGGATGTAGAGCCAAGCCAAGTCCTTGTGCCGCTGCTCTTGCCCTCCGTCACCCTGAAGCTCGGTGACTTGAAGATCGAGTAGGCATCCACTGCTGCTGCGGCCAATTGAACGTGTGCGAGCCGCGCGGCGGCTATAGCCAAGCCCATTGCGCTGCAATATGAAGCGGCGTCATGCCGAAGCGCACGGATATCAAGTCCATCCTCATCATCGGCGCGGGCCCCATCGTCATCGGACAGGCCTGCGAGTTCGACTATTCGGGCACCCAGGCCTGCAAGGCGCTGAAAGCCGAGGGCTACCGCATCATCCTGGTCAATTCCAATCCGGCCACGATCATGACGGACCCGGAGCTGGCGGACGCCACCTACATCGAGCCGATCACGCCGGAGGTGGTCGCCAAGATCATCGCTGCCGAGCGTCCCGACGCCCTGCTGCCCACCATGGGCGGGCAGACCGCGCTCAATACCGCGCTGGCGCTCGACAAGGCAGGCGTGCTCGCCAAGTTCGGGGTCGAGATGATCGGCGCCAAGGCCGAGGCGATCGCCATGGCCGAGGACCGGCTCCTGTTCCGCGAGGCGATGACTAGGATCGGCCTTGCGACGCCCAAGTCGATGCTCGCCCACAACCGCGAGGAGGCGATGCGGGCGCTCGAGCACGTCGGCCTGCCCGCGATCGTGCGGCCCTCCTTTACGCTTGGCGGCATGGGCGGCGGCGTCGGCTACAACCGGGAGGAGTTCGCCGAGATCATCGAGCGCGGGCTCGATGCCTCGCCTGCGCACCAGGTGCTGGTCGAGGAGAGCGTGCTCGGCTGGAAGGAGTTCGAGATGGAGGTGGTCCGCGATCACGCGGACAACTGCATCATCGTGTGCTCCATCGAGAACGTCGATCCCATGGGCGTGCACACGGGCGACTCGATCACGGTCGCGCCGGCGCTCACGCTGACCGACAAGGAATACCAGATCATGCGCAACGCCTCTATCGCGGTGCTGCGCGAGATCGGGGTGGAGACCGGAGGCTCCAACGTCCAGTTTGCCGTCAACCCCGCCGACGGCCGCCTCGTCGTCATCGAGATGAACCCGCGCGTGTCGCGTTCCTCGGCGCTTGCCTCCAAGGCGACCGGGTTCCCGATCGCCAAGGTGGCGGCCAGGCTGGCGGTCGGCTACACGCTGGACGAGCTCGAGAACGACATCACGGGCGGCGCCACGCCTGCCTCCTTCGAGCCCACCATCGACTACGTCGTAACCAAGATCCCGCGCTTTGCGTTCGAGAAGTTTCCCGGCGCCGAGCGCACGCTGACCACCTCCATGAAGTCGGTGGGCGAGGTGATGGCGATCGGCCGCACGTTCGCCGAGAGCCTGCAGAAGGCACTGCGGGGCCTGGAGTCCGGGCTGACGGGGCTCGACGACATCGAGCTGTGGGGTCTGGGCCAAGGCGACGACAAGAACGTGATCCGCGCCGCGCTCGGCACCCCGACGCCGGACCGCCTGCTCAAGGTCGCCAAGGCCATGCGGCTCGGCGTCGACCACGAGCAGATATACACCTCCTGCAAGATCGATCCCTGGTTCCTGATGCGCATCCAGGAGATCATCGACATGGAGGCACGCGTCGAGGCGCATGGGCTGCCCGCATCGGCCCAGCAGCTCCGCGAGCTCAAGGCGATGGGCTTCTCGGATCCGCGGCTAGCCAAGCTGGCGGGGACGAGCGAATCCGAGGTGCGCGCCCGCCGCATCGCGCTCGGGGTCCGGCCGGTGTTCAAGCGCGTCGATACGTGCGCGGCGGAGTTCGCCTCACCGACCGCCTACATGTACTCCACCTACGAGCGCGGGCTCGTCATGTCGGAGACGGGCGAGCAGGAGGAGCGTCCGCACGACGAGGCGGAGCCCTCGGCGCGCGACAAGGTCGTGATCCTCGGCGGCGGTCCCAATCGCATCGGCCAGGGCATCGAGTTCGACTACTGCTGCTGCCATGCCGCCTTCGCGCTGTCGAAGGCCGGCACCGAGACCATCATGGTCAACTGCAACCCCGAGACGGTCTCGACCGACTACGACACCTCCGACCGGCTCTACTTCGAGCCGCTCACGGCGGAGGACGTGCTCGAGATCATCGCCGTGGAGCAGTCGAAGGGCCGCCTCAAGGGCGTGATCGTGCAGTTCGGCGGGCAGACGCCGCTCAAGCTCGCCGAGGCGCTGGAGGAGGCGGGCGTGCCGATCCTCGGCACCTCGCCCGACGCCATAGACCTCGCGGAGGACCGCGACCGGTTCAAGGTTCTGGTCGACAAGCTCTCGCTCAAGCAGCCCGAGAGCGGCATTGCCCGCACGCCCGCGGAAGCACGCAGCGTCGCCGATCGGCTCGGCTATCCCGTCATGATCCGCCCGTCCTATGTGCTGGGCGGGCGGGCCATGGAGATCGTGGCCGATGGCGCCGAGATCGACCGCTACGTGGCGCGTCTGTCGGCCACGCTCGATCAGCCCTCCGAGCTCATCGTTTCTGCCGATCGCCCACTGCTCGTCGACCGCTATCTTGCCGACGCCATCGAGGTTGACGTCGACTGTCTCTCGGACGGTCGCGACACCTTTGTTTGCGGCATCATGGAGCACATCGAGGAGGCGGGCATTCATTCCGGGGACAGCGCCTGCTCGCTGCCCGCCCATTCCCTCGCGTCCTCGATCCTGGTGCGGCTCGAGAAGCAGACCCGAGACCTGGCGCTGGCGCTCAAGGTCGTCGGCCTGATGAACGTGCAGTATGCGGTGAAGGGGCGAGAGATCTACATCCTCGAGGTCAACCCGCGGGCCTCGCGCACGGTGCCGTTCGTCGCCAAGGTGATCGGCAGGCCGATCGCCGGCATCGCCGCGCGCATCATGAACGGGGAGCCGCTGGCAGCCTTCAATCTCAAGAGCGGCAAGCTCGCCCACGTCGCCGTCAAGGAAGCGGTGTTTCCGTTCGCGCGGTTCCCCGGGGTCGATACCATCCTGGGGCCCGAGATGCGCTCGACCGGCGAGGTCATGGGCATCGACCGCGACTTCGCCATGGCCTTCGCCAAGAGCCAGCTCGGCGCGGGCAACATCCTGCCGCGCAGCGGCTCGGTATTCGTGTCGGTGCGGGACGCGGACAAGGAGGGCATCCTCGGGGCCATGCGCGATCTTGTCGACCTCGGCTTCCGCATCCTTGCCACCCGCGGCACGCGCCGGGCATTGGCAGCCCACGGCATACCGTGCGAGCAGGTCAACAAGGTGCTGGAAGGGCGACCGCACATCGTCGACCTCATGAAGAACGGCGCGGCACAGCTGGTTTTCAACACCACCGAGGGCGCCAAGGCGCTCTCCGACTCGAAGGACATTCGGCGTACTGCCTTGCTGTACCATATTCCTTATTATACAACCTTGGCTGGTGCGCTGGCAGCGACTCAGGCCATCAAGGCGCTGGCGACGGGAACCGTTGCGGTGGCGCCGTTACAGTCGTTTGTTGATAACGCATCCTGAGGATGCAGCGGCTTGCCCCCCGCAAACAAGGGCTGGCCAAACCCAAAGGACTGAGTGAGACTAGTCAGTTGGTGCCGGCCGCGTCAGCGCCGGCCCGCAGGAGAATGTGAGCGAGGCCCATGGAAAAGGTGCCGATGACCATTGAGGGGTTCAAGAAGCTCGAGACCGAGCTGCACCGCCTCAAGGTCGAAGAGCGTCCGCGCATCATTCAGCAGATCTCGGAGGCTCGCGATCACGGCGACCTGTCCGAGAACGCCGAATATCACGCGGCGAAGGACGCGCAAGGGCTGAACGAGGCCAAGGTGGCCGAGCTCGAGGACAAGCTGTCCCGTGCCGAGGTCATCGATCCCGCCAAGCTTTCGGGAAGCACTGTGAAATTCGGCGCCACGGTGACGCTCGAGGACGAGGACTCCGGCGACAAGGTCAAATACAAGATCGTGGGCGAGCACGAGGCTGCCGTACGCGAGGGCAAGATCTCCATCACCTCGCCTATTGCGCGTGCACTGATCGGCAAGTCGAAAGGCGAGAGCGCCGAGGTGACGACCCCGAGGGGGACGCGCAGCTACGAGGTCCTAAAGGTCGAGTTCAAGTAGGCGGCCCCCGGTCTCCGGCGACATTCCGAGCTTCACGCGAGAGGATGGCAATTGCGCCATACTCTTGCCGCGTCCGCGCTGTGGGATGCCCGATCAGCTTGATTCGGCCGCAGCCCAGCCGGCATACTTTTCCCACAAGCTGTGGTGTGATGGTCCAAGAGAGGCCCAATTTGATATTTTGACTACTGTGAGCTGGGGATGGCCGTTGGGGGCGGCCAAAGCATGTTTCCGCGTTTTCGTTACCTTGCAGCGACGTTGCCAGGCTGGTGCGGCCTCAGCTTGATCGTGGTTGCCTTGTCCGCGGGCCTGTTTAGCGCCTCCGTGGAAGCGGGACGCAGGCACGCTCATCGGCAGGACAGGGACAACAGGCCACCGCCGCCTCCGCCCAGGCCGCCGTCACCGGGAGCTACCGCCAAGCCGCCGCACAAGCCCCCGGGACAAAGCAAGCCAAAGCCCGTGTTCGCCCCGCCGCAACCGGCAGCCCCGACGCCGACTGCAGCGAAACCCGCCGCCAAGCCGACTCCGGCGCCGACGCCTAGTCCCAAGCCCACGAAGACGCCAGTGTTTGTGGTGCCGGCTCCGACCCTGCCACCCTTGCCGCCAGCTCCTGTCGTGGCGACGCCCGCGCCTGTCAGGGCCGCGGAGCCCGCGATGCCGGTGTTCGCAGGAAACGCCAGCGCCGATCAGCCTATGCGGGTCGGTGTCCTGCCGCGGGACAACGAGCCCGGGGCGCAGCCGTTGGTGAAATCCGCAGCCGACAAGGCGGTCCCCAAGCCCGAAGCCGGTCCCAGCGTGCCCATCATCTCGCATGGCGCCAACGTGCCGCCGCCGCCCAACAGCTACCGCAAGAACGAGATCCTCACCGACAAGCTGTCACCCGCTGCGCGGGCACGCGTGGAACAGCTCGGCTACGAAATTCAGGAGCGATCGAGAGCGGGCCTGACGCGCATCCTGCTGCCACCGCAGCGCGAGGCCTATGAGATCCTGCGCGGCCTCGGGGAGGAGTTTCCTCAGCAGGGCTTTGCGTTCAACTTCTTCCATGAGCCCTATCGACACGTCCTCGACAATGTTGCGATCGAGGGCGAAGTGCCCGTCGGTTCGTCCGTTGGCTGCACCACCGAGCGCTGCTACGGCCGAAGGGTGGTCGGCTGGAAGGATCACTTGTCGGCATGCGCGAAGGGGGTGAAGGTTGGCGTGATCGATACTGGTTTCGATCGCGCGCATCCTGCCTTCACCAAGCGCGGCAACATGCCGGAGCCGACCATTGTCATGTCTCCGCAGGACAAGGTCGACAGGGCGCCGAACTGGCACGGCACGGGCGTGCTCTCGCTGCTGGCGGGCGCGGCTACCAGCAGCACGCCTGGGCTCATCCCCGATGCCGATTTCCTGGTCGCTGACGCCTTCTTCGCCAATTCACGCGGCCGGCCGGTGACCGACACGCTGCATCTGCTGGAGGCGCTGCAGCGGCTCTACGAGCATGGCGCTCAGATCATCAACCTGAGCCTCGTCGGGCCCTACGACGATGTTCTGCACAGCCGCATTGCCTATCTGGCCAAGCGCCGGGGCATCGTGTTTGTGGCGGCCGCAGGCAACGGCGGGCCCAGCGCTCCGCCGGGCTATCCTGCGGCCTATCCAGAGGTGATCGCGGTGACGGCGGTCGATTCCAACGCCAAGGGCTACCGCGACGCCAATCGCGGCAGTTACATCAACGTGGCCGCACCTGGCGTGCGCATCTGGACGGCGCTGCCCAACGACCGCGAGGGCATGCTGAGCGGAACCTCCTTTGCCGCGCCGTTCGTCACTGCGATTGCCGCCGTCACCTACAAGAACAGTGCCTTGAAGGCGCAGATCGTGGCCAGGCGTTTTGCCCTCGATCCCAAGGAGACGACGCTTGCCGGCTTCTATGTCGACAAGATCGAGGACGGTGACAGCAAGAGCCAGCGCGAGACCTATGGTCGAGGTCTGATCAAGGCGCCCCCGGACTGCATGCCGAAGGACCAGCCTCAGTCCTGGGCGGCAAAGGTGGTCCCGCGCGCTGCTGCGCCCGCGGAGGGCTGGCTGGCCGACGTCAGGCCGGCATCCTTCCGCTGACGCGCCTGCAATGATGGCGCGGCTCGGTCGGGCTCACGCGCGTGCGTCGCATCCAGGTCTCTTGCAACCGCCTCCCGCCGCGTCCGGCGGCGGGGATGCCGTGCGGCCCCGAGACAGATCGAATAGGAGCGGGCCCAGGCAGGCACGGAAAGGGCCGGTGCCGCCTGGTCCCGCCTTCGATCGGGACCACGCACCTGAGGTGCGGGGTATCAGCCACGCGGGCCCGATCAAACTTTGGCCGGCAATTGCGCCGAGAGCCCCTTGCATGGCGGGCTCTGTCACGGGCGATCGCCGGCACTGCGTCTTGTGACCCTCCGATGGGTCAAAAGCTTCCGGATGGCTGCGCAACAAGGCTCAGGGGGTCTCCCGCCAGCGTTGTCCGATGAGGTCTAGCTCTTTGTCGCGACCGACCGCGGTACCCGAGAGAACTTTCTTGGCGCCTTCGAGTACCGCCTTGCCCAGATCAATCGGCGGAGACTGGCCCTGTGCCGACCCCCCGGCCACGCCATACTCCTTTGGTTGGAGCACCCCGGGCACCGGGACGAGCCAAGCGCCGTCGTTGCCGCGGCAGGCGAGCGAGCGGCCGCCCGGCCTGCCGCCGTGAAGCACGTCGAACTCCCTGCACCAGATCCCGTCGTTGGTGCGAAGCGTGGCCACGGGCTTGATCGAAAGGCGATCGGAGAGCTTGGTCTCCTCCCCGCTCGGCGTCCCTTCGAGCGCACGTTGTAGCGGTGGCTGAGCGAGGAGACCTCGCGGTTCCCACCGCACGAGCTCTTGGCGCTCGGGTTGCGGATTGGCATGGCGCATCGCGTAGTCGCCGAGCCAAGCGCCGAGGAAGACCAGGCAGAGGGCGGCGACGGCGAGCATGGGCACGCGGAGTTTTGCGAACAGGTGCCCTCCAACGGCGGATCTGAGCAGGGCCCCAAGGCCGCGTGCCGGCGCTGGCGAGGCCGCGAGTTCGTGGATGGTGTCCCGCAGCCTCTCGGGAACCGTCGCAACGAGGATGGGGCCGAGGGCGTGTGCCATCGCCTCCTTCGTCTTGAGGTAGGCCTCCAGCGTTTTCATCCGCTCGGGATTGTTGGCGAGCTCCTCCCTGACGGCGGGCAGCCGCTCGTCCGCGAGCACGCCGTCGGCGTAGGCCATGATCTCCTCGTCCGTGACCGCGGCGCCGAGGCATGGACTGTCGGGCGGCCTGTCGTCGAGAGGGTCGCTCATGTGCAGCTCCCCGCTTCGGGGATTGGAGGGCGAGGGCCCCCGCGCTGCGCCTGACCCTCGAGGCGGGCATGCAGATCGCGGCGCGCCCTGGCGAGCCGGCTCATCACGGTGCCAATGGGTGTTTGGGTGATGTCGGCGGCTTCCTTGTAGGACAGCCCGTCGATGCACACGAGCGCGATCAGCACCCGCTGCTCGGCGGGGAGATGCCCCAGCGCCGCGCTGACGGCCTGCAGCGTGAGGCGGCTCTCGACGACATCACGCCCGTCGGTGCCCGCCAGCGCCTCCGCGGCCTCTACATTCACCTGCTCGCCCCGCACTTTGCGGGCACGGGCGCGATCTAGCCACAGGTTTTGAGCGATTCGGTACATCCAGCTGTCGAGCCGTGTCCCTGGTTGCCATTGCTCCACCCGCGACAAGGCGCGCATACAGGTTTCCTGGACGAGATCGTCGGCCTGATCCAAGTCTCCTGTGAGGGCAACAGCAAAGCGCCTTAAACGCGGCAACAACTCTACCATCCGAGTGCGGAGCTCGTCCGTCACGCGCCTGCCTCCCCGCGAGTCCCAATGACAACGAATCCTCCCAGCGGTTAATTCCCGGGTCTTAATATTCCGATGGAGGAGCGGCGCAGATTTGCCGCAATTGGTGTCGACGCGCGCCGCTCAGCGCATCTGACGTCGCTGCGCCAGTGCCACGGGCACGCCAGGCTCGAACTTCACGCGGCGCAGGACGAGCGTCGTCTTGACGCCGGCCACATTGGGCGCCGCGGTCAGATCCTGGATGATGAAATCCTGAAATGAGGTCAGATCGGGGGCAACGCACTTGAGCAAAAAGTCGCTCTCGCCGGAGAGCATGTAACATTCGCGCACCAGCGGCCACGCCAACACGCGGTTTTCGAAGGCGCGCAGATCGGTCTCGGACTGGCTGTGGAGCGCCACCATCGCGAAAGCGATGACCTCGAAACCCACCGTCTTCTCGTCGAGCATGCCGAAATAGCCGGAGATCATGCCGGCCTGCTCCAGTGCGCGCACGCGCCGCAGGCAGGGCGGCGGCGAGATGCCGACCTTGCGGGCGAGCTCGACATTGCTGATGCGTCCGTTGGCCTGCAGCTCTTTCAAGATGCGCCAATCGGTAGCATCGAGGCGCGCGCGCATAGGGCTAAGACTCCCGGGCCTTTGTGGCGAATCTGACGCAGCTGCGGCGCTAAGGCAACTTTGTTTCTCACACGCGACATAAAAGCCCAGTCCTGGGGAAACGAATGATTGAAGCGCGCGAAGCCGTCGCCGGCAAGACCGGCTGGATCATCAGTGACGGAAAGACCGGCAACGACGTGCAGACGCGGGGTGTGTTCGACGCCTTGGGGCTTAACTATGAGGTCAAATCGGTCGATCCCAGGGGCATCTGGAAGCTGCTCTCGCCCTGGGGTCCGGTCGATCCCGCGGAGCGGTTTGGCACAACCGATAGCCAATTCCGCCCGCCGTGGCCCGAGTTCGCGATCTCGATCGGCCGCCTTACCACGCCCTATATCCGCAGGCTCAAGCGGGCAGCGCGCCTTGCCACCTATACGATTATTCTGCAGAACCCGAAGGTGGGCCCCAGCGCTGCCGATCTTTTCTGGGTGCCCGAGCACGATACGCGGCGGGGGCCCAACGTGATCACCACTCTGACCGCCCCGCACAGCTTCACGGCGCGGCGCCTGCAGCAGCTGCGCGCGTCCGTGCTGCCAGGTATCGCGGGGCTGCCACGGCCGCGCGTTGCCGTGATGCTCGGCGGCCCCAATGGCGATTACCACTACACGCCTGCCGCTATGGCGCGCCTCGCCTCCGCACTGCAATCGCTGGTGCGGCTCGGAGCCAGCCTCCTCATCACGCCGTCGCGGCGCACGCCCGAGGCGGTGACGGACTTCGTGCGGGAGGCAACGGAGGGGGCGCCCCGCATTCTCTGGGACGGCACCGGCGCGAATCCCTATCCGCAGTTCCTGGCCCACGCCGATGCCTTTATCGCGCCGGCGGACTCCCTCAACATGACCGGCGAGCCCTGCGCCACGGGCAAGCCCGTTTATGTGTTCGAGCCCGAGGGCGGCTCGGTCAAGTTCACGCGCTTTCACGATTCTCTGCGCAATCACGGGGCCACGCGTCCGATGCCGGAGCGTTTCGAGCGGCTCGAGACTTGGGAGTATGCGCCGCTCAACTCCTCCGAGACCATCGCCGGCGAGATCGCGCGGCGCTGGCTCAAGCGGCGCCAGATGCTGGGCGCGGCGCCTGCCGCAGCCGGCAGCGAGGCCTGACGCCATGGCGTTCCCCATCGTCCCGCTCGTGGTTGCCACCGCGCTGTTCATGGAGAACACGGACAACACGATCCTGGCGACGGCGCTGCCGACGATCGCGCGCGATCTTGGGCTCGACCCGATCTCGCTGAAACTCGCCGTGACCTCCTACCTGGTGAGCCTCGCGGTGTTCATCCCCGTCAGCGGCTGGGTGGCCGATCGCGTCGGCGCCTGCACGACGTTCCGGCTGGCGTTGACGGTGTTCATGGCCGCCTCCATCGGCTGCGCATACTCGAGCTCGCTCGGCGAGTTCGTGTTCTGGCG
This sequence comes from Hyphomicrobiaceae bacterium, assembly GCA_041288195.1. Lineage (GTDB taxonomy): Bacteria > Pseudomonadota > Alphaproteobacteria > Rhizobiales > Hyphomicrobiaceae > AWTP1-13. Next base: position 21,041 of record JBGGME010000101.1, read on the forward strand.
CGCCGTGCAGGGGATCGGCGGCGCCATGATGGTGCCGGTCGGGCGCATGGTCGTGATCCGCGCCGTGCCCAAGGGCGAGCTCGTGGCTGCGCTCTCCTTCATCGCCATGCCGGCGCTGATCGGGCCGATACTGGGGCCGCCACTCGGCGGGCTGATCGTCACCTACACCGACTGGCGTTGGATCTTCTTCGTCAACATCCCGATCGGCATCCTCGGCATCATCCTGGCGACGCTGTTCATCCCCGAGATCAAGGAGGAGACGCCGCCGCTCGATTGGGTGGGGTTCCTGCTCGCGGCATCGGGGCTCGGCGGCCTGATCCTCGGCACGGCGATGCTGGGACGACGCATCGCGCCTCCGGAGGTGGCCGTCGGGTGTGTGGTCGGCGGTGCCATCGCACTCGGCCTATATGCGCGGCATGCGCTGCGCGTGACGAGGCCGCTGCTCGATTTGCGGCTGCTACGTCTGCGCACATTCGAGATCGGGATCGCGGGCGGGCTGTTCTTCCGCTTCGGCGTGGGCGCCAGTGCATTCCTGCTGCCGCTGATGCTGCAACTTGCGTTCGGGCTCGATGCGTTGCAGTCGGGCATGCTCACGTTTGCGGGTGCGCTCGGCGCGTTCGCGGTGAAGCCGCTCGCGCGAAGCATCCTGCACAGGTTCGGATTCCGCAGGCTGCTGCTCGTCAATGGCGTGCTGGCATCGCTGGTGCTGCTCGCCTCGGCACTGTTCACGCCGGCGACGCCGCATCTCGTCATCATCGGTGTGCTGCTGTGCGGAGGCTTTCTGCGCTCGCTGCAGTTCACGAGCCTCTCCGCGATCACCTACGCCGAGGTCGAGTCGCGGCAGGTCGGGTCGGCGACCAGCATGGCGAGCGTGGCGCAGCAGGTGTCGGTGAGCTTCGGCGTGGCGGTCGGCGCGATGGTCGTGGAGACGTCGGAGGCGCTGCGCGGGCACGCGACGCCTCAGACCCAGGACTTTGCTGCCGCGTTCGTTGCGGTGGGTCTGATGTCGATGGCTTCGGCTTTGCTGATGCTGCGGCTGCCGGCGGATGCGGGGGATGAGATTTCCGGCCGGTCGGTGCCGGTGAGCGCGCATTCGCGGGCGCCGGGAGAGTAGCTTGGGGAGTTGTAGTTTGGGTCGGCGCGAAGCGCGTAACCCAACAGTCCGAGACAAGAGAAATGTTGGGTAGCGCGCTTCGCGCTAACCCAACCTACAGCCCGCGCGGGCGATAGATGGCGGTGTGGGAGATGCGGGCGATGGGGGTCGTGCCGTTGGCGATGACGAGGCCGTCGAGGTCGACGAAGCGGTGGCCCTTCTTCTCGTAGTTGGCGGTTACCTTGGCGCGCACCGTCAGCTCGTCGCCGACCTTGGCGGCGGCGAAGTGGTCGACCTTGCTGCCGACGTGAATCCATGGGCCAAGCACGACGTTGTGGGTGAGAGCCCAGTTGAAGAGGCGCGGCAGCTGGCCCGGATGCGACAGGTCCTCGCGCCCATAGAGCGGGTCGCGCTCGCGCACGTCGGCGACGTACTTGGCCGCCCATTCCCTAGTGATGTCGAGCGGGCGGATGCCGAGCGCGCGGCCAATCGGCAGCGAGACCTCGTCGGCCGGGGAGCGCTCCGCGACGGCGTGGACGGCCGCGAAGGCATCGAGGGCGGGCGGCTTGGTGCCCGTCATGGCGGCATGGCCGGTGGCGCAGAGCTCACCGCGGCTCATCACCTCGATGTCGAGACCGCCATTTGCCTCCTTGGCGGCCACCGTCGCGGTCTCGCCCTCGTAGACGGGTTTGTGGAAGCGTGCCTCCAGGGTGCCGCGCGCGAGGAAGTCTCGGCCCCAGCGTGTCACGGGTGCGTGGGCCATGTAGGCGTAGACGTCGACGCCGGGCACGAGGCCGCCCGAGAAGCCGAAGCGGCGCGCGACCTCGTCGTCGTGGATCTTGTTCTCGGAGTCCCAGGCGCTGTTGTAGGCGACGACGGCGTAGGGCTCGAGGGTCGTGGTCGACATGAAAGTCCTCCCGGGATGTCAGTGTTGTTGCTGGGGCGTGGCCTTCACGGGCGCGCCGGCGGCCCACCAGCGCTCCATGGGCTCCAGAATGTCATCGAGCGGCCGGTAGCCGTTGGTGACGAGCGCGTAGCCCTCCGCTTCGCTGCCGGCGATCAGCGTCGGGAAGCCGTGGATGCCGAGCTGCTGGGCGGTGAGGAAGTCGCGGAAGGTCTCGTTGCGTGTGTCGGGTGCAAGGAAGGCGTCGGCAAATGCCTCACGCTCCAGGCCGGCTTCCTCGGCGACGGCGGCGATCTCATCGGGCGAGGTCATGTCGCGATTCTCGGCGTAGAAGGCCTGCTGGACGCGGCCCATGAAGGCCAGCGCCAGCTTCGGCATCATCCGGCGCACGGTGACAACGGCGCGGCAGGCGGGCTCGGTGTCGTAGACGAAGCCGTCGCGCTCCAGGAAGGCGAAGTCGAAGGGCTGGCCGGTCGCGCCATTCACCTGGGTCCAGGCGTTGCGGATATAGTCCTTGTCCTGCGGGCGCATCGGTGACGTGGTGCCGGCGCGCAGGCCGCCCATGACGACTTCGAGGGGCATGCGCTCCTCGAAGCGCTCGGCGATCGCGCCGATGACGGGCGAGAAGCCGTAACACCACGAGCACATGGGGTCGGCGAAATAGACGAGGCGTTTGTCGGCCATGGGGTTTCGTCTGTAGGGCTCACGGGCACCAGCCGCAAATTGGTCCGCACCCTAGCATGGTCCGCGATTGGGGTCAGGGCTTGGCGCCGGCGCGCTCCAGCATCTCGGCGATGCGCTTATAGCCGCGGCTGTGCGCCAGCGAGAGGGGGCGCACGCCCTGGCCGTCCGCCAGATCGAGATTGGCGCCGCCCTTGACCAGCGCCTCGACGGTCGCCTGGTGGCGCGGGCCGCCATCGCCCAGCACGATCGCCTCGATGAGCGCGGTCCAGGCGAGGTTGTTGACGTGGTCGAGCGGGGCTCTGGCAGCGATCAGCGCCTCGACCACCTTGGCATGGCCGAGGTGGGCTGCCGCTATCAGTGCGGTGCCCTTGTAGGGGCTGGTGATGGCGCGCGCATTGCCGCCGGAGGCGAGCGCCAGCTCGAGCATGGGTACATCGTCTGCGACCGCGGCGATGGTGATGACGTCGTAGGCTTGGCTGTCGAGCAGGTTGAGGTCGGCCTTGGCATCGATCAGAGCCTTGGCTGCCGCGACGTGCCGGCCGTGAGCGGCGACCATCAGCGGCGTGCGGCCGTGTCTGTCGCGGGCGTTGACGTCGGCGCCCGAGCAGGCGAGGCGGGCGATCCCGGCGGCGTCGCCCTTGGCGGCGGCCGCGTGCAGGCCGGTGTAAGCGGCGATCTCGGTGGCGCTGGGCGGGACCTGGGCCATGGGCTGCGAGCCGCACGATAGCGCCAGCACGCCCGCGATGAAACCGACCCATATTCGACGATGTGCCTTGTAGGCGAATGTGCTCATTGCCGCCTCTCCAGCTTCGTAAGCTCCAACTCGTAGCGCACATCGCCATGCGCGTCCGGTCCGACGACTGTCCATCCGCGATGCTCGTAGAAGCGAGCGGCCTTGGTGTCTGGTCCCGTGGTCAGCCAGACGCGGGAGACGGCGTTTTGCTGCAGCCAGTGCAGCGCCAGATCGAGGAGGCGGCTGCCAAGGCCGCGACCCTCGTAGTCGGGATGGACGAAGAGCGCAAAGATCGATTGGGCGGCGCGGTCGGCAATGGCGAACGCAACGATCTCCCGCCCATGCTCGGCAACCCAGCCCTTGGAGTCCGTGAGGAATGAGGCGGCGACGCTCTCGTTGGTGATGCCGCGGTCCCTGAGCTGCTCGACGCTCAGGTGGTTCTCGCGCACGGACGTGCGAACCCGCGAAATGGCCGGCAGATCGCTCGCGGCGGCTTCTCGTACTGCGAATTCGAGCTCAGTCATTCGAAATGCGGAGCTCCAGGACCGATATTAGCAAGATCGCTTGAGGCATCGGGGTCGCCTGGGCTAAAAGGCGCGCAACTCCCTATCATCTGCAACCCGAGGAGCGCCCGGTGGCGAACCCCCAACACGTCTATCACATGCACAAGCTCTCCAAGACCTATCCGGGGGGCAAGCAGGTCCTGAAGGACATTTCGCTGTCGTTCTTCCCCGGCGCCAAGATCGGCGTGGTCGGATTGAACGGCGCGGGTAAATCGACGCTGCTCAAGATCATGGCGGGGGAGGTCGAGGACTTCGTCGGCGAGGCCTGGGCTGCCGACGGTATCCGTGTCGGCTACCTCGCCCAGGAGCCGGAGCTCGACGCCGAGAAGGACGTGCTCGGCAATGCCATGGAGGGGGTGGCGGAGAAAAAGGCGCTGGTCGACCGCTACAACGAGCTCGCCGCCAATTACTCGGACGAGACCGCCGACGAGATGGCCAAGCTGCAGGACGAGATCGAGGCCCAGGGCCTTTGGGATCTCGATACCCAGGTTGAGCAGGCGCTCGACGCGCTGCGCTGTCCGCCGGGCGACGCCGAAGTGGCGAATCTCTCGGGCGGCGAGAAGCGGCGCGTGGCGCTCACCAAGCTGCTGCTGGCCAAGCCCGATATCCTGCTGCTCGACGAGCCGACCAACCATCTCGACGCCGAGTCGGTTGCCTGGCTCGAGAAGTATCTCAAGGAGTATGCCGGCTGCATCATGCTGGTGACGCACGACCGCTACTTCCTCGACAACATCACGGAGTGGACGCTGGAGCTCGATCGCGGCCAGGGTGTGCCCTACAAGGGCAACTACTCGAGCTGGCTGGAGCAGAAGGCCAAGCGCCTGGAGGTTGAGAAGGGCCAGGAGGAAGCCAAGCAGCGCACGCTGAGGCGCGAGCTCGAATGGATCCGGTCGAGCCCCAAGGCTAGGCAGGCCAAGTCCAAGGCGCGCATCCAGGCCTACGACAAGCTCGCTGAGGAGGCGGGCCGCGAGCAGGCCGGCAAGGCGCAGATCCAGATCCCGCCGGGGCCGCGGCTCGGCGGCGTGGTGGTGGAGGTCGAGGGCCTGTCGAAGGCATTCGGCGACCGGCTGCTGATCGACGACCTCTCCTTCAAGCTGCCGCCGGGCGGCATTGTCGGCGTCATCGGCCCCAACGGCGCCGGCAAGACCACGCTGTTCAAGATGATCACCGGGGTGGAGAAGCCGGACGCCGGCAAGATCCGGCTCGGCGACAGCGTCAAGCTCGGCTACGTCGACCAGAGCCGCGATCATCTCAACGACAAGAAGACGGTGTGGGAGGAGGTGTCGGGCGGGCTCGATCAGATGAAGCTCGGCGACAAGATGGAGATGAACTCCAG
>JBGGME010000102.1:0-16956 GCA_041288195.1 Hyphomicrobiaceae bacterium
TGGTGGGCGCGACAGGGATCGAACCTGTGACCCCTACCATGTCAAGGTAGTGCTCTACCGCTGAGCTACGCGCCCGCCGCGCCTGTTCCCGCTTCAGGTTTCGGTCGAGGCCAAAGGTCGCTCGTCCAAAGCCCTGCGGGCCGCCTGCATATACTCAGGGTGCGCGGAGCTGTAAAGTTCCCTGATAGCGCGAATGGCCGCGCTGCCCCCCCACAGCACGATTGGCCCGCCTATTGTCCGCGCGGATCGATCACGTGGTCCGGGGGCGTGAGCTTCTTGTCGGTCACGCAGCCCTGGGCGCCGAGGCAGAACAGCACGGCGATGACGGTCACAGCCTTTCGCATGCGCCCCCATAGTCGCACCAGGCCCCGCGCGCAAGCGTGAGCGGGGCGCCGCTGCCAGCAGGCGGTCGACCTCGCGCACGAGATCCTTCAAATGGAAGGGCTTGAAGGGCTGCGCGCGTCCTTACGATGGCTCCCCGTCCCGCCGTGCAACCTGTTGCGCTCCGCCAATTTCTCGGGACCTGGAGTGTCCGCCAGGGGCCGGCCTTGCCTCCGCTGCACCGGACCGGCATGTTCGCCTGACAGCACAGGACAAGGTCAACCATGGACGCCGCGAGCCCGAGGCCGGCCGACTACTGGCGCGCGCAGGTCGAGCGCGCGCTGCTCGCGCCTGTGCGCGCCATGCGGCGGCAGTACCTGCCGCTGCTGATGGTCTACTTTGCCTACGGCGCCATGGGGCTCACGGCGGTGGCGGAGGCGTTCTGGGTCAAGAAGGGGCTCACGTGGACGCCGGCCGAGCTCTCCGCCCTCGCCGTCTGGCTCACGCTGCCGTGGACCGTGAAAATGGTGTTCGGCGAGCTCGTCGACACCGTGCCGATCCTCGGCTCGCAGCGGCGCGCCTACGTGTTCATTGGCGCCGGCATGATCGCGACGAGCTTCGTCCTGCTGTCGGGCGCCGCCGGCGGCTGGATTACGCTGATGCGCCCCGACAAGCTCTACATCGTTGCCGCTCTCCTGTCCGTCACGGGCCTGGTGGTGCAGGACGTGGTGGCCGACGCCATGAGCACCGAGGTGGTGGCGCGCACCAACCCCGATGGCAGCCCACGCCCCAAGGCCGAGATCGATCACGACCTCGGCATGGTGCAGGTGCTGGGTCGGCTGGCCCTCTCTTTCGGCATTTTCGCAGTCGCCGGCCTCTCGGGCTGGCTGGCGCAGTGGCTCTCCTACCAGACCGTCTTCCTGCTCGGGCTCCTCGTGCCGCTGATCTCGGTCTCCGGCGCCATACTCGTGCGCCTCGAGACCAGTGAGCAGCGTCCGACCGACTGGCGCATCCTCGGCGGGGGCATCGTGTTCGGCGCGTTCGTGGTGGCGCTGGCGCTGAGCGGTATCGATTTCAGCCAGGAGATCGTGTGGGTCGTGTCCATGACGGTCGTGATCTGGATGCTCTCCCGCGTGACGAGCGAGATCGACCACACGACGCGCATGCGCATCGTCTATGCCGCCATCATCATCTTCGCGTTCCGCGCCACGCCGGGCGTCGGCGAGGGGTTCCGCTGGTTCGAGATCGACGTGCTGGGTTTCAACGAGGCCTTCTTCGGCAGCCTGCAGCAGCTCGGCGCCGCCATCGCCATCGTCGCCACCTGGTTCCTCTCCGACTTCATCACGCGCAAGCCGGCAGCCACCGTGCTGCTCTGGATCACCATTTTGGGCACGCTGTTGGCCCTGCCGAGCGTTGCCCTGGTCTATCGCCTGGACCTCGTCACCGAGCAGCTGTTCGGAGTCGGTGCGCGCGGCATCGCCCTCATCGACGCGGCCGCCGCGTCGCCCCTCGTGCACCTCAGCATCATTCCGCTGCTCACTCTCATTGCCGTCTATGCGCCGTCTGGGCATCGCGCCACGTGGTTCGCGCTCATGGCCTCGCTCATGAACCTGGCGTTGACTGCCGGAGCACTGGGGACCAAGTATCTGAACCTGATCTTCCACGTGGACCGTGGCGAGTACGCTTACCTGCCGATGCTTGTCGTTGCCGCCATCGTGATCAGCCTCGTGCTACCGCTGTCGGCAATTCTGGTCTTCGGCCGCCGCGTGCGATGAGGTCGGTGGCGGTACGCCCGTCAATGCTGTCGCATCCGCGCAACAGCGTATCGTGAGAACTATCGCGGCGGCACCCAATCGCCATCTCGCTGCCTTGACGAGGCCCAACTGATCGCTTCCAAGATGCCTCCGACGGGAGGCTGCCCAGGTGCGGCCAGGTGTGGCATGAGGGAGGTTCGGTCTTGTCTTCACCGTCCACGGCTCCAGACAGGCTGCCCGACTCCCAGCTTCCGCCGCGATTGCCGTCGCTCGGGTGGGCCTTGCGGCGTGCCGCCCTGCTGGTCGTGATGCTGTTCGTCATGGTGTTCGTGCTCGGCTGGCTGTTCTACGCCGGCATCGACCCGGACGAGGCTTCTGCGGGTCCCACGACCTCGAGCGAGCAACCTCGGTCCCGCGACTGACCCGCCACCCGAATCCTTTGCCCGAATCCTTTGCAGGAGCAGATAGTTGTTAGCTCAGTGCGCACAGCGGGCTTGGCCCGGGGCGCGGAGTTGACTATCTCAAGCTTCAGCTGGTTTTGAATTGGCGGCCGCGCAGAGGTGCGGGCGTCGGAGGTGCAGGGCAGGCCGGAGACATGCACATTCTCGAGAGGCGCGCCGCGAGACGGGACGCGGCAGCGGAGGCGGGCCGATGAAGCTCGCAATGCTCGCGCGCAACCCGAGCCTCTATTCGCACCGCCGGATCGTCGAGGCGGCTCGCACGCGCGGCCACGACATCGAGGTCATCAACACGCTGCACGTGCACATGAACATCACGTCGAGCCGGCCCACCCTGTGGCACGGCGGACGCCAGCTGCCGCAGTACGACGCCGTGATCCCGCGCATCGGCGCTTCGATCACGCATTATGGCCTCGCCGTGCTGCGCCAATTCGAGGTGCAGGGCGTCTTCCCCCTCAACGAGAGCGTGGCGATCGGTCGCTCGCGGGACAAGCTGCGGGCGCTGCAGCTCCTCGCGCGCGAAGGCATAGGCCTGCCGGTCACGGCCTTCGCGCACGGGCCCCGCCGCGCCGAGGACGTGATCAAGGAGGTCGGTGGCACGCCCTGCGTCATCAAGCTGCTGGAGGGAACGCAGGGGCGCGGCGTGATCCTGGCGGAGACCGCCGCCTCGGCAAGATCGATCATCGAGGCCTTCAGCGCCACCAACACCAACATCCTCGTGCAGGAGTACATCAAGGAAGCCGGCGGCAACGACATCCGCGTGCTGGTGGTGGGCGGCAAGGTGGTGGCGAGCGTGATGCGGTCGTGCAAGATGGGGGAGTTTCGCGCCAACCTGCATCGCGGCGGCAAGGCCGAAACGGTGGCGATCTCGGATCAGGAGGCACGTGCGGCAGTCCGCTCGGCCGAGGTTCTCGGCCTCAACGTCGCCGGCGTCGACCTGTTGCGGTCGAACCGCGGCCCCGTGGTGGTGGAGGTGAATTCCTCGCCCGGCATCGAGGGCATGGAGCAGGCGAGCGGCGTCGATGCGGCCGGTGCCATGATCGAGTTTCTGGAGCGCCACGCCCGCCGCGGCGAGACCAAGACCCGCGGGGCGGGCTAGAGGAGTTCATGGCAACCGACATCCTCATCGCCCCGTCGATCCTATCGGCCGACTTTGCCAGGCTCGGCGAGGAGGTGGTGGCCATCGACAAGGCGGGCTGCGACTGGGTGCACGTCGACGTGATGGACGGTCACTTCGTGCCCAACATCTCGATCGGCCCCATGGTGGTGCAGGCGATCCGCCCGCACACGAAAAAGCCGCTCGACGTGCATCTGATGATCGCGCCCGTCGACCCCTACATCGAGGCCTTCGCCAAGGCCGGCTCCGACATCATCACCGTGCACGCGGAAGCCGGGCCCCATCTCGACCGCTCCCTGCAGCTCATTCGCAGCCTCGGCAAGAAAGCGGGCGTCTCGCTCACGCCGCAGACGCCCGAGAGCGCCATCGAGTACGTCCTCGACCGGCTCGACCTCATCCTCGTGATGAGCGTCAACCCGGGCTTCGGCGGGCAGGCGTTCATCCCGGGCATACTCGACAAGATCGCCCGCGTGCGCGCCATGATCGGGCTGCGGCCGATCCACCTCGAGGTCGACGGCGGGGTCACCCCCGACAACGCCGGCGCCTGCGCCAGGGCCGGTGCGGGCGTGCTGGTGGCCGGCTCGGCTGCGTTCAAGGGCGGCAAGTACAAGGACAACATCGCGGCCATCCGTGCCGCCGCCGAGGACGGCGCCCGAGCGTAACGGCTCTCACGCAGCGCGGGCCCCAAAAGCAAAAGGGCCCGGCGACCCTGTGCGCCGAGCCCCCTTGGATCACGCCGGGGAAGATAGAGTTAACAGGGTAGGGACAACCTAGAGGCTCGACGTTGAACTCATTCTGAACGGGGTGTTCATCGCCGGTTCATCGTTCAATCGTCGCTTAACCCATTACTCTCCAATGATTTCTTGCCGGGGGTCTGCTGGGCGATGTGTGCCGAATCAGATCGGCTGTTAGCAGCCCGTTAACGTTGCGATGCTTCACTGGCGCCTGTCGTCGTGTGCGGTGAAAGGCGTTGGCGGATGCGTTGGTTGCGTGGTGGCGTTGCGCCCCGAAAATGGGTTGGAGTCCTGGCCGTTGTCGGCCCCATGGGGCTGGCCGCCTCGCTTGCCGGCTGCGCCACATCCACGGCAGAACCTACGGCCTCCTACCAGGCCGCTGTCTCTGCATCGCGCGAGGACGACGGTCTGCCGCCACAGACGCCGCCCCCGTTCCGCATCCGGCAGGTTACCGACGATCCCAGCGAGCCTTTCAGCTTCAACTATGGACCTCTGCCGCCGCGGCGCCTCTCGAACGCCGAGGCGGACGCCGTGATCGCCCGCGCCATCACCGAGCACGAGATGCGCAAGCCTTGAGCCCGCTCTGCGCTCTCCCGACGCTCAGAAAAACGCCTGAATCCCCGTCTGCGCACGTCCCAGGATCAGCGCGTGCACGTCGTGCGTGCCCTCGTAGGTGTTGACGGTCTCGAGGTTCGCCGCGTGGCGCATGACGTGGTACTCGATCTGGATGCCGTTGCCGCCATGCATGTCGCGCGCGACGCGGGCGATGTCGAGCGCCTTGCCGCAGTTGTTGCGCTTGACGATGGAGATCATCTCCGGCGCCATCCTGCCCTCGTCGAACAGGCGCCCGACGCGAAGTGCGCCCTGCAGCCCGAGCGCGATCTCGGTCTGCATGTCGGCGAGCTTCTTCTGCACGAGCTGGGTGGCGGCGAGCGGCCGGCCGAACTGCTTGCGGTCGAGCGTGTACTGGCGCGCGCGCTGCCAGCAGTCCTCCGCCGCGCCCATCGAGCCCCAGGCGATGCCGTAGCGCGCGCGGTTGAGGCACCCGAACGGGCCGGCCAGTCCCGAGACGTTGGGCAGCAGGTTCTCCTCGGGCACCACCACGCTGTCCATGACGATCTCGCCGGTGATCGAGCAGCGCAGCGAGAGCTTGCCGCCGATCTTGGGCGCGGATAGCCCCTTCATCCCCTTCTCCAGGATGAACCCCCGGATCTTGCCCTCGTGCGCGGCCGACTTCGCCCACACCACGAACACGTCGGCGATCGGCGCGTTCGAGATCCACATCTTGGTGCCGGTCAGCCGATAGCCGTCGGCGACCTTCTCGGCCCGCGTCTTCATGCCCCCGGGGTCGGAGCCGGCGTCGGGTTCGGTGAGGCCGAAGCAGCCGACCCACTCGCCCGAGGCGAGCTTGGGCAGGTACTTGAGGCGTTGGTCCTCCGAGCCGTAGGCATAGATCGGGTGCATCACCAGCGAGGACTGCACGCTATTCATCGAGCGATAGCCGGAGTCGACTCGCTCGATCTCGCGTGCGACGAGGCCGTAGGAGACGTAGTTGGCGCCGGCGCAGCCGTATTTCTCGGGGATAGTGACGCCGATCAGCCCGAGCGCCCCCATCTCCGTGAAGATGGCGCGGTCGGTCTTCTCCTCGAGGTAGGCCTCGATCACCCGCGGCAGCAGCTTCTCCTGCGCATAGGCGCGGGCCGTATCGCGGATGGCGCGCTCGTCCTCGGTCAGCTGGTCGTCCAGCAGGAACGGGTCCTCCCAATTGAAAGCCGCACCGGCCTTGGTGGCGGCCGCTTTGTCCTGCATGTGCGCGTTCTCCTTCGGGCAGCGTGTCGTAACATTCAGTTTAGCATTGGACGACGTCGCAGCGGAACGTGGCGGGTTGCGGGGGTTTTGCAGTTTCTTTGGCGCGAAAGCTTAACTGCTTGCCCCCTACGACTTGGGTGCGCGGGAAGCACGGGGGAAAGCACGATGAAGTTCAACAGGTGGCTCATGGCGGCTGCGGCCGGGATGGCCGCTTTGGTCGTGTCGGGCTCGTTCGATACGGCCGACGCGCGCAGCAGGGGCGCAGGCGCCAGAGGCTTCCACGGCGCAGGACATGCTCGCGCCTTCTCGGGACGCGCCTTCCATGGCCACGTCCACGGCGGGCGCCGGTTCGCGCGCCGCGGGATCGGCGTAGGAGTGGTGGGCGTCCCGCTCGCCTATGGTGCCTACTCCTCCGGCTACTACGCTGGCGGATGTCGTTCCCTGCGCATGCGGGCCGAGGTGACAGGCAGCGGCTACTGGTGGGGCCGCTATCAGGCTTGCCTCGACGGCTACGACGACTGACGGGCTGTCCGCCTGCGGGGTCAGGCGGACTCGGGCGCCGGGCCCGGGCTCGATGCCAGCCGCCGCCGGGCGAGCTCGATGTGCTCGCGCAGCTGGTAGAGTCGATCCGCGAAACCGAGCGGCACCGGGATGTTGTCGACGGCGGCCTCGATACGGTCGAGCTCGCGCAGCCTGTCCGTCCGCTCGGCCTCGCTCGACGCGCTCTTTGCCGAAGCCTCCAGCCGCTTGAGCGCGCCGTACCAGTGCATGATGCGGCGTCGCACGCTCCAATTGTAGATCTGCGGCGCAAAGCGCACGAGCGGGATGAAGATCGGCAGCAGCACCACCATCGACACGAGCAACCGGTCGATCATGGTGGCGACCCAGAAGGGCACGTAGCGCTGCAGGAACGGCGGGCCAGACCGGTAGACCCGCTTCGCCTCCTCCGACATGGCGAACTCGGGGTCGCTGGGCATCGGGAACTCGCCCGCGCGCTGGAACAGGCGCATATCGTCACCGGCCTGGGCGGTCGGATGGCCGTGCGCCTCCTGCAGAGCCTGGGTGAGCAGATTGACCAGCGCCCGATGGGCGTCCGCCCGCACCAGCACCGCCGTCGTGGTCGCGATCAGCGTGGTGTCGGCCGGCGGCAGGTTGGCGGCGAAGTCCACCACGCCCTCGCGCAGCACCATCCGCGACAGGAAGGGGAAGCGCTGCGTATAGGCGTCGGCATTGGCAAAGCTTATCAGGCGCACTTGCGGTGTCCGCAACAGCCGCTGGATGGTGCGTGCCTCGGGCGCGAGCACGAGGAAGCCGGCATCGGCCTCGCCCTTCGCAAGCAGATCCACGTAGTCGGGCAGCTCGCGGTTGACGAGAGTCGCGTTCCCTTCCGTGATCCCGTTCGCCGCCAGCAGGCGCAGCGCCAGGCTGGCAGTGCCGCTGCCCGTCGGGCCAACCAGGATGCGCTTGCCCTTGAGCTCGGTGAGGCGCTCGAGCCGTTGCGGCCCGGAGTAGAAAACCCACAGCGGCTCGTAGGCGATGCGCCCGACCGACAGCAGCTCCGGCGCGTCCTTGCTCGACGCCAACCCGCCCTGGACGAAGCCTGCATGCACGGCCGTGGCCGGGTCAGACAGCGCCTTGAGGTTGGCGAACGATCCGGCGGACTCGCGCACCTCCAGCTTGACCCCGTTACGCTTGAAGGCCGCCTGGTAGCGTTCGGCATAGCGATAGTAGGGGCTGCCGGTGCTCGCCGCGGATACGACGAAGACCCCGGGCGGAGCCGGGTCGACGAGCCGCAAGGCGAACCAGATGGTGCCCGCCGCGACCAGCACCACCGGCAGCACGATCAACAGGAGCTCGCGAAGCTGAAAGACTGCAAATCTCGATCGCATCCATCCTCCCTCGGGGTAACGCTTGTTGCGCCATCGCCCACCTGTGCCCGACACGCCTTTACCATACCGGCGGTTTTCGTGTTAACGCCGCAATTCCGTGGGAGGATCGCGGCTCGCGTTCGTGGAAAAGCTCATCATGTCAGGCTGCGTATCCTGTAGCTCCCGCTCCAAGAGCGGGGCGAGGGCGAGGGTCGTGCTCGGTGCGTTGCTTGGTGCCTTGGTGGCGGTTTCACCGGCGCGCAGCCTTGCCCAGGACGCAACCGACCAGGAAGCGCCCACGGCCTCTTACATGCCGTTCGTCGGCTCGCAAAGCCTGGGTTGGACGCAGGCCGCCATCGAGCACTACCGCCGGATAGAAGCTGCGGGAGGCTGGCAGCCGATCGGCAAGGGTCCCCAGCTCAGGGCCGGCGACGTAGACGAGCGAATTGTTGCGGTGCGCCGCCGCCTTGTCGCCGAGGGAGACGATTCCGTCGCCCATGCCAGCGAGCAGTTCGACGGCAGGCTCGAGGATGCCCTCAAGGCCTACCAGCGTCGGAACGGCTTGCGCGCCTCGGGGGTGCTGAACGGTGAGACGATCGCTTCGCTCAATGTGCCTGCCTCGGCGCGCCTGGCGCAGCTGACCAACAGCGCCGAGCGTATGGCCGAGCTTCTGCCCCATACCCAGGGGAGGCCGTACGTGCTGGTCAACGTGCCGAGCTACGAGCTGCAGGTCGTGGCACAGGGCCAGGTCCTGCTCTACAGCCGGGTGGTCGTCGGCAAGACCGCCACGCAGACCCCAACCGTGCGCGCGACCATCCGCGCGGTCGACCTCATGCCCTACTGGCACGTTCCCCCGGGCATCGCCGAGCGTGCGATCATCCCAGCCGTGCGCAAGGACCCGACCTACCTCGCGCGCGAGCGCATCCGTGTCTTCTCCGCGTGGGGCGGCGCGGAGATCGATCCCGCGACCGTCAACTGGCACGCGCCGCAGGCGAGCCGCTACGTGTTTCGCCAAGACCCGGGGCCGCACAACGCGCTCGGGCTGGTGCGCATCGACATGCCGAACAATTTCACGGTCTACATGCACGACACGCCCATGAAGCGGCTGTTCTCCAGTCGCGCCCGTCCCTTCAGCGCCGGCTGCGTGCGCGTCCAGAACATCTTTTCGCTCGCGGGCCTCCTGCTGGGTGAGGACGAGCTTGCCGTGCAGAGGCGGCTCGAGCCGCTGCTGATGTCGGGCACCAAGACCACGCTCAAGGTCACGACGCCGGTTCCGGTGTACTTCACCTATCTCACGGCCTGGGTCGATCGCGAGGGTCGGGCCGAGTTCCGCCACGACCTCTACGGGAAAGATGGCGTCTACGCCCATGTGGCGGAGGCCGGGCCGGCCCCTGCCGCGCAGCGTGGGGACGCATGGCACACGCGCGTTTTCGATCTCAGTCCTTGAGCTCGGGGGTTCGGGCACATGACGTGGCGCCATTGGCAAGCTGCACGCGACGCCGGGATCTTGCGGGCGGGATTGGCGCGCGGCGCCGCGGCACTGCTTGCGCTCGTCCTGGCGACTTCGGCGGGCGCTCGCGCCGACACGCTCGATACGGTGCTGAAACGCCAGCGTCTCGTGTGCGGCGTGAGCCAGGGCCTGCCCGGCTTCTCCGCCAAGGACGCGGCCGGCACTTGGCGCGGCTTCGACGTTGACTTCTGTCGCGCGCTCTCGGCCGCGATTTTCGGAGCGCCCGACCGCGTCGACTACGTGCCGCTGTCGGCGGAGGAGCGCTTCGATGCCCTCAAGTCTGCCAAGATCGACGTACTCTCCCGCAACTCCACCTGGACCATGAGCCGCGACGTGGGTCAGCGTCTCGAGTTCGTCGGCGTCTACTACTACGACGGCCAGTCGTTCCTGGCCCGCGCCGAGCGCGGCTGGGTCAGCGCCATGGAGATGAACGGCGCCAAGGTCTGCGTGCAAAGCGGCACGACCAGCGAGACCAACGCCGCAGCCTACTTCGCGCAGAACAAGCTCGACAACGAGATCGTCAAGTTCGCCACGCTCCTGGAGCTCCTTGCCGCCTACGCCGCGGGCGGCTGCGATGCCTTCACGGCCGACCGCTCTGCCCTGGCCACGCAGAGGATGGGTTTCGATGCGCCCGATGCCCACGCCGTGCTGCCCGAGGTGATCTCCAAGGAGCCGCTGGGGCCCGTGGTGCGCAAGGGCGACGCCGATTGGGCGGACATCGTGCGCTGGGTGCTGTTCGCGCTCATCAACGCCGAGGAGGAAGGACACACGCGCGCAAGCATCGCCAAAGCCAAGGCTGCCGCGCCCGCCCTGTCCGAAAGGCTGCCGCGCGACTGGTACGAGAAGGTCGTCTCCCAGGTCGGCAACTACGGCGAAATCTTCGAGCGCAACCTCGGCAAGGAGACCCCGCTCGGCATCGACCGCGGCGTCAATTCGCTGTGGACGCAAGGCGGCCTGCTCTACGCGCCGCCGCTCCGCTGACGACGATCACCGGCGCTCCGCCATAGGTACGTAGGGCCTGGGCTCCGGGCCCGAATAGAAGGTGAGCGGCCGGATCAGGATGTTGTTATCGAGCTGCTCGAGCACCTGAACGGTCCAGCCGGGAACGCGGCCGACGGCGAAGATCGGCACGAACAGATCCTTCGGGACGCCATGCAGGTGGTAGATGACCCCCGAGTAGAAATCGACGTTGACGTTGACGCCGTGGCGCGCGTAAGGCGCCATCTCCGCTACCAGCGCCTCGAGGATCGCATGCCACCTGGGCTGCCCCATCTCGCGCGACAGCCGCTTGACGCCCTCGCGCATGTGTCGTGCGCGCGGGTCCTCGGCGCGATAGACGCGGTGGCCGAACCCGGTGATGGCCTCCTTGGCCTCGCGCTTTCTCTTCACGTACGCGGCGACGTTTTCCGGCTCGCCGATCTCCTCGGCCATCGCCAGCACATCTTCGGCCGCGCCGCCGTGCGCGGGGCCGGATAGCGCCGCGACCGCGGCCGTGACGGCGGCATGGATGTCGGCTTGCGTGCCGACGACGACGCGGGCAGCAAACGAGGACGCGTTGGAGCCGTGCTCGGCGTGCAGCACCAGGTCGGTGTCGATGAGGCGTGCGGCATCCGCCGACGGCCTCTCCCCCTTCAGCATCCACAGAAAGTTGGCGGCGTGGGAGAGACCCGCATCGGGCGCGACCGGCGTCTTGCCCACGCGGATGCGCGCATGCGCGGCGACGACCATCGGCACCTGGGCGGTGAGCCGTATGCCCTTGCGCAGCGTCGCCGCCCGTGACTTGTCGCCAGCCTCCGGATCGAACGCGGAGAGCGCGGACACGGCGGTGCGCAGCACATCCATGGGATGGGCGCGCTGCACGGCGGCGATGATGTCGAGGACCGCTGGCTGCAGTTGGCGCGCGGCTGAGAGTTCGGCCGTGATTCTCGCCAGCTCGGATGCCTTCGGCAGCTCGCCGTGGAGCAGCAGGTAGGCCGTCTCCTCGAAGGTCGACTGCTGGGCCAGATCGTGGATGGAATAGCCGCGGTATCTGAGCTCCCCGGCCTTGCCGTCGATGAACGTGGTCGGGGAGCGCTCGAAGTACACGTCCTTGAGGCCGCGATGGATCTTCGGCGTGTTGGACAGCTCGGCCATGGCTTCCTCCTCATCTGGCGGCGCCTCATGCTACAAGGCGCGAGCATCACTTGGAATGTCGGCGACACGAAGGGGCGCGCGTTGGACATCGTCGAGGCGAGCAAGGCAGCGATCAGGGGGCGTGGGCTCAGAGTGGCCCTGCCGGAGCCCGAGGACGAGCGCATCCTGCGCGCCGCCGCGCGCCTGAGCGAGGCGGGCCTGGCGCGGCCGGTGCTGATCGGCAAAGCTGCAGACGTCGCCACCCGCGCCGCGGCTGCGGGCGTGAAGCTCGACGGCTGCGAGGTGCGCGATCCCGCCAGCGATGCGGCCCTGGCCGCCTATGCCGCTCACCTCACTGCCGGTCGCGAGAAGATGACGTCCGGCATGGCCGAGCGCATGCTGCGCCGCCCGCTCTACTTTGCCGGCGCCATGACGGCGGCGGGCGACAGCGCGGCCATGGTGGCCGGCGTCGCGAACCCCACCAAGCGCGTGATTGAGGCCGGTCTGATGACAATTGGCCTGGCACCCGGCATCACCACGCCGTCGAGCTTCTTCCTCATGATCGTCCCGGAGCGCGATGGCGGACAGCGCCCCTACATCTTCGCCGATTGCGCAATCAATGCCGATCCCTCCCCGGACGAGCTTGCCGCCATAGCCGTCGCCTCGGCAGACAGCGCCAGGAGCCTCCTGCGAGACGAGCCCCGCGTGGCGCTGCTGTCGTTCTCGACTCACGGCAGCGCCACCCACCCCCGGGTCGACAAGGTGCTGGCCGCGCTGGCGGCGGCGAAGGCGCTGCGGCCCGATCTCGCCATCGAGGGCGAGCTGCAGGGCGATGCGGCCGTCACGCCCGCCGTCGCTGCCAAGAAGGTACGCGGAGAGAGCGCCGTGGCCGGTCGGGCCAACGTGCTGATCTTCCCCGACCTCGACTCCGGCAACATCGCCTACAAGCTGGTGCAGCACCTGGGCGGCGCCACCGCCATCGGTCCCTTCCTGCAGGGCTTCGCCAAGCCGATCTCCGATCTGTCCCGCGGCGCGACCGTCGACGACATCGTCGCCACCGTTACCGTCACGCTGGCGCGTTCCCTTTCGTGACTACTTGCGCTTCTTCTTGCCGGCGAAGAATGCGGTGATGGCTGCCTGCGGCTCTCCGGTCTTGTAGGCCTCGGAGAGCGCATCGATGCCGGCGTAGATCCCCTCCTGCAGCGACACCCGCTCCCAGCGATTGATGAGCGCCTTCTGTGACCGCACGGCCGCGGGCTTTGCATGGCGAATGGCGGCGAGCCACGGCTCGATCGCGGCATCGAGGTCGGCGGCGGGCACGACCTTCTCGACGAAACGCATGGCCAGTGCATCAGCCGCAGAGTAGACCGCCCCGGTCAACAGCATCTCGCGCGTGCGGCCCCAGCCGACGAGCCCCGGCAGCAGCGCCGCCTCGATCACGGACGGCAGGCCCATCACCACCTCCGGCATGCCGAACCGCGCCTCCTCCGTCGCGGCGCGGAAATCGCAGCTCGCCGCCACCTCGAGCCCGGCGCCCAGGCAGAAGCCGTTGATGCGGCCGATGACGGGCACCGGGCACTCGCGGATCGCCTTGCAGGCGTAGTGCAGGCGCGTGATGAAGAGCCGGGCGCTGTCGGCGCACAGGCCGCCCAGCTCGTTCAGGTCGGCCCCGCCGATGAAGGCCCGATCGCCCGCGCCGGTCAAGACGACCGCGCGCAAAGCCTCGTCGTCCGAGAGCCTGGCGAACGCCTCGGTCAGCTCGACGATCAGCGGCGTCGACAGGCAGTTGAGCTTGGTGCGGTTGTCCACAGTGACGAGGGCGATCCCATCCCCGTACCTGCTCCGCGTTTCCACTTGCACGCCGGCGTGCGACATTCGCGTCTCCCGTGGGTAATTCTCGGTCAGTCTGGCAGATCGCACGATGCCGCTCCAGAACCGCGTCACGCCGGAGGGCGAGATCATCGCCACGCCGCACCGCGGCCTGATGATGGGCAACCGCGGCGGCGCCTTTCACCTCCCCGACAGAACCCTCGGCACCCGCCGCTGGGCAACCCGGCAGTGGATCGCCTGCGTCCTCGAGTTCAAGGGGCGTCACCGCGCCGCGATGATGCAGCCCAACCGCTACACGGAGCTGTTCTTTCTCGACGAGGCGACGGCGCTGGCCGCGGGCCATCGCCCCTGCTTCGAGTGCCGGCGCCGCGATGCCGAGGAGTTCGCGGCATTGTGGGCCGCGACGCGGCAATGGCCGGCGCCGGCCAGGGCGCCCGAGATGGACCTGGACCTGCATGCCGAGCGGGTCGGCCCGCACGGGCGCAAGATCGCCTATCGCGCCGAGCTCGGCGGCCTGCCGGACGGCACCTTCGTCCGCCTCGAGTCCATTGCCGGCGCCCAGGCCTACCTCGTTGATGGAGCACATCTTTTTGCATGGACCCCGGCTGGCTACCAGGCGGCGGTGTCTCGACCTAAGCGGCGCGAGGTGGAGGTCCTGACGCCGCGCTCGATCGTCGCCGTACTTTCTTCCGGTTATCGCCCCATGCTGCACCCCTCGGCCGCGGCATTGCTCGCCTCGGCCAGCTCACGGGGACCTGCTCGATGACTCGCTCCAACCTCAAGGGCACGCTGCGGCGCGTGTATGTGCTGCTGGTCCTGGTGCTCGCCGTCTCGTTCCTCGCCAAAATCGCGGACCATGTGCCGGGGCTCGCCGGCACCGGCCTCGAGAAGCTGCTCAAGGACGGCTACGAGTACCTGCGCGACATGTCGCTGCTGATCGCGACGGGCGGCGTAGCCTACATCACCAACGTGTTCCAGAAGCGCCATGGCTTCGTAGAGGCGCTGAAGGAGGAATGGCGCGACATCATCGCCACCAAGTCGGCGCTGTTCGCCTACACCCAGATCGAGCAGCCGACGACCGACCAGTACATCGCGACGTTCTGCAAGCTCTCCGAGACCATCGACAACATGCGATCGGTCTATCGCAACGTCGGCGAGACCGATGAGCTCATCGGCCTCTATCCTTACGCGCCGCTGCACGACATGCGCCGCGCGCTGCAGATCCTCGACCCGCGCAAGAACGGGAGCCCGGATCCGCAGGCGCGCACCCTCGTTCGCGACGCCATCCTGCAGTCGTTCTACGCGCTGCGTGAGACGTTTCTCGAGGAGCTGGACCTCGAGCAGCCGGACCACCCGCTGCTGATCTCGGGCGGGCGTCGCGCCAAGAAGGCAGGGTCGACCGGCTGGGCTCGGCGTGCCCAGGACAAGGAGCGCGCGCGCCAGGATCGCACCCAATCGCCCGATCCGCGCATCGACGAGCTGCTGGCCCAGCTCTATGCCAAGGAGAACGCGACCGCGAAGCCCTGGCGGCAGCTGCCGGGCGAGATGGCACCGGCGGCCCCCAACGGCCGCGGTGCCTGATCCTGGCTAGCGGCCGGGTGAGGTGAACACCGCCTCGGCGCGGGTCGCGCGCTTCTTCTCGGGAACCTCGAGGGCGGCGTGGGCGGCATTGATGCGGCGCGCCATGGCCGCGAGGTAGTCGCGCACCTCCCGGGGTAACTCGACGGTGGCGTAGCGATCCGGGTGATAGGCCTTGGCCAGCGAGAAATAGGCGGCCCGGATTTCGTCGCGGGTTGCGCCGACGGATAGCCCCAGAATGCGGTGCGGATCGAACTCGTTGGCATCTGCAAGGCGAGCCTGCAGGTTGACGCCTCTTGGCACGCCGACCGGTCTGATCGAGGCGAGATGCGCTTTGCCTAGGAACGTCCTCTCGCCGCCGTAGGGCTCGAACTCGATGAAGGCGCCGGTCCCGTTCAGTGCATCGGCAACCGCCTTGGCGGGCGGCACCATCAGCTTGCCCTTGATCGTTTCGCCGTCAGCCAGCGCGATCTCGACCGGCACGCCATCCGAAATGCTGTCGACCCTGTTGCGCTCGAACATTGCTCGCCTCCCCCGGGGCTGTGCCGCTTCGACACGGGCACCGCATTGTGCCGTCGGCAGAGCAAGAAGCATGCAGAGCGCGGAGTTGCCGGGCCTACTTGTCGAGCACGGCGGCGAGGTTGGCGGGGCGGTAGACGACCTGGCTCACGGTCTCGCCGCGCCGCTGTGGCGCGTGCTTGCCGAAGCGGGCGAGAGCGCTCTCGTGGATGCTTTCGTTGACGGTCTCCTGGTCGCCCGGCACGACGCCGGTGCGCCACGTCCCGAACAGGGCGCGCCGAAGAGGCGAGATGCCCTCTCGGTTCTGCTCGATGAGCCGCACGAACGGGAAGACGTGGCTGACCCGATAGACGCCGTCCGATGTCGGCGACACCAGCTCGCCCAGGGGATCGGGCTTGGTGGAATTCCTGAGGCCGGCGAGGTCGATGGCAAGGCTCGTCGTTTGGGTCATGCGTTCCGCCATCCACAGGAGCGCGATGTCCGACAGCCGGCTGTCCTTGAAGCCGCCGCCGACGTTGGCGTGCGAGCCCGGGAACCAGACCTGCTCGACGATTTGTCCATCGGGTACCGTCGTCCCCCTTTTGAGGGTCCACAGTGTGGGCTCGAAGGGCCCGCGCGGCTCGTCGATGGCGAGCGCGTGCAGGCCCACGTCGACCAGTGGCGAGATCTCGGTATCGTGGAAGCCGAGCAGCTCCTTGATGAGGCCTTTCCTGACGAAGGGTATGCCGAGGTTGCCGACCGTGTCCCACACGCCCACGCACTTGATGCGCACGGGATAGCTGGCGCCTGCACGCAGCTCCTCGAGCCGCTTGGCATCGGGGGAGAGCTTGTTCTGCTCGTAGCAGTCCCAGACGGCGACGACCGTCTCCTGCTCGGCCGAACGGGCGATGCCGGCGAGCGCGACGAGGCCGGCGAGACTGCGGGCCTGGAAGGCGCCGCGCGAGAAGCCGATGACGTAGATCTCGTCGCCGTCCTCGTAATTCTCGCACAGGAACTTGTAGCCGCGCTGCATGCGGTCGCCGACGCCGAAGCCGATGGCGCCGGCCGTGAACGTCAGCCGGCCAAGGTCCTCCGTGGCGATGCCGACCACATAGTGGGTGAGCTGCCGTACGCCCTGTGCATCGGTGTCGGGAATGAAGCGGTGCAACTTGACCACATTGGTGATCTCGTCCTCGTTGCCGGGCTTGTTCCAGGTCCCGTCGAAGAGCACCACCAGCCGCTTCATGCGCGCCTCCCCCGATCGTCCGCACCACCCCCCTCTATTGCGCCGGCGGCATCCCGCTGCTGGAGGAGCCGGCGGAACGCCCGGCCGCGCGCATCAGTAGATCGTCTCTTTGAGCCGCTGG
>JBGGME010000103.1:0-10661 GCA_041288195.1 Hyphomicrobiaceae bacterium
TGTGCAAGCCGGGCTCGATCAAGCCGCACAAGAAGTTCAAGGCGGAGGCCTACATCCTGACCAAGGAGGAGGGGGGGCGGCACACGCCGTTCTTCACCAACTACCGTCCTCAGTTCTACTTCCGCACGACGGACGTGACGGGCGTTGTTGCTCTGCCCGAGGGTACGGAGATGGTGATGCCCGGCGACAACGTGGCGGTGACGATCGAGCTGATCACGCCGATTGCGATGGAGGAGAAGCTTCGCTTTGCCATCCGCGAGGGCGGCCGCACCGTCGGCGCCGGCGTCGTAACCGCTATCATCGAGTAAAGGGTCTCAAGGGGGCGCCCAACCGGGCGCTCCTTCATTTTGTGGCAAGGGCAGGACGATGCAAAGCCAGAACATAAGAATAAGGCTCAAGGCCTTTGATCATCGCGTGCTCGACGCGTCCACGCGCGAGATCGTCAATACGGCCAAGCGTACGGGCGCGGAGGTGCGCGGGCCGATACCGCTGCCGACGCGCATCGAGCGCTTCACGGTCAACCGCTCGCCGCACATCGACAAGAAGAGCCGCGAGCAGTTCGAGATGCGCACGCACAAGCGCCTGCTCGATATCGTCGACCCGACGCCGCAGACGGTGGATGCGTTGATGAAGCTCGATCTTGCAGCGGGCGTCGACGTCGAGATCAAGCTCTAAGGCACTATTCGGGCGCCCTGCCGACAGAGGCGGGCGGGCCCAGGCAAGAGGAAGGCGGAACATGCGTTCCGGAGTGATCGCGCAGAAGGTGGGCATGACCCGCATCTTCACGGAGGCGGGCGAGCATGTCCCCGTCACCGTGCTGAAGCTGGAGAATGTCCAGGTGCTCGCGCACCGCACGGATGAGAAGAACGGCTATACGGCGCTGCAGCTCGGCGCCGGCACCCGCAAGGCGAGCCGCGTTTCGCGCGCCGAGCGGGCGAGCTTCGCCGTGGTCAAGGTGGAGCCCAAGCGCAAGCTTGCCGAGTTCCGGGTGAGCCCTGACAATCTGATAGAGGTGGGCGCGGAGATCACCGCCGACCACTTCGTCAAGGGCCAGCACGTCGACGTGACCGGCACCAATCAGGGCAAGGGCTTCGCGGGCGCGATGAAGCGCTGGAACTTCTCAGGGTTGCGCGCCACGCACGGCGTGTCGGTGACGCATCGCAGCCACGGCTCTACCGGCCAGCGCCAGGACCCCGGCAAGGTGTTCAAGGGCAAGAAGATGGCCGGCCACATGGGCGACGTGCGTGTCACCACGCAGAACCTGGAGGTGGTGGAGACCGACAAGGACCGCGGGTTGGTCCTGGTGCGCGGCGCGGTGCCCGGCAGCAAAGGCGGCTGGGTGCTGGTGCGCGATGCCGTGAAACGCGCGCTCCCCAAGGATGCGCCCAAGCCCGGCTCCTTCCGCAAGGCGGCCGGCGGCGCAGATGCCGGCGGGGCGCCTGCCACGGCCGAGGGTCAGGGACAAGGGGGCCAGACGTCATGAAGGCAGCCGTGAAAACCCTCGATGCCGAGAGCGCCGGCGAGATGGAGCTCTCCGACACTATCTTTGGGCTCGAGCCGCGCCGGGACCTGATCCAGCGCATGGTGCGCTATCAGCTCCTGAAGCGCATGGCCGGCACGCATCACGCCCAGGACCGCTCGGAAGTCACGGTCACGGGCAAGAAAATGTACAAGCAGAAAGGCACCGGCGGCGCCCGCCACGGTGACAAGTCGGTGCCGCAGTGGCGCGGCGGTGGCAAGGTGTTCGGGCCCAAGCCCCGCAGCCACGCGATCGACCTGCCCAAGAAGGTGCGGGCGCTGGCTCTGCGGCATGCGCTCTCGGCCAAGGCCAAGGCCGGCGAGATCGTGGTGCTCGACAAGGCGGCCTCCAATGACGGCAAGACCAAGGGCCTCAAGGAGCGGTTCGGCAAGCTCGAGCTCACCAACGCGCTCATCGTCGACGGCGCCGAGATCGAGCCCTCCTTCGCCATGGCCGCCCGCAACATCCCCAACATCGACGTGCTGCCCGTGCAGGGCATCAACGTCTACGACATCCTGCGCCGCAAGAACCTGGTGCTGACCAAGGCGGCGGTGGAAGCGCTGGAGGCGCGCTTCAAATGAGCAAGAGGAAGAAAGCCGACGCCCACGACCTGATACGCGCACCGGTGATCACGGAGAAGTCGACGCTCGTATCCGAGCACAACCAGGTCGTCTTCAAGGTCGCCAAGGATGCCACCAAGACCGAGATCAAGGCGGCTATCGAGAAGCTGTTCAACGTCAAGGTGAAGGCGGTCAATACCCAGGTGCGCAAGGGCAAGCTCAAGACTTTCAAGAACATCCGCTCCCGGCTCAGCGACAGCAAGCGCGCGATCGTGACCCTCGAAGAGGGCCACTCGATCGACGTGACGACGGGACTCTAGGGAAGAGGCGGCAATGGCACTCAAGACCTTCCGTCCGACCACTCCAAGTCTGCGCCAGCTGGTGCAGGTCGACCGCGGCCATCTCTACAAGGGCGCACCCATCAAGGTGCTGACCGAGGGCAAGACCAAGTCTGGCGGGCGCAACAACTACGGGCGCATCACCACGCGCCACATTGGCGGCGGCCACAAGCAGGCATACCGCAAGGTCGACTTCAAGCGTGGCAAGCTCGACATGCCGGCCAACGTAGAGCGGCTGGAATACGATCCCAATCGCACGGCTTTCATCGCGCTCCTCAAGTACAACGACGGCACGCTCGGCTATATCCTCGCGCCGCAGAGGCTCGCGGTGGGCGATACGGTCGTGTCCGGCGTCAAGGCGGACGTGAAGCCCGGCAACGCCATGCAACTCGCCTCCATGCCGGTCGGCACGATCGTGCACAACATCGAGCTCAAGGCGGGCGGCGGCGGCAAGATCGCCCGCTCTGCAGGCGCGTATGGGCAGCTCGTCGGCCGCGATGCGGGCTGGGCGATCCTGCGGCTCAACTCGGGCGAGACGCGGCGCGTGCGCGCGGAGTGCATGGCGACCGTAGGGGCCGTTTCGAACCCCGATCACATGAACGAGGTGACCGCCAAGGCCGGGCGCACGCGCTGGCGCGGTACGCGGCCAACCGTGCGCTCGATCGCCATGAACCCCATCGACCATCCCAACGGCGGGCGCACCAAGGGCGGCAAGCACTGGGCAACCCCCTGGGGCAAGCCGACCAAGGGCTACAAGACGCGCAAGAACAAGGCGACCGACCGGTTCATCATCCGGCCGCGCCACGTCGGAAAGTAAGGAGAGCGCCGCGTGACACGCTCAGTCTGGAAAGGCCCGTTCGTCGACGGCTACCTGCTCAAGAAAGCGGAGACCGTGCGCGCGTCCGGCCGCAACGAGATCATCAGGATCTGGAGCCGGCGCTCCACCATCCTGCCGCAGTTCGTGGGGCTGACCTTCGGCGTCTACAACGGCCACAAGCATGTGCCGGTGAACATCTCCGAGGACATGATCGGCCACAAGTTCGGCGAGTTCGCACCGACGCGGACTTTCCATGGCCACAGCGGCGACAAGAAAGCCGTGCGCTCCAAGCCGGCACCGTCGGCGTAAGGCGAGACAGGCTCAGAGGCAAACGACGATGGGCAAAGCAAAGCGAGACCGGGTGCTCCCCGAGAACGAGGTCAAGGCGGTGGCCAAGAACCTTAGGGTTTCGCCGCAGAAGCTGAACCTGCTCGCCCAGATGATCCGGGGCAAGAAGGTGGACACGGCGCTGGCGGAGCTCGAGTTCTCGAGGAAGCGCATCGCCAAGGACGTCAGGAAGTGCGTGATGTCGGCGGTGGCCAATGCCGAGAACAACCACCGCCTCGATGTCAACGACCTCGTCGTCAAAGAGGCCTACGTCGGCAAGAACCTGGTGATCACGCGCTTCCACGCCCGCGGACGTGGCCGCATGAGCCCGATCGAGAAGCCGTTCGCGCAGCTCACCGTCGTGGTGCAGGCGCAAGAGGAAGAGCGAGCCGAGGAGGCCGAGTAATGGGTCACAAGGTCAACCCGATAGGCTTGCGCGTCGGCATCAACCGCACGTGGGACAGCCGCTGGTTCGCCTCTCGCGGCGAGTACGGCAAGCTGCTGCACGAGGACATGCACATCCGCGACCACATCCTCAAGCAGCGCCGCCAGGCCGGCATCTCCCGCGTGGTGATCGAGCGCCCGCACAAGAAGTGCCGCGTCACCGTGCACACGGCCAGGCCCGGCGTGCTGATCGGCAAGAAGGGCGCCGACATCGAGAAGCTGCGGGGCGAGCTCGCCAAGCTGACGCCATCGGAGGTGCATCTCAACATCGTCGAGATCAGGAAGCCCGAGATCGACGCCACGCTGGTGGCCGAGACCATCGCCCAGCAGCTCGAGCGCCGCGTTGCCTTCCGCCGCGCCATGAAGCGGGCGGTGCAGTCGGCGTTGAGGCTCGGCGCACTCGGCATCCGCATCAACTGCTCGGGCCGCCTCGGCGGGGCCGAGATCGCCCGGCTCGAATGGTACCGCGAGGGCCGCGTGCCGCTGCACACGCTGCGCGCCGACATCGACTTCGGCTACGGCCTCGCCCAGACCGCCTACGGCGTCATCGGCGTCAAGGTGTGGATCTTCAAGGGCGAGATCATGGAGCACGATCCGCTGGCGGCGGAGAAACGCGCCATCGAGGCGCAGGAGGGCGGTGGCGGCGGCCGCCGTCGTGAGCGTGGCGACCGCGAACGCGGCGAAGGCTGGCAGGGCGAGCGCCAGGCCGAGCCGGCCAAGGCTTGAGGTTAGGTCATGCTGCAACCCGCACGAACCAAGTATCGCAAGGCCTTCAAGGGCCGCATCCACGGCCAGGCCAAGGGCGGCACGGCGCTCAACTTCGGCTCGTTCGGCCTGAAGGCGGTGGAACCCGAGCGCATCACCGCACGGCAGATCGAGGCGGCGCGGCGCGCCATCACGCGCGCCATGAAGCGCGCGGGCCGCGTGTGGATACGCATCTTCCCCGACGTGCCCGTGACCAAGAAGCCAGCCGAGGTGCGCATGGGCTCTGGCAAGGGCGCGCCGGAGCTGTGGGTCGCCCGCGTTAAGCCGGGGCGCATCATGTTCGAGCTCGACGGCGTCAACGAGGCCACCGCGCGCGAGGCGCTGGAGCTCGGCGCCGCCAAGCTCCCCATCAAGACGCGCATCGTCAAGCGGCAGGCCTGAGACGCGAGCGCGAGCAGTCACGACACGAGGCGGCCATGAAGGCGGAAGAGATCAGGCAGTTGACGGCGGACCAGCTCGACGACCAGCTCGTCAAGCTGAAGAAGGAGCAGTTCAACCTGCGCTTCCAGCGCGCGTCCGGGCAGCTCGAGAACACCTCGCGGGTGCGCGAGGTGCGCCGCGACATCGCCCGCATCAAGACGGTGCAGACGCAGAAGCGTAACGGCCAGGACAAGGCCAAGGGCTGAACAGGGTCGAGTTGGGATCGAGGACTGGGCGATGCCGAAGCGAGTTTTGCAGGGTGTGGTGGTGTCCGACAAGAACACCAAGACCGTGGTGGTCCAGGTGGAGCGGCGCTACACGCATCCGCTGTTGAAGAAGACGGTGCGGCGCTCCAAGAAGTTCCACGCCCACGACGAGGAGGAGACCTTCAAGGTGGGGGATCTCGTGTTCATCGAGGAGAGCCGGCCGATCTCCAAGAACAAGCGTTGGGTCGTGTTGAAGGACAGGAAGGCGTGACGCCGGTCGGGCGTTGCGGGTTTGAAGCGAGTTGAGCGGGGCTCGGGGATCGAGCCCATAGAGATCGATCCCGAGCAAGGCGAGGACCGGTGCGATGATCCAGATGGAGACCAATCTCGACGTGGCCGACAACTCCGGCGCGCGCCGTCTGCAGTGCATCAAGGTGCTGGGCGGCTCCAAGCGGCGCTATGCCACGATCGGCGATACGATTGTCGTGACGATCAAGGAGGCGATCCCGCGCGGCCGCGTCAAGAAGGGCGAGGTGATGAAGGCGGTCGTGGTTCGCACCGCCAAGGGCGTGCGGCGCCCGGACGGCTCGCTGATCCGCTTCGACCGCAACGCCGCCGTGCTGATCAATCCCCAGGGCGAGCCGGTCGGCACGCGCATCTTCGGGCCCGTGACGCGCGAGCTTCGCACCAAGAACCACATGAAGATCGTCAGCCTCGCCCCGGAGGTGCTGTGACATGTCGGCGGCGAAGATCAAGAAGGGCGACCAGGTGGTCGTGATGACCGGTCGCGACAAGGGCAAGAAGGGCGAGGTGTTCCAGGTGATGCCCAAGGAGGCCCGCGCGCTCGTGCGAGGCGTGAACTTGGTGCGCCGCCACCAGCGCCAGTCCGCGGCGCAGGAGGGCGGCATCATCTCCAAGGAGGCGCCGGTGCACCTCTCCAACCTGGCGCTCGAGGACCCCAAGGACGGCAAGCCGACGCGGGTCGGCTTCAAGGTGCTCGAGGACGGACGCAAGGTGCGCATTGCCAAGCGGTCCGGCGAGCAGATTTCGGAGAAGAACTAGCCATGGCCGAAGACGACAAGGCGCAGCGGGCGGGCAAGCCCGACAAGGCCGCTGCCGAAGGCGGCAAGCCGGCGAAGGCGCCGAGGCCCGACAAGGGCGGCGCCGACAAGGCTGCCAAGGGCCAGAAGGGTCCGCCCGGCAAGGAGGGCAAGGGCGCGCCCCGCGACAAGGGCGCTCAGCCCAAGGAGAAGGTT
The DNA here is from genome assembly GCA_041288195.1 of Hyphomicrobiaceae bacterium. GTDB lineage: Bacteria > Pseudomonadota > Alphaproteobacteria > Rhizobiales > Hyphomicrobiaceae > AWTP1-13. Next base: position 6,653 of record JBGGME010000103.1, read on the forward strand.
GCCCGCGCGCCGCGGCCCAAGGACTACAAGCCGCGCATGAAGATGCACTACGAGAAGGTGGTGCGCGAGGCCTTGACCAAGGAGTTCGGCTACAAGAACGCGATGCAGGTGCCGCGCATCGAGAAGATCGTGCTCAACATGGGTGTCGGCGAGGCGGTCAATGACCGCAAGAAGGTCGATTCCGCGGCCAAGGACCTGGCCATGATTTCGGGCCAGCGCCCCGTCATCACCCGCGCGCGCAAGTCGATCGCCACCTACAAGCTGCGTGACGGCATGGCGATCGGCGCCAAGGTGACCCTGCGCGGCGACCGCATGTACGAGTTCGTCGACCGGCTGGTGACGATCGCGCTCCCGCGCGTCAAGGACTTCCGGGGACTGAACCCGAAGAGCTTCGATGGACGCGGCAACTTCGCGCTGGGCCTCAAGGAGCACATCGTGTTCCCCGAGATCGACTACGATCAAGTCGACGAGGTCTGGGGCATGGACGTGATCGTCTGCACCACCGCAGGCAACGACGACGAGGCGCGCGCACTCCTGCGCGGGTTCAACTTCCCGTTCCGCACATGAAGAGGCTTGGGTCGCCGAAGCGGCCCTGGAGAGACGAATGGCAAAGCAAAGCTCCGTCAATAAGAACAATCATCGCCGCAAGCTCGTTGCGCAGCACGCCGCCAAGCGCAAACGGCTCAAGGCGATCGCCAGCGACTTGAACAAGCCCGCCGAGGAGCGGTTTGCCGCGCGCCTCAAGCTGGCACAGATGCCGCGCAACTCGTCGGCGACGCGCATCCGCAACCGCTGCGAGCTCACTGGACGCGCGCGGGGCTACTACCGCAAGCTCAAGGTGTGCAGAAACATGCTGCGCGAGCTGGCGAGTCAGGGGCTGATCCCCGGAATGGTGAAGTCGAGCTGGTAAGGAAGGACCGAGACGATGAATGATCCGCTCGGCGATATGCTGACCCGCATCCGCAACGCGCAGGAGCGCAAGCGACCGAAGGTGTCCTCGCCCGCCTCCAAGCTGCGTCAGCGCGTGCTCGACGTGCTGGTGGATGAAGGCTATATCCGCGGCTACGCGCGCGTCGATCACAAGAACGGCCTCAGCGAGTTCGAGATCGAGCTGAAATACGCCAACGGCCAGCCCGCGATCCGCGAGATCAAGCGCGTGTCGAAGCCCGGCCGGCGCGTGTACAAGGCGGTGCGCGATCTCACCACGGTCGCCAATGGACTGGGCGTCGCCATCCTGTCGACGCCCAAGGGCGTGATGTCGGACTCGCGGGCCCGCGAGGAGAACGTGGGCGGCGAGATCCTGTGCAACGTATTCTGAGGACGATGCGCCACCACGGCGCAATGAGGTAAGGCGATGTCGCGCATTGGCAAGAGGCCGGTAGCAATCCCGTCAGGCGTGACGGCGACGGTGGCTGGCCAGAAGGTGAGCATGAAGGGCCCCAAGGGGGAGCTCAGCTTTACCTGTCCCGAGCAGATCAAGGTCGAGAAGACGACAGCCGGCGTCGAGGTGTCGCCGCGCGAGGAGACCCAGCAGGCGCGGGCGATGTGGGGCATGGCGCGCACGCAGATCGTCAACCTGATCGACGGCGTCACCAAGGGCTACGCGCACACACTCGAGATCCACGGCACGGGCTTCCGCGCGGCGATGAAGGGCAAGGACACCCTGCAGCTGCAGATAGGGTTCAGCCACGACGTCATCCACACGATTCCTGCCGGCGTCGAGGTCAAGGTGGGCGGCGCCAAGCAGGAGATCGTCACGGTGTCCGGCATCGACAAGCAGAAGGTCGGCCAGATGGCCGCCGTGATCCGCGCGTCCCGCCCGCCCGAGCCCTACCAGGGCAAGGGTATCCGCTACCAGGGCGAGTACATCCAGCGCAAGGAAGGCAAGAAGAAGTGAGGCGGGCCCCATGCGAGGCAAACTGAATCAATTCGATCGTCGCGCGGAGCGCGTGCGCCGGACGCTCGCCAAGAGCGGCAGCGGGCGGCCGCGGCTTTGCGTATTCCGCTCCTCCAAGCACATCTACGCGCAGGTGATCGACGACACCAAGGGCCACACGCTGGCTTCCGCTTCGAGCCTCGAGAAGGACCTCAAGTCCTCGCTCAAGACCGGTGCCGACAAGGCCGCCGCGACGGCCGTCGGCAAGCTGCTGGCCGAGCGGGCCAAGAACGCCGGCGTCGACAAGGTGGTGTTCGATCGCGGCGGCTACCGCTATCACGGCCGCATCAAGGCATTGGCCGACGGCGCCCGCGAAGGCGGCTTGAACCTGTAAGAGATCACGCGAGAAAGGCATCCCCAGTGGCACGCCCCAACAGAGATCGGGATCGCAACCGCGACCGCGAGGAGCGCGACAGCGAGTTCAAGGACAAGCTGGTGCACATCAACCGCGTGGCCAAGGTGGTCAAGGGCGGCAAGCGCTTCGGCTTCGCTGCGCTGGTGGTCGTCGGCGACCAGAAGGGCCGTGTCGGCTTCGGCCACGGCAAGGCGCGCGAGGTGCCGGAGGCGATCCGCAAGGCCACCGAGTCCGCGCGCCGAAGCCTGGTGCGCGTGCCCCTGCGCGAGGGCCGCACGCTGCATCATGACTCAGAAGGACGGCACGGCGCCGGCAAGGTCGTGCTGCGGTCGGCCCCGCCGGGCACGGGTATCATTGCCGGCGGTCCGACACGTGCCGTGTTCGAGATGCTGGGCGTGCAGGACGTGGTTGCGAAGTCGCTCGGCTCCACCAACCCCTACAACATGGTGCGCGCCACCTTCGATGCGCTCATGGGTCAGGAGAACCCGCGCGGGGTGGCCGCGCGGCGCGGCAAGAAGGTCAGCGAGATCGTGGCGCGGCGGCGCGATGGCTCCAGCACTGAGGCCGATGTGGCGGGCGAGGCGGCCTGAGACGTTGTGCGAGTTTGCGAGGTGATGTGCGATGGCAGCTGACGGCGTCAAGAGGGCCGGCAAGACGGTGACGGTGGAGCAGATCAAGAGCGCCAACCGACGGCCAAGGAACCAGGAGCAGACGCTGATCGGGCTCGGCCTCAACAAGCTCGGCCGCCAGCGCACGCTCGAGGACACTCCAGCCGTGCGCGGTATGATCGAGAAGGTCGGCCACCTCGTGCGTGTTATCGAGACCAAGGGCTGACGTCGGTCCCAGGACCGGCAAGGACAGTGGAAGGGCGAAAAGCAGATGCGCCTCAACGAGCTCAAAGACAATCCCGGATCGCGCAAGATGCGCGTCCGCATCGGTCGCGGCATCGGCTCGGGCATGGGCAAGATGGGCGGCCGCGGCGGCAAGGGCCAGACGGCGCGCGCGGGCGTCCGCCTCGGCGGGTTCGAGGGCGGCCAGATGCCGCTGCATCGGCGCCTGCCCAAGCGCGGCTTCAACAAGCGCGACCGCAAGGTCTTCAACGAGATCAACCTCGGCCGTCTGCAGGCCGCGGTGGACGCGAACGTGATCGATGCGGCCAAGCCCGTCGACCTTGGCGCGCTGGTGGCGGCGGGTCTGGTCCGACGTCCGCTCGATGGTCTACGCCTGCTGGGCGACGGCGAGCTCAAGGCGAAGCTCTCCGTGACGGTCAATCACGCCAGCGCCAAGGCCAAGGCGGCCGTCGAGCAGGCCGGCGGATCGGTGACGCTGATCGAGAAGAAGGTGCTGGCTGCCGACGAGGCCAAGCGCAAGAAGTCGGCGGCGAAGAAAGCCAAGACCGCCAGGCCCAAAGGCGCCGCCAGCGAGGACTAGACCGGCGAGGGCGCGGCAGCCCCAGGCAACAACGTCCGGCTGCCGGACCGGCATCGCGGGCGGCTCGATTGCAGCGCTTGCGCCATTGCCCGGCTGGCCCCATCTTGGGGTGAGCCAATGGGCGTGGGGCGGCAGGGCTTGCAAGCCCGGGGCTGTGCCTCGGGATGCGCTGGGGGCGCAAGGAGAGACGCAATGGTTTCCGCCGCCGAGCAGTTAGCTGCCAACCTCAACTTCGGCGCCTTCTCCAAGGCCGACGAGTTGAAGAAGCGGATCTGGTTCACGCTGGC
>JBGGME010000104.1:0-37356 GCA_041288195.1 Hyphomicrobiaceae bacterium
CCGCGCCGAAGGCGTGACCGTCGTGAAGTACAACAAGCCTACGGTTGCGATGTAAAAAAGATCTGCCAGTGTGCACAGTGTGTGCACAAAGTCAGAGATACGAGCACTCGGCTAAGGACTAATCTATTGATCCAATTGGCGATCCCGGCTGGATTCGAACCAGCGACCCTCTGCTTAGAAGGCAGATGCTCTAGTCCAGCTGAGCTACGGGACCGATCGGCCTACCAATAGGTTGGGAGCCCGACAGGCGCAACGATTTTGCGGCCTGTCCACGCGCACCGCCCAGCCGACGCTGCGGCCGCCGATTGACGCTGGTCAAGGCGAAGGCCGGCCGGTCGGCGATGCTGGCCTCGAGCTGATCGAGCGTGTGGAGGTGATGCCATGCAAGCGCAGGAAGCCATGACGAAGGACGTGGTGACGGTCGGCCCGGAGACGGCCGTGGGCGAGATCGCCGGCCTGCTGGTGCGCCATCGCATCAGCGCGGTGCCGGTGGTGGCGGAGGACAATCGCGTGGTCGGCATCGTCAGCCAGACCGATCTCGGCCACCGCAGCGAGACGGCAACCGAGAAGAAGCGCAAGTGGTGGCTCGAGGCCTTCGCCAATCCCGACGCCAAGGCGCGCGAGTTCATCAAGAGCCACGCGCACGAGGCCAAGGACATCATGAGCCGCTTCGTCGTCTCCGTGTCGCCGCAGGCCAGCCTTGCCGAGGTCGCCGATATCCTCGACAGCCACCGCATCCGCCAGGTGCCGGTGATGGAGGGCGGCAAGCTCCTCGGCATGATCAGCCGCGCCGATCTCGTCCGCAAGCTGGCGGAGGTGACCGTGTCCAAGCCCGCGGCGCGGTCCGACAACGGCGCCCTGCAGAAGGCGATCTGGGAGCAGATCAAGGCGCAGAGCTGGCTGCGCTCGGCGTACGTGAGCGTTCAGGTGAGAGACGGCGTGGCCGAGCTGTGGGGCGCGGTCGACACCGCCGACCAGCACCGCGCGCTCAGGGTGCTGGTGGAAGGCGTGCCCGGAGTGGTGCGGGTCGAGGACCGCGTCGGCGTGTTGCCGCAGATGGTCGCCACCTAGCTTGCGTCGAGACCAAGGCCGTCAGTGGGTCCAGGCGCCCTTGCGTCCGAAGCGGAAGTTGTCGGCGTAGGACTTGCGCACGAGGTGCCGCGGCGTGGGCTCCAGCACGCGGTAGGGGATGGCGTTGCTCTCGGCGTAGGCGATGGCCTCGTCCTTGGTGTCGAAGCTCAGACGGATTTGCGCCTTCATGTCGCGCGAGCTGGTCCAGCCCATCAGCGGGTCGATCTCGAGCGGGCTCTCGGGCTCGTACTCGAGCATCCACTCCTTGCTGCGGGCCGGGCCCGACTGCATGGCGGTCTGGGCGGGTCTGAAGATGCGGGCAACCATTGCGAGGACGGCCTCCGGCAGTTGACGATCCTCTAGAGCTGGGGACAGGCGGGAAAGTCAAGCCGGATCGTGGCTCAAGGCCGGTGCGACAACCAACTCAAGACGAAGCAAGGCCCCGGCGGGGGGATCGCCGGGGCCTCTCCTCCGAGACGACGGGTAGGGACGCGTCCCGTTACTGCTTCTTGGTCTCGGCGGGCTTCTCGGTGGTCTTGCTGGCCGGCTGGGCCGCGCCGGTCTTGGCCGCGTCGGTCTTGGCCGCATCGGTCTTGGGCTGAGTGCCTGCAGCCGGAACGGTCGGGGCGGAGGCCTTCTGGTCGACCTTCTTGGCGTCCTTGTTGTCGCCGGCCTTGTTGTCGGACTTGGCGTCGGTCTTGGCTGCTGGCTGGGCTGCCGTCTCCTTCGAGGCGGCGGGCTGGGCCTTCGGCGTCTCGGCCGGTTTGGCCATCGGCGCAACCGGCGGGGTGACGGCGGGCTTGGCGTCCTGGGCGAAGGCGGGAGCGGCGATCGCCAGCGCCAGCGCCGCAACGGTAAGGGTGGTCTTCATAGCTGTTGCTCGTTCCTTGTTGCTGAAGTTGGCCTTGTTGCCGAGTTGGCTTCCATCGAGGCCTCGGCAGCTATATGGCCCGAGCATTGCGGCGTGGCCTTGCTCCCCAGATAGCGGGCCCATGAAGGCGACATTCAGCACGCGTTCAGGATGGCGGCCCGATCGTCGGAAGACTCACGATCAGCAGATCGGCTGTGGAGTGAGGCTTTCCAGCGCTACCCAGCCGCATGCGGGGGCGGCAATATCGCGAGCCTCGATAGGGTGTCACAGCAAGTTTGGAGGGTGTGCCATGACCCGTGTTCTACTGGCTCTCGGCCTGTCGCTGGGCCTCGGCGCCTTTGCGTTCACGGCCGAGCCCGCGCACGCGCAAAAAGCCGGCAAGGGCGAGAAGGTCTGCAAGATCAAGATGAAGCCGTCGGGCCAGATCAAGACCTTCGTGTGCAAGGTCGACGAGCCCTGCTGCGTCTGGCACGAGATCAACTACGTCAAATGCGGCTCGCCCGTCTTCAAGTGTCTCTGATTCTAGGGCGCAGCTGACGCGATGGACTTCGAGCGGGCCGGCGTGCGGCCCGCTCGAATTCGTGGGCGAAGCTCCGCGCCCGATCAGAACTTCATGTTGAGGCCGAACCGGACCGTCTGCATCGACAGATCGAGCGCCGCCGGGCCTCCGCCGAGCGCACCCGCTGGAGCCGTCACCTCGTCGAAGCCATAGTAGAGGTATTCGACTCGGGCGCTCAGGTTAGCCGTCAGCATGTGCTCGACGCCGCCGCCGGCCACCCAGCCGAAGTGACGCTCGTTGAAGCCGGTGCCGAACGTGGCGCCGGTCGCGACATTTGTCGCCTCATGATCGACGTCGGCCCAGGCGGCGCCCGCCGTCGCGTAGAGCAGCGTGCGGTTGCCGTTGACGGCGATGCCTGCGCGACCGCGCAGCGAGGCCAGCCAGTTGAAGGTGTGGCTGCAGTCGAAGGCCGGGTTGGGACACGCGGTGCCGCCATCGATGAATGCGCCCGACATATCGGCTTCGACGCCGAATACGAACTGCCTGACCTGCACGTTATAGCCGATCTGGGCGCCGAGCAGGCCGCCATCGCCGGTGTGGCTCGTGGAGATCCCGGGCGTCGCCTCGAACTGCCAGTCGAGGTCGGAGAAGCCGTAGCCGACATGCGCGCCCACATAGATGCCGGTCCACGAGAACTGCGGAGGCGGCGAGTAGCCGACGGGCGCGGGCGCATCCTTCATGCCGCGGCGCGGCGCTCCGCCGAGGTCGGCGGCGAACGCGCCTTGCGAGACGAAGAGGCCCGCGACGAATGCCAGAAAAGCGGAGCGCTTCAGGGTCATGACCACCTCTCGTTGCTGGACTGCGCTCGGCGGCAGTCGGTTGGAATTGCGAAAGCAAGGGCGACGGAGACGCGGGGTGTCCCCGTCGCCCCTACGGGATTGCGCGCTTTCCAACGCGCCCTCCCGGACTCAACCAACGCCACATCGCGCCCCGTCTGCGCAGAACTTGGGAACAACACCAGGTTCGCGGGGCAACGCTTTGGACAGGCGGGATGAGGGCGGCCAATGCCGGCGGCAATGGGGCCATTCGGTGGCCAGGAAAAGAAGTGAAGAGCTTGAAATATTTGGCAAAAAAGTTGAGCTGAACAACAGCGGCGCTCGCGGGATTTCAGTTGAGCACCGCTGCCGGCAGCTTGGAAGCCGGCTGGGATTGCGGCAATGTGCGCGCCAATTTGCAAGCCGGGAGCAGGCGCGATGCAGCTTCAGTTCCACACCCTCGACGTCTTCACCGATAAGCGCTTTGCCGGCAATCCACTGGCCGTCGTGCATGACGCCGACAGCCTGGACGGCAAGCGCATGCAGACGATCGCGCGCGAGCTCAACCTGTCCGAGACCGTGTTCGTGCTGAAGCCCCAGCAAGAGCGGCATACCGCGCGCGTGCGCATCTTTACGCCGGCCAAGGAGCTTCCCTTTGCAGGGCACCCGACCGTGGGGGTGGCCGCGCTGCTTGCCGAGCTCAGGGCGACGACCGCGGGCCAATCCGAGGCGCTGGTGGTGCTCGAGGAACAGATCGGCATCGTCAGGGTCGGCGTGCGCCTGCGGCAGGGGCAGGCGCCGTTCGCGGAGTTCGACGCTCCCAAGCTTCCCGAGGATGCGGGCGCGCCGCCGGCCGCCGACCAACTCGCCGCCGCGCTCGGGCTGATCCCCGCCGAGATCGGGTTCGAGAACCATCGGCCGACCAACTACACGGCCGGCAACGCCTTCGTATTCGTGCCGGTCGCCTCGCTCGAGGCCATCTCCAAGGCGCAGGTGGCGACGCAGCACTGGTCGCCCGTCATGCGCCGGCAGGGGCACACGGGGGCATTCCTCTACTGCCGGCAGACAGTGCACACGACGTCAGCGTTCCACGCCCGCATGTTCGCCCCCGACATGGGGGTGGTCGAGGACCCCGCGACCGGCTCGGCGGCGGCTGCGTTCGCCGGCGTAGTGCACCGGTTCGACCCGCTGCCGGACGGCGTGCACAAGCGCACCATCGAGCAGGGGTTCGAGATGGGCCGGCCGAGCCTGATCGAGCTCTCGCTACAGGTCGAGGGCGGCAAGCTCGGATCGGTGCGCATCGGCGGGCATGCCGTGCGTGTGGCCGAAGGCCGGATCGAGGCCTGAAGCGCGCAACGTGGGCCCATTTTGCCGGCTTGACTTGCAGGCGTAGAATAACAGCCATGGTCACGATCCTCGACAGTCGCGCGGCCCGGCATCCGGAGAAGCGCAACAAGCCCGACACCCCGGTGCAGCGCAAGCCGGCGTGGATCCGTGTGCGCGTGCCGGCGCTGACGGGACAGTACGCGGAGACGCGGCGCATCGTGCGCGAGCAGGGCCTGCGCACCGTGTGCGAGGAGGCGGCCTGCCCCAACATCGGCGAGTGCTGGACGCAGCGCCACGCCACCATGATGATCATGGGCCACATCTGCACGCGCGCCTGCGCGTTCTGCAACGTGACGACGGGGCTGCCGGGTCCGCTCGACCCCCAGGAGCCGGAGCGGGTGGCGGAGGCGGTCGCCCGGCTGGCGCTCGCACACGTCGTCATCACCTCGGTCGACCGCGACGATCTGGCCGACGGGGGGGCCAATCATTTCGCGGAGACTATCCGCGCCATCCGCGCGCGTACGCCGGCGACCACGATCGAGGTGCTCACCCCGGATTTCCTGCGCAAGGAGGCCGGCATCGAGACCGTGGTGCGGGCGGGTCCCGACATCTACAACCACAACTTGGAGACGGTGCCCTCGCTCTATCTCAAGATCCGCCCCGGCGCGCGCTACTTTGCCTCGCTTCGGCTGCTGCAGCGGGTCAAGGAGATCGCGCCGACCATGTTCACGAAGTCGGGCATCATGGTGGGCCTCGGCGAGGAGCGCGAGGAGGTGCTGCAGGTGATGGACGACCTGCGTACGGCCGACGTCGATTTCCTCACCGTCGGCCAGTACCTGCAGCCGACGCGCAAGCACGCGGAGGTCGTTCGCTTCATGCCGCCCGAGGAGTTCACGGCGCTCGAGCGCACCGCGCTGGCGAAAGGCTTCTTGATGGTATCGGCGAGCCCGATGACGCGCTCCTCCTACCACGCCGGCGAGGACTTCGCGCGGCTCAGGGCAGCGCGGCTCGCGGCAGGGCGCTGACGTGGCGCATGCACCGCGTCCTCGTCATCGGCATCTCTGGTGCCGGCAAGAGCACCTTCGCGCGGGTCTTGGCGCAGAAGACGGGACTGCCGCTGATCCACCTCGACCGGGAGTTCTGGCAGCCGGGCTGGAACGTCACGCCGCGCGACACGTGGCGGGCAAGAGTGGCTCAGCTCGTCTCGAGCGATGCATGGATCATGGACGGCAGCTACGGCGCCTCGCTCGATATTCGCCTGCCGCGCGCAGACACGGTCGTGTGGTTCGACTATCCCAGACTGCGGTGCCTGGCGCGCGTCGCTTGGCGAATTGCCATGACCTACGGCAAAGTACGGCCTGATCGCGCGCCCGGATGTCCGGAACAGGTCGACTGGGAGTTTCTGCGTTACGTGTGGGACTTCAACACCAAGAGTAGGCCGCAGATCGTGCGTGCCCTTGCCGAGCATGGTAGGCATCTGAATTGCGTCGTGGTTCGGCGCGATGCCGATGCAGCACGGTTCATCGCCGAGCTGCCGGCCGGTCGCGACTAGCGGCATCGCCATGCCCTCCTTCAGCACAACCCGTCGCGTTGCCTTCACGCCGCAGCAGATGTTCGATCTCGTCGCCGACGTCGAGAAGTACCCATTGTTCCTGCCGCTGTGCGAGAAGCTGGTCGTGCGCAAGCGCGAGCAGGCGGGCGACAAGCAGGTGCTGATCGCAGACATGACGGTCGGCTACCACGCGATACGCGAGACCTTCACCAGCTGCGTCATGCTCGATCCCGCCGCGCTCGCCGTGCATGCGGGCAACGTGCCGGAGCATCCGAGCGGACCCTTCAAGCGTGTCGAGAATCGCTGGAGCTTCGTGGCGGCGCCCGGCGGCTGCGATGTCGGATTCCATATCTCTTACGATTTCAAGTCGCTGATGCTGCAGGCGCTGGTCGGCGGCCTCTTCGACCGCGTGTTCCGCCGCTACACCCAGGCCTTCGAGGAGCGCGCGCGAGCCGTGTATGGCGCGCCCGCGGCGCCCGCCGCGTAGGCAGGCCTCACCGGTCCGCGTCGAGCTGCTGGCGCAGCAGGGCGAGCGCCACCTCGACCGCCTTCAGACGGATGGCCTCGCGGCCGATATTCCCGAAGCGGCATTGGCGATGCAGAGTGGCGGCACCCTTGGCGGCGACCGCCAGGTGCACGAGGCCCACGGGTTTGGCCGCCGTGCCGCCTTCGGGACCGGCAACGCCCGTGACGGCGACAGCGGTGTCGGCGTGGCTATGCGCAATCGCTCCTTCGGCCATCGCGCGAGCAACCGCCTCGCTCACCGCCCCGTGCATGGCGATCAGATCGGCAGGCACGCCCAGGCATTCGGACTTGGCGTCGTTGGAGTAGGTGACGAAACCGCGCTCGAGCACGTCGGAGGAGTTGGGGATCTCGGTGAGCAGTCCCGCAATCAAGCCGCCGGTACACCTCTCCGCCGTCGCGATCCTGCGCTTCCTCGCGCGAAACGCTTCGAGCAGACGGGCAGCCTCATCCCGCAGGTCCGGGGGAAACATCAGGGGGCGGTCTCCAACGCAAAACACAAGCGGCGCGCATTGGGCGATGCGCGCCGCTCGAGGATAGAGAGAGATCGAAAGAAGGGAAACCTCAGGCCGCCGCGAGCTTCTCGGCCTGGGTCAGAAGGTCGTCGAGGGTAGAGCGGCTCTGCGCCCCCATGATCGTCACGGTCTTGGACTGCGCGTCCATCCAGACAGGGTAGGCCAGCTTGATGACGCTCTCGCCCTTGGGCGTGAGATGCAGGCCGCGGCCGCGTCGTCCAGCCGGCGGGTCCATGGTGAGCAGGCCGAGCGCCAGCAACCGTTTCAGGTTGCGGGAGAGCGTCGACTTCTCGATGTCCAGCGTGTGCCCGATCTCGACGGCGGTGATGCCGTCCTGATGGGCGAGCTGGGTGAGCAGCGTGAACTGGCTGGCGGTGATGCCGAGCGGTCTCAGAGCGTCATCGTAGACGCGCGTGACGATGCGGGACAGCTGCCGCACGCGTGTCGAGATGCAGGCTGCGGCCGTGCTCTCGGCAATATCGCTGATGTCGGCGGACATAGTCGCCACACCGGGTGTCATGATGTTCATTGGGGCCCTCTTTGCCCATGATGTACAACCCGACACGACACCACAGTACGTGTCTGTAACTGCCGCGATTCGTGAGTGAATGGCAACGGCGGGACACGCCAACCGTGTGCCGAGCTTGCGCGGCGTGTGGCAGATCGACGACGGAGCGTGGCAGATGCGCCAGGCTAGGGCCCAAGGATCACGGTCGCCGTGGCCAGGGCAGCAATTCCCTCACGGCGCCCCGTGAAGCCGAGCTTCTCCGTCGTGGTTGCCTTCACCGAGACGCGGGAGAGGTCGAGGCCCAGGATCTCGGCGATGCGCCGGCGCATGGCATCGCGGTGCGGCGCGATCTTGGGGGCCTCGCACAGGATCGTCAGGTCGACATTGCCGATGCGTCCCCGCTCCGCACGCACAAGACGCGCGGCCTCGGTCAGGAACAGGTGGGAGGGGGCGCCCTTCCAGCGCTGGTCGGTATCGGGAAAATGCTGGCCGATATCGCCGGCGCCGATCGCCCCGAGCAGGGCGTCTGTGAGCGCATGCAGGGCGACATCGGCGTCCGAATGACCCTCCAGGGCGTGCGTGTGAGGGATCTTCACGCCGCACAGCCAGACATGGCTGCCCTCGGTGAAGCGATGAACGTCGAAACCCTGTCCGGTGCGGACATCCATGGCCGCTTCGGGAGCGGTGAACGCCTTGTCTGCTATGGCCAGGTCCTCCGCAGTCGTGAGCTTGCGGTTCGATTCGCTCCCCGGCACCAGCACGACCGCTAGTCCCGCAAACTCGGCAACGGCGGCATCGTCGGTCAAGTCCGTATTGCCGGCAGCCTCGGCTCTGGCGTGGGCCGCGACGATATCGGCGTAGCGGAAGCCTTGCGGGGTCTGCGCGCGCCAGAGCCCGGCCCGGTGGAGCGTGGCGGCGATGCGAGCATCGGGCCCGGCCCTCTTGAGCGTATCGGTGAGCGGCACTGCCGCAAGAGCGCCGGCTGCATGCTCGAGCGCCTCGATCACCCCGTCGATAGTTGCGGACGTCACGAACGGCCGCACGGCGTCGTGGATCAGGACCCTGTCGGGGGCGTGCGATGCGAGCGCCTTGAGGCCATTGCGGACGGAAGCTTGCCGCGTGGCGCCCCCTTCGACGGGGCCGAGCAGCCGCTCGCATTCCAGGCCGGCGACAGCGGACAGATAGAGCGGGCCATCGCCGGCCCCGATCACGACCAGGATCACGTCGATGCGGGGGTGATCCAGGAACACGCGGAGCGTGCGGGCCAGCACAGGGACTCCGCCGACCCGTGCGTACTGTTTCGGCAGCGAGGAGGCAGCTCGGGTGCCGCGGCCGGCGGCAACGATCAGTGCGGCGATGGTCAAGGTCTGCAGGACCCTCGGGAGGTGGGGTTCGGCTTTGGCTTAACCGCCGGAACATCTACCGGCAACTCGTATGATCTTCGGATATCGCGCCTTTCGCGCTTGCGGAGCGTGTGGCCACCAGATACTGTGCCCAAGACACGTGCAGCAGGAGAAAATGCCTAATAAATGAGCAATTGCGTAAGCTCTGCCACGCGGGAAGGGCAAAGCTGCCAAATCCGCATTGGGCCTCACACCCTCAAGAGCAATGTGCTGCTCGCGCCCATGTCGGGCGTGACAGACCTTCCGTTCCGACGGATCGCCCATGTTTTGGGCGCCAGCCTCGTTACCACCGAAATGGTGGCCAGCGAGCACTTGGTCAACGACCGCCACAACACCCGCAAACGCGCGGTTGGCCGGAATCTTGCTCCTTTCGTCATACAACTGGCGGGCTGCGAGGCGCGCTGGATGGCAGAAGGGGCGCGCATGGCGGCTGATCTGGGCGCCGACATCATCGACATCAACATGGGCTGCCCGGCCCGCGAGGTGACGGGCAAGCAGTCGGGCTCGGCCTTGATGCGCGATCTCGCGCACGCCCTGAGCCTGATCGAGGCCGTGGTCGGCGCCGTGCGCGTACCGGTGACGCTCAAGATGCGGCTCGGCTGGGACGACGCGAGCCGCAACGCGCCCGAGCTCGCCCGCTGCGCCGAGGATGCCGGCGTGGCGCTGATCACCGTCCACGCCCGCACGCGCTGCCAGTTCTTCAAGGGCGTGGCCGACTGGGCCTTCGTGCGCTGCGTGAAGGAGGCAGTGGGCATTCCCGTCGTCGTCAACGGCGACATCGTCGACCCCGGCAGTGCCGCTGCCGCGCTCGCAGCCTCCGGCGCCGACGCCGTCATGGTGGGCCGCGGAGCCTACGGCGCGCCGTGGATACCCACGCGCATCGCCACCTACCTGGCGACAGGGCGCGACCCCGGCACGCCGCCTCTGGCGGAGCAGGGCAGGATTGCGACCGCGCACGTCGCCGACATGCTCGCGCACTACGGAGTGCATCTCGGACTGCGCAACGCCCGCAAGCACATCGGCTGGTATCTCGAGACCAGCGGGCGCTCCGCCGAGACCGTGAAGGCGTGGCGGCGGCGATTGTGCACGGCCGAGGATGCGCGCGCGGTGGTCGCGGGCCTCGAAGCCTTCTACGCCGAACCCCGGGAGCTTGCGGCATGAGCCCCGAGACCGCACGCGAACGCACGGGCGTCGGGGCGCGACGCCACATCGAGCACGACCTGCTGCTCGCGGCGCTGCCGCACCCCATCGTGGTGCTCGGCGACGACGACCGCGTGCTCTTTGCAAACGCGGCGGCCGAGTCCTTCTTCTCGCTCAGCCACGGCATGCTGAAGCGCCAGACGCTGCCCGACATCATCGCCTTCTCCAGTCCGTTGGGCGCGCTGGTCGGCCAGGTGCGGCGCTCGGGCGCTACCGTCAACGAGTACGGCGTCGACGTGGCGCTGCCCAGGACCGGTGTGCACCGCCTGGTCGATGTGTTCGCGGGCGCCATGCCGGACCAGCCGGGCCTGATCGTGCTCATGCTGCAGCAGCGCTCGATGGCGCAGATGATCGAGCGCCAGCTGACCCACCGCGCCGCGGCACGCTCCGTTTCGGGCATGGCCGCCGTGCTGGCGCACGAGATCAAGAACCCGCTGTCGGGCATCCGTGGCGCCGCCCAGCTCCTGGAGCCCGGCCTCAAGGACGAGGACCGCGCGCTGACGCAGCTCATCTGCGCGGAGACCGATCGCATCCGCAACCTCGTCGACCGCATGGAGGTGTTCGGCGACGAGCGCCCGCTCGGCACCGAGCCCGTCAACATCCACTCCGTGCTCGATCACGTGAAACGGCTGGCCGAGACCGGCTTTGCCGACGGCACCAAGATCGCCGTCGAGTACGACCCATCGCTCCCGCCCGTGCCCGGCAATCGCGACAAGCTCATCCAGGCCTTCCTCAACCTCGTCAAGAATGCCGCCGAGGCAATCCAGGAAACGCGCGATGCCGGGCGCATCGTGCTACGCACGGGCTTCCGGCCCGGCATGCGGCTGGCGGTGCCCGGCACCAACGCGCGCGTCAGCCTGCCGCTGATGATCGAGATCGAGGACACGGGGCCTGGGATCAAAGAGGAGCTCAAGCCGCACCTCTTCGATCCGTTCGTGACGACCAAGCGCAAGGGCACCGGGCTCGGGCTGGCGCTGGTGGCCAAGATCATCGGCGACCACGGCGGCGTCATCGAGTGCGAATCGGCGCCCAAGCGCACCGTGTTTCGCGTGCTGCTGCCCTTGCAGGACAAGCAGCGGCCCGAGAAGTAGCAAGAACAGGAACGTACCATGGCCGGCGGAACCATTCTGATTGCGGACGACGATAGCGCCATCCGCACCGTGCTCAACCAGGCGTTTGCCCGTGCCGGCTACGCGCCGCGCGCGACCGGGAACGCCGCCACGCTGTGGCGCTGGGTGGCGCAGGGCGAGGGCGATGTCGTCATCACCGACGTGGTGATGCCGGACGAGAACGCGTTCGATCTGATCCCGCGCATCAAGAAGCTGCGGCCCGACCTCCCTATCATCGTCATGAGCGCCCAGAACACGCTGATGACCGCGCTCACCGCCGCCGAGAAGGGGGCCTTCGAGTATCTGCCCAAACCGTTCGATCTGAGCCAGATCGTCTCGATCGTCGGGCGCGCGCTGTCCGAGCCCGGCCGCCGCAAGGAGCGCGCAACCGCCGAGCCCGCGGACGCCGAGGAGCTGCCGCTGATCGGCCGCTCGCCGGCCATGCAGGAGATCTACAGGGTACTGGCGCGCCTCACGCGCACCGACCTCACGGTCATGATCACAGGCGAGTCCGGCACCGGCAAGGAGCTCGTCGCCAAGGTGCTGCACGACTACTCCAAGCGCCGCAACGGTCCGTTCGTTGCGATCAACATGGCGGCCATCCCGCGCGAGCTGATCGAGAGCGAGCTGTTCGGCCACGAGAAGGGCGCCTTCACCGGCGCCCAGGCGCGCACCGAGGGACGCTTCCAGCAAGCCGAGGGCGGCACGCTCTTCCTCGACGAGATCGGCGACATGCCGATGGAGGCGCAGACGCGGCTGCTGCGCGTGCTGCAGGAGGGCGAGTACACCACGGTCGGCGGTCGCACGCCGATCCGCACCGACGTGCGCATCATCGCCGCCACCCACCGCGAGCTCAAGACGCAGATCCAGCAGGGCCTGTTCCGCGAGGACCTCTACTATCGCCTCAACGTCGTGCCGCTGCGCCTGCCGCCGCTGCGCGAGCGGCTCGAGGACGTCGGCGACCTCGTGCGCCACTTCCTGCGCGTCGCCGCCAAGGCCGGCCTCGGCCACAAGTCGATCGAGACGGCGGCGATCGAGCGCCTCAAGCAGTACCACTGGCCCGGCAACGTGCGCGAACTCGAGAACATGGTGCGCCGGCTGTCGGCTCTGCATCCTGAGGACACGCTGACAGCCGACATCGTCGAGGGGGAGTTGGCCGAGACCATGCCGCCCCCGACGGCGGAGGGTGGCAAGACGCCCCAGGACCTCTCGGAGATGGTCGAGCGCTATCTTGCCGGGCATTTCGCGAGCTACGGGCGCGAGCTGCCGCCGGCGGGCCTCTACGACCGAATCCTGCACCACGTCGAGCGTCCGCTGCTGATGGCGGCGCTGGCGGCGACGCGCGGCAACCAGATCCGAGCCGCGGCCCTCCTCGGCCTCAACCGCAATACCCTGCGCAAGAAGATCCGCGACCTCGACATCCAGGTGTTCCGCACGCCGGCGGCGTAGGCAGGCCGCGCACGTGGTCATTCCCGCAAGCGCGCAGCGCGTCGGCGGGAATCCAGTTCCAAGCTACGGGCGGCATTCCCGGCTGGATGCCCGCTCAGCGCTTCGCTTGGCGGGCATGACGGACAGGAATGACGGGCGGCTTGCGCTGGCGGCATGACGGTCTATTGTTGCGCGCTTTTTCCTCGTCCCGCGCGCGCACCCCGGAAGCTTGCCGATGCCAGAGCCTCTCGAAGTTGTTTTCATGCCGTTGTCGGCTGCGCCGACGGGCGCCGTGATGCTGCTGGCGGGACAGGAGCTGACGCTCGCCTCGATCGCTAGGGCGATGGACGAGCGCAGCAAGGGTGCGCTCACCAAGGCGGCCCGCGCTGCCGATTTCACCGGCAAGGCCAAGACGGCCATCGAGGTCCTGGCGCCCCCCGGCATCGACGCTCCGCGCGTGATCCTGATGGGAACCGGCAGGTCACCCAAGGAGCTCGACCGGCTGCTGCTCGGCGGCTTTGCCTACGCCCAGATCAGTGCCCGCAAGGGCGAGGCCGGCACGCTGGTGGCGGAGCCCGCCGACCCGGGCGAGGTGAGCGCGGAGGTATTCGCCGCGGACCTGGCGCTGGGCGCGATGCTCAGGAGCTACAACTTCCGCAAGTACCGCACGCGCAAGAGCGAGGAGAGCGGCGAGGAAGAGAAGACACCCGACGGCCTACGCAAGCTCGTCGTGCTGTGCGCCAAGCCGGACTCGGCCGCCAAGGCGTTTGCGACCCGCAAGGCCGTGGCGGACGGCGTGTTCCTCGCCCGCGACCTCGTCAACGAGCCGGCCAACGTGCTGGGCCCCGTCGAGTTTGCCGAGAGGATGCGCGAGCTGTCCAGTGCCGGCCTAGAGGTCGAGATCTTCGACGAGGACCAGATGCGCGAGCTCAAGATGGGATCGTTCCTGGCGGTGGGGCAGGGCAGCGAGCGTCCCTCGCGCATGGTGGTGCTGCAGTGGCACGGCGCCAAGTCCAAGCGCGCCAAGACGCTGTGCTTCGTCGGCAAGGGCGTGTGCTTCGACACCGGCGGCATCTCCATGAAACCCGCCGGCGGCATGGAGGACATGAAGGGCGACATGGGCGGCGCCGCCTGCGTCGCGGGCTTGATGCTGGCGCTCGCCACGCGCAAGGCCGCCGTCAACGCCGTCGGCCTCATCGGCCTTTCCGAGAACATGCCGTCGGGGAAAGCGCAGCGCCCCGGCGACATCGTCACCAGCATGTCCGGCCAGACCATCGAGGTCATCAATACCGACGCCGAAGGGCGCCTCGTGCTGGCCGACGTGCTCTGGTACGCGCAGCAGCAGTTCAAGCCGCGCTTCATCGTCGACCTTGCAACGCTGACGGGCGCCATCATGGTCGCGCTCGGCAAGGAGTACGCGGGCCTGTTCGCCAACGACGACAAGCTCGCCAGCGAACTGTCGGCTGCGGGCGAGATCACGGGCGAGAAGGTGTGGCGCATGCCGCTCGCCAAGGCCTACGACAAGATGATCGACAGCAAGAACGCCGACATGAAGAACGTCGGCGGACGGCACGGCGGCGCCATCACGGCCGCGCAGTTCCTGCAGCGCTTCATCAAGGACACGCCCTGGGCGCACCTCGACGTGGCGGGCACCGCGATGGACTCCGCGCGCAACGACATCAACCAGAGCTGGGCCTCGGGCTGGGGCGTGCGCCTGCTGGATCGCCTGGTTGCAGATAGCTACGAGAAGGGGGAGAAGTGATCGGCGATTGATTCAAATTGAAACGGTCGTTAATGGATTGGAAACGCGAGGCTCTTCTCTATATATTTTTCCATAATATATATTATGCGAATGCATTGGTCGTGATCGCAGCTCCTGGTTCATGGTCGTGCTAGCTCGTCGTCATGTGACCGTGCCTATCCCGAAGCGTCGCCGATAGTCGGCGGGGCTCAACTGCATCTGCCGGCGGAAATGGTGGCGCAGGGTGGCGGCGGAGCCGAACCCTGCCGCGGCCGCAATCTCCTCGATGGCCGCGGGCGATGACGCCAGGAGGTCGCGGGCCCGCGCCACTCGCGCCGCGGCGAGCCAAACCGCGGGCGTCGTGCCCGTGTTGGCCTTGAAGCGGCGCAGGAACGTGCGGCGGCTCATGCCGGCGGCGCGCGCCAGGGCAGCCAGACTTGTTTCGCCGGCTGGATCGGCGCGCATGCGCTCGAGCAGCGCCCCGAGCCGCCCCCCTTCCCTCGCCTCGGGCACCGGAGCCTCGATGAATTGCGCCTGACCACCGTCCCGGTGCGGCTGGACGACAAGGCGACGCGCGACGCTGTTGGCGGCGGCCGTGCCCCAGTCGCGGCGGATGAGATGGAGGCTCAGATCGATGCCGGCCGCGCTGCCCGCTGCCGTGAGGAGGTTGCCGCCGTCGACGTAGAGCACGCCCGGTACCACCTCGATCCTGGGATAGGCGCGCGCAAGTCGCTCGGCATACCGCCAGTGCGTCGTCGCCTCTGCGCCGTCGAGAAGGCCCGTGGCCGCGAGCACGAACACGCCCGAGCAGAACGACAGCAGCCGCGCACCCCGCACATGGGCGCGGCGCAGCGCGCTGATGAGTCGGGGCGGCACCGGCGCGTCCGCACCGCGCCACCCCGGCACGACGATGGTGCCCGCCCGCTCGATGAGCGAGAGCCCGCCGTCGGTCTCCACACGGATGCCGCCAGCCGCGCGCAGCGGCCCGGGCTCGATGCCGGCGACCGCGAAGCGGTACCAGTTGCGGCCCATCTCCGGCCGGTCGAGGCCGAAGATCTCGACGGCCACGCCGAACTCGAAGGTGCACAGCCCGTCGTAGGCAAGCGCAACCACGAGCCGGTTCCGCGGCGGCTGCGGTCTCGTTTTTCGTTTTGGCACGATCTTCACGCCTGTTGGCATTCGTGCCACTTGTGGCGCGGGGCCGGGCGGGTGTCAAATCGAGCTACGTTGCGCGGCCGTCGTGCGCCGCGAGCTTCGCTAGGAGAGACTCATGCCGAGCCATGTCACTGCCACACCGTCCGCGCCCCCGTCCGAGGCGGCCCAGCACTTCGCGCGCAAGCTGAGCTTGGAGACCGACTGCTGGGACGTGCACGAGAGCCTGAAGTCCGCCCCCGATTTCGTTCTGCTCGACGTGCGCGGTTCTGCCGCCTACGCCAAGGGGCATGTGCCCGGTGCCATCAGCCTGCCGCATCGCGAGATTGAGGCCGAGCGCATGATGGCTTGGCCCCACGCCACGGTGTTCGTGGTCTATTGCGCCGGTCCGCACTGCAACGGTGCCGACAAGGCCGCCCTGAAGCTCGCGCACCTGGGCCGGCCGGCGAAGGTGATGCTGGGCGGGGTCACGGGCTGGGCCGACGAGGGGTTCGCCTTCGCCTACGACGATACGGTGGAGGCCTGATGCCGGGCCAGGACACGGCTTAACGCTCCCTTGGCGCTGGAATCGGGAACATGAGGCAAAGTCCGCGCGTTGAGCGTGAGCTGTGCGCCTGCAGTTCCCCAGCACAAGGAGACAAAGCCGTGACGAAGGTCAGCACCCTCGAGAAGCGCCACAAACCCTCAGCAGCCCTCGACACGCCAACCGACCTCTCGGAGGCGGCCGTGCGCGACATCTCCAAGGCCGTGAACGGGCTGCTGGCCGATGCATTTGCCCTCTACATGAAGACCAAGAACTTCCATTGGCACGTGTCGGGGCCGCATTTCCGCGACTACCATCTGCTCCTCGACGAGCAGGCCGAGCAGATCTTCGCCACCACCGACGAGCTCGCCGAGCGCGTGCGCAAGATCGGCGGCATAACCCTGCGCTCGATCGGCGACATCGCCAGGCACCAGAGCCTCGAGGACAACGACGAGCCGTTCGTGGCGCCGACCGACATGCTGCGCGAGCTGGTCGCCGACAACAAGGCGATGGCGGCCGCCATGCGCGAGGCACACGAGATCTGCGACAAGCACGGCGACGTCGGCACCGCGAGCCTGCTCGAGACATTCATCGACGCCACGGAGCGACGCACGTGGTTCCTGTTCGAGGCCAGCCGCAAGCCCGACGCATCGGGACATTGATTGCGCGAGCTAACGTGACGGCGGCGATCAGTCGTCGCCGATCCGGACTCGGCGCAGCGACTTGACGGCCGAGCGGCGGCGCTTGCCCTCGGCGCGGCGCACCTTCGAGGCGAAGGGAGGCTTCGTTGGGCGGCGCGGCTTGGGCGGGGTTGCCGCTGCGCGGATCAGCTCGACGAGGCGCTCGCGCGCATCCTGGCGGTTGCGGGCCTGGCTGCGGAAGCGATCGGCTGTGATGACGATGACGCCGTCGGAGGTCAGGCGCTTGCCCGCCATCCTCTCGACGCGTTCGCGCACGGCCTCGGGCAGCGAGCGCGAGCGGCGCACGTCGAACCTGAGCTGCACGGCGGTCGCCACCTTGTTGACGTTCTGCCCGCCAGGCCCCGAGGCGCGCAGGAACACCTCCTCGATCTCGGCCGGATCGAGTGCGATATTCCCTGATATGCGCAGCATGTCGTGCACAGCTTGAACGACTCCTCGGCTTGCGTTTCGTGCTATCAGACCGCCCTCGACATGACCACGGGCACGTCGCATGAGCACACCTCGCATGAGCACTGGGCCGCGCAAGTCCCTCTCCGATCTCCTCGATATCATGGCGGCGCTGAGGACACCCGGCACGGGGTGCCCCTGGGACCTCGCGCAGACCTTCAAGACGATCGCGCCCTATACCATCGAGGAGGCCTACGAGGTGGCGGATGCCATCGAGAAGGATGACAAGGGGGCGCTCAAGGACGAGCTGGGCGATCTGCTGTTGCAGGTCGTCTATCATGCGCGCATGGCCGAGGAGGAGGGCGCGTTCGACTTCGAGGACGTGGCGGACGCCATCGCGCGCAAGATGGTCCGGCGTCACCCGCACGTGTTCGGCACCGAGGCCGAGCGCAAGGCGGGCGCGGCGCCCGGCTTCTGGGAGCGCATCAAGGCCACGGAGAAGGCCGGCAAGGATCGCGCCGATGCCGGCGTCCTCGGCGAGGTGCCGGCCGCCCTCCCCGCGCTCACGCGCGCCGTCAAGTTGCAGGACAAAGCCGCCTGGGTGGGGTTCGACTGGCCCACGCTGGCACCCGTGTTCGACAAGCTCAAGGAGGAGCTGGGCGAGCTGGAGCAAGTCGTAGGCGACGACAGCAAGCCCGTGGGTTCATCGCCTGACCGCGCCAAGATCGAGGAGGAGTTCGGCGATCTGCTGTTCGTCGTCGCCAATGTCGCCCGGCACTTGAAGATCGATCCCGAGGCGGCGTTGCGCTCCGCCAACCAGAAGTTCATCCGCCGGTTCGGGCGCATCGAGGAGCTGCTGGCCGCAGACGGCCGGGCCCCCGCGCAATCGACGCTCGCGGAAATGGACCGACTGTGGGACCAGGCCAAGGCTGAGGAGCGTGGTGCCCCTTCTCCCCGCAGGCGGGGAGAGGGCTAGAGCCTGCACCGGCGAAGGCCGGTGGTGAGGGCGGCCACACACTGTGCGCGGCGTTTGTCGCCGCCCCTCACCCCGACCCTCTCCCCACTGAAGAGTGGGGAGAGGGAGACGCCGAGAGCCCGGCGCGCTTGAGCAGGCCTTCGAGCTTGCCGCGGATGGCGGGGTCGATGCGGAAGCGGGCGGTGACGGCGCCGCTCTCGCCGGTCTCCTGCGCGAGCACGTCGGCGTTGTCGTGCAGCCAGCTCAGGAGTCGGCCGTCGCGCGCGGGGATCTCAAGGGTCAGCACCTCGTCGCCGGCGCCGAGCCGGGCATCGATGGCCGCGAGCAGCGCGTCGATCCCCTCCCCTGTCAGCGCCGAGATCAGGACGGGCGGACGATCGGCCCTGGCGATGCCGCGCTCGACCTCGCTCAGAGCTGCGGCGTCGAGCCGATCGGCCTTGTTCCAAACCTCCAGGATCGGTGCCGCAGCAGCCGACGCGTCGATGCCGAGGCTTGCCAGCACCGCATCCACATCGTGGCGCTGCGCCTCGCTCTCGGTGTGGGCGATGTCGCGCACGTGCAGGATGAGGTCGGCCGCGATCACCTCCTCGAGCGTGGCGCGGAAGGCTGCGACCAGCGTGGTCGGCAGGTCGGAGATGAAGCCGACGGTGTCGGAGAGGATGATGCGCCGGCCGCTGGCGAGCTTGACCTCGCGCATGGTGGGATCGAGCGTCTCGAACACCTGGTCGCGGGCGACCACGCTAGCGCCGGTGAGCCGATTGAAGAGGGTCGACTTGCCGGCGTTGGTGTAGCCCACGATCGCCACCACGGGATACGGCACGCGCTTGCGGCCGGCGCGGTGCAGCGCGCGGGTCCGGACGACGCCGACGAGGTCGCGGCGGATGCTCTCGATGCGCTCCTCGATCAGCCGCCGGTCGGTCTCGATCTGCGCCTCGCCCGGACCGCCAAGGAAGCCGAAGCCGCCGCGCTGGCGCTCGAGATGGGTCCAGGTGCGCACCAGCCGGCTCTTCTGGTAGTTGAGGTGGGCGAGCTCGACCTGCAGCCGGCCCTCCCGAGTCTGCGCGCGCTCGCCGAAGATCTCCAGGATCAGGCCGGTGCGGTCGAGCACCTTGCAGTCCCAGGCCTTCTCGAGGTTGCGCTGCTGCACGGGGCTCAGCGCATGGTCGATGACGGCGAGCCCGGCCTCGTGCGCGCCGATCAGTGCCTTGATGTCCTCGACCTTGCCGGAGCCAAAGAGCGTGGAGGGCCGCGGTGCCGCCAGCGGCACGACCTGAGCCGCCCGCACGTCCAGCGCAATCGCACGCGCGAGGCCGACGGCCTCCTCGAGGCGATTGTCGAGGGAGCGCTCGGGTTGCGTCGTCTTGGCGGCTAGTCCGCTGCCGCCGGCTGCGCCCCGTTGCCGGCGCACGGGTACCAGCACCAGGCAGCGCGTCGGCACGCGCCGACGCTCGACCGGCGCACCACGCCGACGGGCCGATTTCGCACGCGCCTCGATCTCTGAGATGGCTATGCCTGTTGTTGGCCTTCGGCCGGGTCAGTGTCCATCAGGTGCACGGGCTGGCCGGGCATGATCGTCGATATGGCGTGCTTGTAGACGAGCTGGGAATGTCCGTCGCGACGCAGCAGCACACAGAAGTTGTCGAACCACGTCACGATGCCCTGCAGCTTGACGCCGTTGATGAGAAAGATGGTGAGCGGCGTCTTGTTCTTGCGGACGTGGTTGAGAAACGTATCTTGTAGACTTTGGGCTCGTTCGGCCATTTTTGTAGTCCATTGTTGTAGTGGCAGGCCGCTCGCGCCGCCCCCACCCCCACGGCAATAAAATGCAGATTCATTTCGCTGTGCACAAGCAGATTCGGTGCCCTGGCAAGGGCAAATTGCCGAATGGCAAATCAGGGCTAATCAGGGTGCCGCCGTTTCAGCCGCGGAATGAAATTCGGCCCGCAGCCTTAGCGACAGCATGCCGGGTGCGCCGTTGCCGATGGGCCTGCCGTCGATAGTGACAACGGGCATGACGGTATTGGTCGCCGAGGTGATGAAGGCCTCGCGCGAAGCCTTGGCTTCCTCGACGGTAAACGGGCGCTCGACGAGCTCGATATTTTCACGCTTCAAGAGATCGATGAGCGTGGTGCGGGTGATGCCGCGCAGAATCGCGTTGTCGATCTGGCGGGTGATCAGCCGGCCGTCGCGATCGACGATCCAGGCATTGGAGGACGCGCCCTCGGTGATGTAGCCGTCCTCATCGACGAGCCACGCCTCCTTGGCGCCTTCCTTGCGCGCGGCCTCCTTGGCTAGCGCCGATGGCAACAGCATGACGGTCTTGATGTCGCAGCGACCCCAGCGGATATCGGGCACGGTTTTCACGCCGATGCCGGCGGCGGCCGCCGCATCGGAGCGGGCGGGATTGGAATGGCGCGCCAGGCACACCACGGTCGGCGAGACGGAGGCTGGCGGGAACAGGAAATCGCGGGGGCGCGCGCCGCGGGACACCTGCAGATAGACGAGACCGTCGCGCACGCGGTTGCGCCGGATCGTCTCGCGCAGGACTCTCGACCAGGCACGCGTCGACATGGGTTGCGCGATGCCGAGCTCGCCGAGCGAGCGGGCCAGGCGCTGCATGTGCCGCGTCTCGTCGACGAGGCGGCCGCCGGCCACCTCGCACACCTCGTAGACGGCGTCGCCGAACTGGAAGCCGCGATCCTCGGCGTGAACGCCGGCCTGCGCGTAGGAGACGAATTGGCCGTTGACGTAGACGACGCGGGTCATGCTGTGGCCTCGGTTGGGCAAAAGAGAGGATCAGGCGAACGGGTCGATCACCCGTACCTCGGCCTTGCCGAAGTCAGCCAGATCGCGGGTTACGACGGTCAAATTGTGAACGAGGGCGGTGGCGGCGATCATGCTGTCCTTGATCGGCATCGCGCGTCCGGTAGTGCGCAGTCGCGCGAGCAACTCTGCCCACCTCAAGCCGCTCTCCTCCTCCCAAGGCAGACAATGCAGTTGTCGCACGCCGGCGTCGAACCACTGCTCCAGCTTTGCGCGCTTCCTCCCTCTGTGCAGCCTGAGAATGCCGAAACGAACCTCGCCGAGAATGATCGGGTCAACGGCCATTTCGTGCTCATGGCGCCGCAGCCACGCCACGACCCCCGGGTCGGGGGCGGACCTGGTGGCCTCGCTCAGAACATTGGCGTCGACGAGATATCTCACAGCGCGTCGGTCGACTCGGACTCAACGGGAACGAAGTATCCCTTCTCAGGGCACGCAAGCAGCCAGTCGACGACCCCTTGATTGGCGCGAGCGGAACGACGCTCGAGTTTGTACACGCCTTCTTCCAGGCGCTGAACCTCGAATTCCTGGCCTTCCCTGATGGCATCCAGCCGTCGCAGCTCGGCGGGCAACACGATCTGGCCTTTGGATGAAACTTTGGTTCTCATGGCTTGGTAAGATAGCGTCTTACGCCGCCCCCGGCAAGCCTCATGTACCGGTACGCGGCATCTCTCCGGCACGCTCCTGCGAGCTCACCCCCAGCGCCCTCAGCTTGCGGTGCAGAGCCGAGCGCTCCATGCCCACGAACTCGGCGGTGCGCGAGATGTTGCCGCCGAAGCGGTTGATCTGGGCGAGCAGGTACTCGCGCTCGAAGATCTCGCGGGCTTCGCGCAGGGGCAGCGACATCAGGTGCTCGGCGCCGCCGTTGACGGGCAGCGGCACGTTGGAGCCGATCTCCTCAGGCAGCATGTTGGCGGTGATGATGGCGTCGGGGTCGCCGCCCGAGAGGATCATCAGCCGCTCGATGTTGTTGCGCAGCTCGCGCACGTTGCCCGGCCAGTCGTGGGCCTGCAGCACGGCGACGGCGTCCTCGCCGATCTTGCGCGGGGCCAGACCCGACGACTGCGCCACCTGGCCGACGAAGAACTGGATCAGCATGGGGATGTCGTCGCGGCGCTCGGCGAGGCCCGGCACGCGCAGCGGCACGACGTTGAGGCGGTGATAGAGGTCCTCGCGGAAACGCCCTTCCTGCATCTCGCGCTCGAGATCGCGGCTGGTGGAGGAGATGATGCGCACGTCGACCGACACCTTGGGCCCGCCGCCGACGCGCTGGAACTTCTGCTCGACCAGCACGCGCAGCACCTTGCCCTGAGTCTCCAGCGGCATGTCGGCGACCTCGTCGATATAGAGCGTGCCGCTGTGCGCCTCCTCCAGCGCGCCGACCTTGCGGGGCCCGGTGTGGTCCTCGGTGCCGAACAGCTCCTCCTCGACCCGGTCCGGGGCCATGGCGGCGGCGCTGAGCACGACGAAGGGCCCCTCCTTGCGTTGCGAGAGGTCGTGCATGACGCGGGCCACCAGCTCCTTGCCGGAGCCGGCGCCGCCGCGGATCAGCACGCGGCTGTTGGTGGGGGCGACACGGTCGATGGAGGAGCGCAGCTGGTTCATGGCCGGCGACTTGCCGATCATCTCCGAGCTCACCACCGAGCGCTCCTTCAGCTCGCGCACCTGGCGCTGCAGCTTGGAGGCCTCGAGCGCGCGCAGCGTCACGAGCAGCAGGCGATCGGCCTTGAACGGCTTCTCGATGTAGTCGTAGGCGCCGCGCTTGATGGCGGTGACGGCCGTCTCGATGTTGCCGTGGCCGGAGATGATCACCACCGGCAGGTCGGGGTGCGCCTTCTTGATGATGTTGAGCACCTCGAGGCCGTCGAGCCGGCTGCCCTGCAGCCAGATGTCGAGAATGACGAGCTGGGGACGCCGTTCCTCGACCGCTTTCAGCGCCTCATCCGAGTCGCGGGCGAGCCGCGTGCGGTGACCGTCGTCCTGCAGGATGCCCGCGACCATCTCGCGGATGTCCGCCTCGTCGTCGACGATCAGGATGTCGGCTGCCATATGTCGCTCCTTCACCTGTTGGCATTCATGCTCCCCCGTCGGCGGCCACGGCGGCAGGCTCGTCGCGCGAGACCTGCCGGCCCGTCGCCTTGCTCAACGGCAACGAAATTCTGATGAGGGCCCCATGCGTGCGGCCGGGACCCGGCGGCGCGTCCTCGAGGGACAGCGTGCCGCCATGCTGCTCCACGCTTTTCATGACGATGGCAAGGCCGAGGCCGGTGCCCTTGTTGCCCTTGGTGGTGACGTAGGGCTCGAGCAGACGGTTGCGGTTGTGCTTGGGCAGTCCCGGTCCGTTGTCGATCACCTCGATGTCGGCACGGTCGCCGTTGCGGCGCACCACGGTCTCGATGCGCGCATGCCAATCGGGCTCGCGGCTGGGGTTCTCGCTGTAGGCCTGCAGCGCTTCCTGGGCGTTCTTGACGAGATTGCTCACCGCCTGGGACACGAGCCGGCGGTCGCAGGTGACGATGATCGGCTCCTTGCCGACATTGGTCTGGAAGGCGACGTCGGTCGTCGTCATCTGCCGGTCGAGCACGGCGGCGCGCACGACGTCGCGGATGTCCTGTTCCTCCATCTGCGGCTTGGGGGTGCGCGCGAAGGCCGAGAACTCGTCGACCATCCGTGTCACGTCCCCGACCTGGCGGATGATGGTGTCGGTGCAGCGCTCGAAGATCTCGCGGTCCTCGACGATCACCTTGCCGTACTTGCGGCGCAGGCGCTCGGCTGAAAGTTGTATGGGTGTCAGGGGGTTCTTGATCTCGTGGGCGATGCGGCGGGCGACGTCGGCCCAGGCCGAGGTGCGCTGCGCGGAGACCAGCTCGGTGACGTCGTCGAAGGTCAGCACCGAGCCGTGGTCCTCCTCGCCCTGCGCCTCGCGCGTCACCCGCACCGAGAAGTTGCGCTCCTCCCCGCCGATGATGAGCGTGACCTGGTGCTGCGGGCGGCCCTTGTGCTCGTCGGCGCTGCCGAGCATGGCCGCGAACTCGGGCACGGCGTCTGCGAGCGGACGGCCGGCGAGGTCGGCGCCATCGAGGCCCAGGAGCTTCTCCGCCGAAGGGTTGGCGAGGGTGATGCGGCCGTGGCGGTCGAGGCCGATGACGCCGGCCGACACCCCCGACAGCACCGCCTCCATGAAGCGACGGCGGTCGTTGAGCTGGGTGTTGGCGGTGACGAGATCGGTGCGCTGACGCTCCAGCTCCTTGGTCATGGCGTTGAAGTTCATGGACAGGCGGCGCAGGTCGCCCTCGCCGCGGCGGATCGGCAGCTCGACCTTGAGGTTGCCGCGGGCGACGTGCTGGGCGGCGCTGATCAGGCGGCGGATGGGTGCCACGAACTGTCCGGCGAACCAGATGCCGACCCAGATCGCAGCCAGCATCGCGGTCAGCGAGATCATGAGGTACATCATGCCGTGCGCGAACTTGAGGCCGCCGCGCACCTGCCTGAGACTCTCGTAGCGCTGCACGCCGGCCTCGGTCTGGCGCAGGTGCCGCACGACCTGCGGATCGACTCCGCGCGCGACGTAGAGGTAGGAGTCGGGATAGCTGTGCAGCTTGGTGATGGCGGCGACACGGAACGTGTCGCGAGGCATGAGCAGGGGCACTTGTCCCCCGTCGGCGGCGCGCAGCAGGTGCTCGGGCGGCGCGATGTAGGGGATCCTCTCGTCCTCGACCGCCGCGACTTTCACCGCTCCCTTGCCATCGACGACGTACGCCACCGGCAGGTCGCGCAGGCCGGCCTGCGCGAACATCAGCTCGCGGAACCTGCGCGGATCGCGCGCGACGGTCGACGCCGCCTCGTCGAGGTCCTTGGCCATGTTGACGATGTCGGTGCGGATCACCTGTCCGTGCTCGTCGAGATAGGCGTGCGCCACGCCCAGCGAGTTGCGCACGATCGAGACGGTCTGCTGGTTGAACCAGTTGTCGAGCGCGCGCGAGAACGTGGTGGTGGCGGCAATCGCCAGCAGCAGGGCCGGCAGCGCGGCGATCAGACTGAAGAGGACGACGATGCGGGCATGCAGCCGCGCGCCCGGCACCTTCTTCTCCCATGCGCGCCACAAGCCGATGCCGTGCACGGCGATGATGGCGACCATGGCCACGATCAGCAGCAGGTTCACGAACAGCACGACGTAGACGACGCCCTCGCGCGGTGCGATCGGCGTCAGGTTGGTCAGGATCAAAAACGTCGCCAGCGCCCAGACCACCGACAGGCTGACGATGACGAGGCCGATCCAGAAGGTGCGGCTGCCGGTGCCGGGCAGCGGCGGCGCATCGGCTTCCAGCAGCGGATCGGGCGGGGCCTGGGACCCCTCCATCACCCGCCGCACGCGCCGGGCGGCTTCGGAAACGGCCGCACGCGCGCGCCCTGCGCCATCCCGCAGTGCGGTACCCAGCCGTGCCGAGGTCTCGGCGAGGTGTGTGATGATTTGTTGTCTGCGCACCAAGGGGCCATCTGTTGCAGCAAAGCGATCACACAGATCAAACTTCACTGTGGCATTTTCGCGACATTGTGGCTTAGCCATTTGCTGGGCGAGCGTCAAGAGAGGCCAGCACCCGTTGTTGGGCTGTGCCATGGGCGCCATCATGGTCCTGGAAATCGCGCCTCCCCGGCACATCGGGCCACCTTTCCGCCACCGTGCTATGGAACGCGGTAAGTCCTTGAATGATTTGCCGCCCTGGCGCGTGACGGGACCGCGCGGTGGGACACCGGGGGCGGCCGTGCCGGGGGACCTCGATGCGCATCCTCAGCCGATACGTTTTTCGGCAAACCGCCGGTGCGCTTATCCTCATCCTGGTGTCGCTGACGGGCGTGGTGTGGATCGCCGTGGCGCTGCGCCAGCTCGAGCTGATGACCTCCCAGGGCCAGGACGCGCTGCGGTTCCTGCTCATGACGACGCTTGCCATCCCGGCCATGACGGCCCTGATCGCGCCCATCGGCCTGCTGATCGCCGCCATCCACGTCTTGAACCGGCTGAGCACCGACAGCGAACTCATCGTCATGACGGCGGGCGGCATGCCGTCCTGGTCGCTGCTGAAGCCGCTGGCGCTGCTGGCGCTGATCGCCGGCCTCGGGATCTCGACGGTGAATCATTTCGTGGGGCCCTGGTCGCAGCGCATGCTCAAGGACCTCGTCGTCCAGGTCCGCACCGACCTGATGGCCCAGATCATCCAGCCCTGGCGGTTCACCTCGCCGGAGGCCAAGCTCACGGTTCATATCCGCGACCGCGCTCCCGACGGGCTCCTGCTCGGACTGCTGATGCACGATGCCCGCGACCCCAAGCAGATCGTCACCTACCTTGCGGAGACCGCCCGCATCATCAAGCAGGGCGACCGGGCCTACCTGCGCATGGACCGGGGGCACATCGTGCGCCGCATCGAGAAGGAGGCATCGCCCCAGATCATCGCCTTCCAGCGTTATGTGGTGGATGCCAACGAGCTCGAGCAGCGCAGCGATCAGACCGCGGTCATCCGGCCGCGCCAGCGCTACACCGACGAGCTCCTCAACCCCGACCCGAAGGACCCCGTCTACAAGGGCAATCCCGGCAGCTTCGCATCCGAGCTGCACGAGCGCTTTGCAAGCCCCCTCTACGCGTTCGCCTTCGTGCTCGTCGTGCTGGCCTTCATGGGCCAGGCCCGCACCACCCGCACCAGCCGCCTGCAATCTGTGATCAGCGCGTTCGGCGTCGCTGTCCTTGCGCGCGTGCTCGGCATCAGCTGCGCCAACCTGGTGGCGGTGCGGCCAGCCATGGCGCCCCTGCTCTATGCGGTTCCCGCCGGGACCGCGCTGCTGGCCGCAATTGCGATCCAATGGCAGGTCTACCCGCGGCGGCGCTCGAGGCTCTCGCGCGCCCTCTCCGGACTGCTCGAGGCGGCCGGCAGGAGCGCAGCTGCGGTCCGGTGGCGGCTCATGCCGGCGCGCGCAGCGCGGGCGAGGAGCTAGCCGCCCATGCGGAGCCCGCGCACCCTGCGCCGCTATGTTGCCAAGCGCTTCCTGCTGTCGATCCTGGGCGCTTTCGCGGTGTGCGGCGTCCTGATCTTCATGATCGACATGATCGAGCTGCTGCGGCTCTCGCGCCGCGCCAGCGACCTGTCCGTGGGCGCGTTATTGTGGATGGCGCTGCTGCGACTGCCCGCCTACACCGAGATCCTGCTGGCGTTCGCGGTGCTCGTCGGCAGCATCGGCGCGCTGCTCAGCCTCAACCGCAAGTCCGAGCTCATCGTCATGCGCGCGGGCGGCATGTCGGTGTGGCAGTTCCTGCGGCCGGGCGTGATGGTGTCGCTGGTGCTCGGGGTGTTGGCCGTCACCCTCTACAATCCACTCGCAGCCGCGGCGCGCTCCGAGGCTGAACGGCTGGTGGCGGAGGCCTTCGGCAAGGAGGCGAGCCTGATGGCTACCTCGGGGGAGGGATCCTGGCTGCGCCAGGATGGGGCCGACGGGCAATCCGTGATGCACGCGCGCGCCATTGCCGATCAAGGCTTGTCGCTCGCCGGCGTGGTCGTCTTTCAGTTCGACGCCCAGGGACGGTTCGTGGAGCGCATCGATGCCGACAAGGCCCACCTCGCCGATGGGTACTGGGAGTTGTATAAGGCGGTCGTCTCCCGCCCTGCTCGCGAACCCGAGACCTTCGACACCTACACGGTAAGCACCCACCTGACGCGGGAGCGGGTGGGAGAGGCCATGGGGTCGGAGATCGCTGTCTCCGTATGGCAGCTCCCCTCCTTGATCGAAGTCGCTGAAAAGGCAGGACTTTCCGCGTCCCGCTACAAGATGCAGTACGCGCTTTTGATCTCCCGCCCGATGTTGTTGATGGCCATGGTCATTTTGGCCGCCACTGTGTCTCTGCGGTCATTCCGGTCGGGGGGGACCCAGACTATGGTTATCGCCGGGATGGTTGGGGGGATCGGCTTTTTCCTGCTGACGGAAGTGTCACGCCAGGTCGGCGTTGCCGGTTTGGTGTCGGCTGCGACGGCAGCGTGGATGCCGATCAGTCTCGCTTTGCTCGTCTCGCTAACGGTGTTGCTGCACCAGGAGGACGGCTGAGTGATGCGTCGAGCGCAACAACCGCACGGCAAGTGCGGCAATGCGCGGGTCTGTAGCCGTCGTGGGGACGGGCTGCGGCTTGCGTATGCGCTCGCCTGCCTGACGGTGATCGCCTCGATCCTCCTGCTCCTGCCGCCGGCCTACGCCCAGGACCCGAGCGTCACCATGCAGGGTCCCAAGAGCAAGCCGTTCCCGACCAAGCCCGGCGGCATCATCGGGCCAAAGCCCAACATCGATCGCGCCCAACCGCTCTACATGCAGGCCGATCAGCTGCTCTACGACACGCGCAACAACCGCGTGATCGCGCAGGGCAACGTCGAGATCTACTACAACAACTACGTCCTGACCGCCGATCAGGTCGTCTACGACCAGGGCGTCAACAAGCTGATCGCGGAAGGCAATGCCCAGCTCAAGGACCCCAACGGCGGCATCACCAGGGCCGACCGGTTCGAGGCGCTCGACGATTTCCGCGATGCGTTCATCCAGTCGCTGAGCGTCGTCGCTGCCGACGACACGCGCATCGCCGCGGAGCGCGCGAGCCGACGCGAGGGCAACACCACGGAGTACGAGCGGGGCAAGTTCACCCCTTGTAAGAGCGACCCTGGCATGCCGCCGCTGTGGTGCATCGGCGCCGCGCGCATCATCCACGATCAGCGCGCGGCCACCATCAGCTATCAGGACGCGCAATTCGAGTTCTTCGGCGTGCCGATCCTGTACACGCCCTACTTCCAGCATCCCGACCCGACGGTGAAGCACCGCTCGGGCTTCCTCATGCCGAGCATGGGCAATTCCAGCACCCTGGGCTTCTTCACCGAGGTGCCCTACTACTTCGCCCTGTCGCCCAACTACGACTTCACGCTCCATCCCCGCTACTATTCGAGATACGGGATGCTGTGGCAGGGCGAATGGCGCCATCGCCTGGCGAACGGCCAGTACAATATCAAGGTCTGGGGCATCGACCAGGAGAAGGAGCCCGCAAGCAGCATCATCGAGGAGGGCTGGCGCGGGTCGATCCAGACGCGCGGTCAGTTCTCGCTGTCGTCATGGTGGCGCTTCGGGTGGGATGTCACCGCCGACAGCGACGAGGCCTTCCGCCGCTTCTACAAGCTCGACCCGATCGTGCAGACGGATCGGGTGAACACCGTCTATCTGCAGGGCATCAGCGACCGCAACTACTTCGCGGCCAAGCTCTATCAGTTCGGCGGCCTGCTGATCACGGATACGCCCTACTCGAACGCCTGGGTGCATCCAGTCATCGACTACAACTATATCGTCGGCGGCTCCGTGCTGGGCGGCGAGCTCAGCTTCAATGCCCATGCGCGCAGCCTGACCCGCAGCGACAGCACCGACAGCAGCCGCGTCGTGCTCGAGGCAGACTGGCGCCGCAAGATCATCGATCCCGTGGGCCAAGTGTGGACGCCCTTCGGGCATGCGCGCGGCGACGTCTACAGCTACAGCGACGCCGTCGATCCCACCACCCTGCAGCCGATCCCGGACGACACGGTGCTGCGCGGCGTCGCCGCCGCCGGCGTCCTCTACTCCTACCCCTTCGTGGCGCACACGGCGTCCGCGTCACACGTGATCGCGCCGACGGCCCAGATCATCACGCGCCAGAACCAGGTCAATCAGCGCCGCCTGCCCGACGAGGACGCCAAGAGCCTGATCTTCGACGATACGCTGCTGTTCGATATCGACAAGTTCTCCGGCTACGACCGCTACGAGACGGGGACGAGGGCCAACGTCGGGCTGCAGTACACGCTGCAGACCATGTACGGCATCTACGGGCGCGCGGTGTTCGGTCAGAGCTTCCAGGTGGCGGGCGACAACCCCTACGTCAATCCGGGGCTGGACCCGACCGGAGCCTACAACTTCTCGCCGGTCAGCGGCCTCGAGACCAACCGCTCGGATTACGTCGCGGGCCTGTATATCTCGCCGTTCACGGGCGTCACGATCATCACGCAGTCGAGGTTCGACGAGAAGGACTGGAGCCTGCGCCGCAACGACTCGATGATCACCGGCAGCTACGGCCCATTGTCGGGATCGTTGGCCTATACGTTCACGCATTTCGACCCGATCCTTGGAATCGTCGAGAACCAGCAGGAGATCATCCCTTCGCTGTCGCTGCGGCTGACCAACCATTGGTCGGTCCAGGGCACGATGCGCTACGACCTCGATGCGCGGTTCCGCATCCAGGATTCGATCGCGCTCTCCTACGCAGACGAGTGCTTCGTGCTGACGGCAAGCTACATCGAGACATTCGTGGAGAACACGGCGCTCGATCTGCGGCCTGACCGCACCGTCATGATCCGCTTCGCGCTCAAGCACATCGGCGAGTTCAACTACCAGACCGATCAGCTCAATCACGTGTTTGGAGACCAGAATTTGGGGGCCGGCCGGTGAGCGCACACTGACAGCAGCAGCGGTCCTGCGACGGCGCGCCCTGGCCATCCCACCCCATCAGCGCGCTCCGGGATCGCCTGCCATGCCGGCGCCACGGTTGTCTTGTGGATAGACTGGGCTGCCGAGCGCGGCTCAGCGGTAAGATCGCGTGCTGCGAATCGTATCCTCGAACCGGCCCCGCCATCATGATCGACTTCAGAGCCCCAAGCCGCCTAACCCTCGCTGCGGGCCTTGGCGCCCTCCTCGCATTGACGCCGGCCCTGTCCTCGACGCTCGCCGCCCAACAACCGCGGCAAGCCCCCAAGCAGGCCGCCGCCCAGCCCAAGGCGCCCGCGGCCGAGAAGACTTCGCCGGCGCCATCCGGCAAGTCCGAGCAGGCCATCGTCGTGCTCGTCAACGACGAGCCCGTAACGGCCTACGAAATCCAGCAGCGCGCCAAGTTCCTCGCCCTCAACACCAACATCGGCGAGCAGGTCAAAGAGAACTTCAAGCGCCTGGCGGCGGCGGAGAGCACCAACGCCCAGCTGCGCTCCATCCTCGAGGACACGATCAAGAAGAACCAGGGCAAGACGCGCGAGCAGATCGGCGCCATCTTCGAGGAGCGCAAGAAGCAGTTCGCCCTCTCGCTGCAGAAGCAGGCAATCGACGGCGCGCGTTCCTCCCTCATCCCGCGCTTCAGGAAAGAGGCCCAGGAGGAGCTGATCGAGGACCGCCTGAAGCTTCAGGAGGCCAAGCGGATCGGCGTCGAGACGGGCGACGATGAAGTCGACCGCATCATGAAGGGCCTGGCCGAGCGCAACAAGATGACGATCGAGCAGTTCCACCAGCACCTCCGGGGCAGCGGCGTCGAGCCTTCGACCATGCGCGAGCGCTTCAGGGCTCAGTTCGCCTGGCGCGAGGTGATACGGCGGCGCGCCTCCATGTCGGTGTCGATCACGCAGCGCGACGTCGACCGCGTGCTGTCCACCACGGCGAGCGAGGCCGGCGAGGACACCGTCGAGTTGCAGGTGCAGAAGCTCACCCTGCTGGTTCCGGGCAAGCTCGATCAGGCCGTGCTGGCGCGGCGCCTCGCCGAGGCCGACGGCCTGCGGCAGAAGTTCGGCGGCTGCAAGACCATGCCGGACTTGGCGCGCGCGGCCGCCGACGTGCGCTACGAGGACCTCAAGTACATCAAGCCGAGCAGCATCGGCGAGCCGACGCGGTCGCTGCTGCTGAGCGCCAAAGATGGCGACCTGCTGCCGCCGTCGACGGCGGCCCACGGCGTCGAGGTCTACGCCGTGTGCGGCCGGCGGCCGATCAAGGCCGACGAGAAGCAGCGCGAGAAGGCCGAGGGCGAGCTGGCGCAGCGGGAGTACGAGATCGTGGCCAAACGCCACCTGCGCGACCTCCGGCAAGACGCCCACATCGAATATCGGTGAGCGATCGTCTATAGTCGCCTCCCCATGACTGCCGCACCTCGCATTCGCGCCGGTGCCGGCGAGCCCTCTCTACTGCCGCCGATCGCGGTGACGATGGGCGACCCGGCCGGCATCGGGCCCGACATCACGCTGATGAGCTGGCACCAGCGCGTGCGGCTCGGGCTGCCCGCGTTCGTGCTCTACGCCGACCCGGACGCCGTCAGGGCGCGGGCGCGCGAGCTCGGGGTCGACGTGCCGCTGGCGATCGTTGCGAGCCCCGCGGAAGCGAGGGCGGCATTCGCCGAGGCGCTGCCTGTGCTGCCGGTGGCCGGCAGCAGGGATGCTGCCATTGTCGCGGCCATCGAGCGCGGCGTCGAGGCCGTGGCCGGCGGGGCGGCCCTGGCGCTGGTGACGAACCCGATCACCAAGCGTTCGCTGGACCTGGCGAACCTGCCTTACCCCGGGCACACCGAGTACCTGGCCGATCTAGCGGTGCGGTATTGCGGCGGGGCGCGGCCGCGGCCGGTGATGATGCTGGCGGCCGAGGAGCTCAAGGTCGTCCCGGCCACCGTGCACATCCCGCTGACGGCCGTGGCGGCCGCCCTCACGCGGCCGCTGCTGCTCGAGACGATCCGCATCACGGCTGCGGCGCTCACGCGCGATTTCGGCATCCCCAAGCCGCGCATCGCCATCGCCGGATTGAACCCGCATGCCGGCGAAGGCGGACTGATCGGGCGCGAGGAGTTGGAGCTGATCACGCCGGTCGTGCAGGAGCTGGCAGCCGAGGGGCTGGACGTGCTCGGTCCCTACTCCGCCGACACGCTGTTCCACGCCGAGGCGCGCGCCGCCTACGATGCG
Organism: Hyphomicrobiaceae bacterium; assembly: GCA_041288195.1. Taxonomy (GTDB): domain Bacteria; phylum Pseudomonadota; class Alphaproteobacteria; order Rhizobiales; family Hyphomicrobiaceae; genus AWTP1-13. The sequence continues at coordinate 32,864 of JBGGME010000104.1, forward strand.
TGCGTCGCCATGTATCACGACCAGGCGCTGATCCCGCTCAAGACGCTGGCGTTCGACCGCGGCGTCAACGTCACGCTGGGCCTGCCGTTCGTGCGCACCTCGCCCGACCACGGCACGGCCTTCGCGCTCGCCGGCACCGGCAAGGCGCGGCCCGACAGCTTCATCGCAGCGCTGAGGCTGGCGGCAGAGCTCGGACGGCGCCGCGCCGAAACCGCGCAGCGGCTGCGAGCATGAGCAGCGAGCGGGCGGGTGCCAGCCCCGACGGCTTGCCGCCGCTCGGCGACGTCGTGCGCAGCCTTGGCTTGAGCGCCAAGAAGGGTCTGGGGCAGAACTTCATCCTCGACCTCAACCTGACGCGGCGCATCGCGCGCACGGCAGGTTCGCTCGACGGCAAGACGGTGATCGAGGTTGGGCCGGGCCCCGGCGGGTTGACGCGCGCGCTGTTCCTGGAGGGCGCCGAGCGTGTGGTTGCGGTCGAGCGCGACGAGCGCTGCCGGCCGGCGCTGGACGCCATCGCCGAACGCTACCCGGGGCGCCTTGCGGTCCACTATGGCGACGCGCTCGAGGCCGACTGGCGCAACCTTTTGGCCGGCGCCAAGACCAAGCCGGTGATCGCGGCCAACCTGCCCTACAACATCGCCACGATGCTGCTGATCGGTTGGCTCGAGACCGAGCCCTGGCCGCCCTGGTGGGACCGCATGGTCCTCATGTTCCAGAAGGAGGTGGCCGAGCGCATCGTCGCGCCGCCCGGCGGCAAGGCCTATGGCCGGCTCGCCGTCATCGCCCAGTGGCGCACGCGCGCGCGGCTGGCATTCACGGTGAGCCCGGCAGCATTCACGCCGGCGCCAAGCGTCGCCTCGGCGGTGGTGGAGTTCGATCCCATCGAGCGGCCGTCGCCGGAATGCTCGGTGAAGACGCTGGGGACCGTCACGGCCGCCGCGTTCGGCCAGCGCCGCAAGATGCTGCGCCAGAGCCTCAAGGCGCTGCGCGCCGATCCCGAGGCGCTGTGCGCCGCCGCCGGCATCGATCCGACCTTGCGGGGCGAGGCGCTCACGGTGCGCGACTTCGCGCGGCTGGCCTATGTGCTGGAACGGCTGGGCGGCGCCCTCTCCCCATTCTGAAAAGGAATGGGGAGAGGGAGCTGCTCACAGGTCGGCGAGGATGCCGCGCACGAAGGCGGCGAGGCCGGTCTGGCGCTCGCGCTTGAGGCGCTCGGCGGAGAGGATGGCGGAGAGGCCCGCTAGGCTCTCGTCCAGGTCCGCATTGACGAGCACGTAATCGTACTCGAGCCAGTGCTCGATCTCGTTGGCGGCGGCGGCGAGCCGCCGGGCGACGATGTCCGCGGTGTCCTGGTTTCGCGCCTTGAGCCGCTGCTCCAGCACCTTGCCGCCGGGCGGCAGGATGAAGACGAGCACCACGTCGGCGCCGAGCCGCTCCTCGAGCTGGCGTGCGCCCTGCCAGTCGATGTCGAACAGCACGTCCTCTCCGGCCTCGAGCGCGGCGGCCACCGGCGCCTTGGGCGTGGCGTAGAGATTGCCGTGCACGTGCGCCCACTCGAGCAGCTCGCCCGCAGCTTTCAGGCGCTCGAACTCGGCAACGTCGATGAAACGGTAGTCCCTGCCGTCGACCTCGCCGGGGCGGGGCGGACGCGTGGTGACGGACACCGACATGCGCAGTCCCGCGTCGGCGGCGAGCAGGCGGCGCGACAGCGTGGTCTTGCCGGCACCGGATGGGGAGGACAGCACCAGCAGCAGCCCGCGCCGGGCGATCGCGGGGGCGCCCGGCTGGTCGGCCCGAGATGGCGGCGATTCACTCAATGTTCTGTACCTGCTCGCGCATCTGATCGATCACAGCCTTGAGCTCGAGACCGGCCCGCGTCGTCTCGGGGTCGCCCGCCTTCGAGCACAGCGTGTTGGCCTCGCGGTTGAACTCCTGGGCGAGGAAGTCGAGGCGCCGGCCCGCGGGCTCGCGCGAGACGACGAGGTCGCGTGCTCCCGCGATGTGGGCGGTGAGGCGCTTCAGCTCCTCCTCCACGTCCGCGCGCGTCGCCAATATGGCGGCCTCCTGGTAAAGGCGGCCTTCATCGAGCCCGACGCCGGTGTCGAGCAGCCGCGCGATCTGTTCCTTGAGGCGCTGGCGGATGGCCTCGGGCGCGCGCGACGGGGAGGCCTCGACGATCGCCACCTGCTTCTCGATGCTCTCGAGTTGCTGCAGCACGACGGCCTTGAGGCGGTCGCCCTCGGCCTGGCGGGAATGCACCATGGCGTCGAGCGCGCTGCCGAGGCTCGCCAGCATCGCCTCGTTGCGCGCCTGCGTCTCGGCCTCGCTCTCCTCGGGCTCGACCACCTCGAGCACGCCCTTGACGCCGAGCAGCGCCTCGGCGCGGGGGGCCGCCACTTCGGCCATGGCCTTGAGCGTGTCGACGGCGGCCAGCACCTGTTTCAACGCGGCCTCGTTGAGGCGGATCTGGGTGGCGCCCTCGCTGCGCTTGACGTTGAGGTTGACGGTCAGGCTGCCGCGGCTGATGCGCTTGGCGACCGCCTCGCGCACGCGCGCCTCGATCACGTCGTAGCCGGGCGGCAGGCGCAGGCGCACGTCGAGCCCGCGGCCGTTGACCGAGCGCACCTCCCAATGCCAGCTCACGGGGCCGATGGCGCCGTCGGCGCGGGCAAAGCCCGTCATGCTCTTGATGCTCATGGACCCAGGGCTTTCATCCGATTCGGCGCGCTTTGCCGCGGGATTTTAGAGCATTTTGCGCCCGGCACGAAACGCGCGCCTGTTTGCACCCATCAGCCGCGGACGCGGCCCACGAGGAAGGCGCCGATCGCTAGCGTCTGCGCCAGTGCGGCGGCGGCGAACAGGTAGGGCGCGGCACCGGGTGCCGCGCCTGCGGCTGCAGGGGCGTACTCGCGGATGAGGCCGAACAAGGCGGGGGCGAAGGCGTAGGTGGCCTGCGAGATGCCGACGATGAGGGCGACCACGCGCACCACCTCCTCCCTGACGAACTCGACCTGGGCGACGAGCGGGGGCATGGAGGTGGCCGAGCCGAAGCCCGAGCCGAACAGGAGCACGCCGAGCAGCAGCAGGGCGATGCTCTCGCCCTGCGCCAGCAGGAAGGCGATGGAACCCATGGCCTGCAGCGCGTAGCAGACGCACGCCACGATGCGCCGGTCGGCCGTCACGGGCATGAACCAGCCGATTAGCACGCGACTGCTGACGGCCATGACGGTCACGAGGCCCATGGCGAGGCCCGCCTGCTGGGCGCCGAGCGCCGGCACCATCAGCGAGAAGAGGTGGGCGACGAGCCCGATCTGCGCGAACAGGCCGAGCGCCATGCCGGCGGCGAGCGTCAGGAAGCGGCGGTCGCGCCAGAGCAGTCGGCCGGGCAATGGCCTCGCGGTGGGCAACGTGATTGCGGCCTGAGGTGAACCGGGCTCGCTGCCGTCGGGCGCCACGCCCATCGCCTCGGGGGTGCGGGAGAAGACGCGGTCGGCCAGCACCCACATGGTGACGGCGACGACGAGCGCGACGCAGGCGGTCGCGAGCGGAAAGCCCAGCACGGCGATGGCCGCGACCCACAGGGGCGAGAAGATGATGCCGCCGGCGCTGCCGCCGTTGTAGGCCATGCCGAGCGCTGCGGGGCGCGCGCGGATGAACCAGGGCGAGACCAGCGCGTTGACGGCCGACGCGCTCATGGTCCCCCAGCCGGCGCCGCTCAGCAGCGTCGCGGCCATCAGCTGCCAGGGCTCGGTCACCACCGACCAGCCGAAGATGCCGACGACGAGGGCCAGCGAGCCGGCCTTGGTGACGGCCGGCGGACCGAAGCGGCGATAGAGCGCCGGCAGGCGCGCGCCGACCAGGGCGCCGACCAGGAAATGGATGGTGACGGCGGTCGAGACCACGGACAGCGGCCAGCCGCGCGTCGCCTGCAGGGTGCTGAGAAACACCGGCGGGCCGAAGAAGCCGATGCCCCAGCCGAACACGGCCAGCACAAACGCCGCGCCGACGACGCGCCAGCCGTAGAACGTGCCTCTGTCTGCGACTGCAGCCACCTGTTGCCCTCGCCCTCGCCTGTGACGGCGCCACTGTGAGCGGATGCGCCGGGCAATGCTACGATCGCAACCGAAGCATCGGCGGGGCGCCGCCCGTAGTGTCCTGATCGCGAAATTCGTCTCAGCGTGCCCCTGCTCTAGTCGAGGACCACGGCCATGGCCAGCACCGCAAAGTTCGCCGAGGTCGCAGCGCTGGCGGGCGATCCGGCGCGTGCGGGAATGCTGCACGCGCTGATGGACGGGCGGGCGCTGACGGCCACCGAGCTCGCCCGCGTCGCCGGCATCACGCCACAGACCGCGAGCAGCCACATCTCGCGCATGGCCGCCGCCGGGCTATTGTGCGTGGAGAAGCAGGGCCGGCACCGCTATCACCGTCTCGCCTCGGGGGCCGTGGCGCAGATGATGGAGAGCATCATGCAGGTGGCCTCCGACCTGCAGCCG
>JBGGME010000105.1:0-20067 GCA_041288195.1 Hyphomicrobiaceae bacterium
CTGGAGCGCCGCGGCGACCAGTACGAGCTGACCTTCGAGGGGCCCTGGATCGAGACCACCATGTGGGAGATCCCGGCGCTGGCCGTGCTGATGGAGCTGCACAGCCGCGCCGTCACCAAGGGCCTCGCCAAGTTCGAGCTGCAGGTGCTCTACGCGCGGGCCATGACGCGCGTGTGGGAGAAGATCGGGCGCCTCAAGCTGCTGCCGGACGTGCGCATCGCCGACTTCGGCACGCGCCGCCGCCACGGCTTCCTGTGGCAGGACTGGTGCGTGCAGGCCATGATCGAGGGCCTTGGCCCCGCCTTCCTCGGCACCTCCAACTGCCTGATCGCCATGCGCCGCGAGGTGGAGGCGATCGGCACCAACGCGCATGAGCTGCCCATGGTCTACTCCGCGCTCGCCGACAACGACCGCGAGCTGGCGGAAGCGCCCTACAAGGTGCTGGCCGACTGGCAGGAGGACTACGACGGCAACCTGCGCGTCATGCTGCCCGACACCTTCGGCACCCGCGATTTCCTGGAGCGCGCGCCCGACTGGGTGACCCGCTGGACCGGCGTGCGCATCGACTCAGGGGACCCCATCGAGGGCGGCGAGATGGCGATCGACTGGTGGGCCCGGCGCAAGCAGGACCCGCGCGAGAAGCTGCTGATCTTCTCGGATGGCCTCGACGTCGACGCCATCGAGCGCATCCACCGCCATTTCCACGGGCGCGTGCGCCTCGGCTACGGCTGGGGCACCCTGCTCACCAACGACTTCCGGGGGTTCGGACCCGACGGGCGCCTCGACCCGTTCTCGCTCGTCTGCAAGGTGATCTCGGCCGACGGCCGGCCGGCAGTGAAGCTGTCCGACAATCCCGCAAAGGCCATGGGGCCTCCCGCCGAGGTCGCGCGCTACCGGCGCGTGTTCCAGGTCGGCGAGCAGATGAGCCTCCCGGTGGCGGTTTAGACCGCCTCCAAGGCTCCGGCTCAGGCTCCCGGGAGCCCTTCGTGAACGATGGCCAATAACCCGTCGCGGGCCCGTTACATCATGACTTTACTGCGATTTGAGGCATGCGCGATGCGCAATGCTGCAGCGCAACATGAGGCATGGTTACCGCAGCCTGGCGGGGCCACATAGCATCTGCGGCGTATGCGACTTTCGTATTAGACGCCGCGGGCGCTACGGGAGAGCAATCCCGGGCGCTCTGACAACGTCGCAAAGACGAAAGGCAAAACTCATGAGCACCCTTACCTACACCCACGGCAATCTGCCGACTGCCGAGCGGACGAGCGAGGCCGCGGCGACCGAGCGTCCGGGCTTCTGGCGTCGCGTCTTCGACCGGATGATCGCGGCCCAGCAGCGCCGTGCCGAGCGCGAGATCGCCGCCTACCTCAAGAGCCACGGCGGCCTGCTCACGGACGACATGGAGCGCGAGATCGGCGAGCGCCTGGCCGGACGCAAGCGCTCCGTCTGACGCCCCGCACCGATAGGAAGATTGGGGCCGGCCACGAAGATGGCCGGCCGCACCTTACGCAGTGCCGACCCTCACGCGGTCCTGTCGCGTGGGCCGATCAGCCCATAGATGATGCCGAGGCCCAGCCCGAAGCCGCCGACGATTGCCAGCACGATCAGCATGTTCATCGGCACCAGCCCCGAGAACAGCGGCTGCGGCGGATAGCTGAAGACATGCTGGCGGATTAGCGGCAGCAGCGTCCAGTTGCTGACGATGACGATCAGGATGCCGAAGATCAGGCCCTTGAGCCAAGACATGGCGCCTGGCAGCCAGTCGTAGATCAGCGCAAACAGGATTCCCCACAGCCCGCCCCAGAAGGCGACGTTGACGATGGTGGGCACCCAGGGAAACCAGCCGTAGCCGAGCGGTCGCATGGACCACGGCACCGACCGGGTCAGTCCATACAACCCGAGTGCGTAGACGATCACCTGATGCACGATGAGCACGGAGATCACCGCGGCGATGAATCCGAGCACGATCCGTCCAACGGCTCCTTGCATGATGCTCCCCCCTTGGTTTCGTTGCCGAACGCCGCACCCTGATTCGATAGTATCCGCTGCCGCGCAGGGCCAGGAAGGCGCAGTTCGGCAGTCGGCGGATCACGGTCGCGTGAGGTGCAGCGCGGCCTGTCCAACCCGTGGACGGCGGCAGCACGGTTTTCATTCCCAGTTTTCGCTTGCGGCTGACGCCGGGCCGGCCCATATACGAGCCGTAAAATCCATGCCGGAAGCGTGTGCCCGCGGGCTCGTCGCGTAAGTGCGGCGGTTGCCGTCGGACGTTCGCCACCATCGCGCCGGCCCCGCCCAAGGAGACTGCATGGCCAAGGAAGAGATGCTGGAGTTCGAAGGGGTTGTCGACGAGGTGCTGCCCGACGCGCGGTGCCGCGTGAAGCTCGACAACGGCCACATCGTCATCGCCTACACCTCGGGGCGCATGAAGAAGAACCGCATCCGCATCCTGGCCGGCGACCGCGTGACCGTCGAGATGACGCCCTACGACCTCGACAAGGGCCGCATCAACTTCCGCCACAAGGATGCCCGCGCGCCCGCGCCCGGCAGCCAGCAGCGCCGGCCGCCGCAGCGCCGCTTCCGGTAGTGCTCAGCGCGGGGCCCGGTAGGCCTCCAGGAAATCCGTGATGTCGTGGCGCTCCAGGCCGGGGACGCGCACGTAGCGGGCTTGGTGGCCGCCGTCGGGCTGGAAGCTGTGCTCGACGTAGCCGACGTCCTTCTCGCCGTATCGGGGCTGACGCGCGTCCGGCATGATGAAGCCGGTCGAGGGCGCCCACACGTGCCGGATCCCGGCCGTCAGCGTCGCGCGGTACTGATGCACATGGCCGCTCGCCACCAGTCCCAGGTCGCCGCCGCCCAATGCCTCCTGCAGCCGCCGGCGGGTCGGCGGGTTGACGAAGCGGCCCGTCACCGCCGTCTCCTCCGGCGAGGCGTCGAACAGCGACTTGTGCACGAAGAGCGCGATGCGCCGCGCTCCGCTCGTGGCGGCAGCCTGCGCCAGGAAATCGAGTTGCGCTGCCGCCGCCTCGAGGTCGCTGCCAAGCAGCAGCGCATTCACCGCCACCAGGCGCCAGCCCGGGATGTCCATCCGCCAGTAGTCGTCGCCGAAATGGCGCAGGTAACGCTCGCGCGTGGCGGCCGAGATCCTCGGCTCCGCCGAGGCCGGCGCGTCGTGGCACTCGCCCACGTCGTGGTTGCCGGGAATGAACCGCATCGGCAGCCGTATCGCTTCATGCATGCGCCGAGCTTCCTGGAGATCGCCCTCCTCGATGGCGCCGTCGAGGGAGACATCGCCGGTGTTCAGGACGAGGTCGGGCACGGCCGCGACGAGCGCCGCGGCCACCCGCTCGAAGTTTGCGATGAAGAACGGCTTGTCCCGGCTCAGGTGCGTATCGGATATCCTGTGCAACGCGGTAGATCATGGGCTCATCGCCTAGATTGCCAACATGAAGGCTTGGTGACAGCGGCCCGGGCAAGCCGGGGGATCAGGGGAAGGTCCTGCGTCCGCCTTGGTGGCGCCGCCCGAATCGGCTGATTGTGCCTGCAAGCCAAGGAAGGCAACGGGTGCACGATGGTCGAGCGCGTGAGCAGCCGCCGCAGCAGAGCGGCACGGGACGAGGACCACGAGGCTGGCGATGACGCCGGCGGCCGCCGCACGGCCCAGCCCAAGTTCGACAAGAAGACCGTCGCGCTGGTCTACGACTTCGACGGCACGCTGTCTCCCAAGCCGATGCAGGAATACGCCTTCCTGCCCAAGATCAACACCGATCCGGAAGCCTTCTGGGCCGAGAGCAATCGCCTCGCCAAGGAGCACGCCGCCGATCCGCTCATCACATACATGCACCTGCTCTACAAGAAGGCCAAGGAGCGCAATATCCGCATCGATCGCCGCGACCTCGTCGCCCAGGGCAGGCACGTCGAGATGTACCCCGGCGTAGAGGCGTGGTTCGATGCCATCGGCGGCTATGTGAAGGAGCACGCGCAAAGCCACGGCGTCGTGCTGCGGCACTACCTGATCTCGTCGGGGCTCACCGAGATCATCGAGGGCACCTCGATCTACAAGCGCTTCCACAACGTGTTCGCGTCCGAGTACTGGTTCGAGGCCTACGACCTGCCCTACCCCAAGCGCGTCATCACCGACACCGGCAAGACGCAGTACCTGTTCCGCATCAACAAGGGCGTCGAGGACCTCGGCGACAGCATCAACCAGCACATGCCCGAGGCCGCGCGGCCGATCCCGTTCGCCAACATGATCTACTTCGGCGACGGCGACACCGACGTGCCGTCGATGGCGGTGACGCGCAAGAACGGCGGCCATGCGGTCGCCGTCTATCCCTCCGGCCAGGCCAAGGGCAAGGCCAAGTGCGTCGACCTGTTCAAGGCCGGTCGCTGCGATTTCTTCGCGCCCGCCGACTACCGCACCGGCTCCGATCTCTACAAGCGCACCTGCCTGCTGCTCGACCGCATCCTCGCCGACATCCGCGTGCAGGAGGAGATCTGGCGCATGGGGCGGGGGCTGAAGTAGCTCTATTCCCTCTCCCCACTCTTCAGTGGGGAGAGGGTTAGGGTGAGGGGCAGGAGCGTGCGCTGCGGATTGTGGCTGCCCCTCACCCCGACCCTCTCCCCGTGAAGTACGGGGAGAGGGAGTGATGCAGCGAGCCCCGGATTCCGTGCGCAATAATTCTTCATTCAACATCGCCGTCATCGGCGGCGGCCCGGCCGGGCTGATGGCGGCGGAGGTGATCGCCGCCGGCGGCGCGCGCGTCACCGTGTACGACGGCATGGCCTCGCTCGGGCGCAAGTTCCTGCTGGCGGGGCGCGGCGGCCTCAACCTCACCCACAGCGAGGACCTGGACCGGCTCATGGGCCGCTACGGCGCCGCCGCGGCAAGGCTTCGGCCCGCCATCGACGCGTTCCCGCCCGCGGCACTGCGCGCATGGTGCGAGGGGCTGGGGCAGGCGACGTTCATCGGCTCGAGCGGCCGGGTGTTTCCCAAGTCCATGAAAACCTCGCCGCTGCTGCGCGCGTGGCTGCGGCGCCTCGCAGCCGCCGGCGTCGACTTCAAGCCGCGGCATCGCTGGACCGGCTGGGACGAGGCAGGCGCACTCACGTTCGCGACGCCCGACGGACCGGTCTCGACCAAGGCCGATGCCACGGTTTTGGCTCTCGGCGGCGCCAGCTGGCCGCAGCTCGGCTCGTCTGGCGACTGGGTGGATATCCTCAGCGCGGCCGGCATCGTCGTCATGCCGCTGCAGCCGGCCAACTGCGGATTCCTGGTGCCCTGGTCGGAGACCTTCCGCAGCCGGTTCGCGGGCCAGCCGCTGAAGCGGCTCGAGCTGTCCTTCAGCGCGCGCAAGGCGCCCGGCGAGGCGCTCATCACCGCGACCGGGCTGGAGGGCGGCGGCGTCTACGCGTTGTCCGGCCCCCTGCGCGAGGCGATTGCGGCCTCCGGCGAGGCGATCGTGCATATCGACCTGCGCCCCGAGCTCACGCTCGACCGGCTGGAGCAGAAGCTCGCCGCCCCGTGCGCCAAGCAATCGGTGTCGACGTTCCTGCGCAAGGCTGCGAGCCTCTCGCCCGCGGCGGTCGGCCTGCTGCACGAGGCGGCGATGGCGGCATCGCTGCGGGTGTCCGCCATGACGCCGGCCGCGCTCGCCCAGCTTATCAAGGCGGTCCCCGTACGCCTGACCGGCACCGCGCCGCTTGCCCGGGCCATCTCGACGGCCGGCGGCATCACGCTCGAGGAGGTCGACGACCGGTTCATGCTGCGTCACCTGCCAGGCGTGTTCGCCGCGGGCGAGATGCTGGATTGGGACGCGCCGACCGGCGGCTATCTGCTGCAGGCCTGCTTCGCGACGGGTGCCGCTGCCGGACGCGGGGCCCTGCAGTGGCTCGAGCGCAGGCCTCTCGATTGACTTTGCCATCGGGCTGGGGATCGTCGAGCCGCACATGGCCTGGCTTCTCAATCCATCGATGCTGGAGTTCCTGATCCTCACCGCCATCGCATGCGCGGGCTATGCGGGGGGCTCGGGCTGGCTGGCGCTGGCAGGCGCCGTCGCGCTGACCGTCGGCGGCTGGTGGCGCAAGGTGCAGCTGATGCGGCAGGACCCGCCGGTGCCCTTCAGCTCCAAGATGACGACCTATCTCGTCGTCAGCGTCGGCATCAATCTGGGCTTCGCCGCCGCGAGCCTCATCGCCGGACGCGCCGCGAGATACCTGCTCGGCGGGTAACGCACTTATTTGCCGGTGAACGGGTTCTTCCAACCGCCGGGCTGCGTGCGCTCGGGAAAGGCCGCCGCCAGGTAGTCGAGGATCTTGTCGCGCTCCTCGCCCTTCACCTCCGGCATCCTGTGGCGCTCCACCATCCAGTTGAGGCTCTCGTCCCAGCGCTCGCGCGACATGCCCTGCGCCGCGACTATTCTGAAGCTGTGGCAGGCCGTGCAGGAATAGAACGTCGTCTCCCGGTTTGGCCCATCGGGATAGTTCTCCGGCTGCTCCTCCGCCGGCCGCACGCGCTTGGTCTGGGCGCCAGCGTCGAATGCGGGCAGTACGACGAACGCAATGAGTGCAGCGAGCGCGAGTGCGAGCACCTTCCAGCACGCCGAGCGGGCATTCCCCTCCCCCTCGTGGGGAGGGGTTAGGGGTGGGGGGAGCCGCGACGGCAGACGCTCTGCAATCCCCCCCTCCCTATCCCTCCCCCACGAGGGGGGAGGGAACCTCGCCGGCGTCCAGCCAATCATCAGCCCACCAGCACCGCGATGCGGTGCAGGGGATTGGCGCCGTAGCCCTGCGGGTTCCAGTTGCCGGCGATGTGCGGCTGGGCCTTGTTGGCGGTGTCCGTCGCCCGCACCCAGATCTCATAGTAGCCGTCGCTCGGCAGGGCCACCGAGGTGGACCAGCGCCGCCAGTCGTAGCGGTTCTTGGGCGGGGAGATGTAGGCTGCCTGCCAGGTGGCGCCGTAGTCGATCGACACGTGCACGGCCTTGACCTCGAGGTCGCCGGCCCAGGCCGCGCCCCTGAGCTTGACCTCCTTGGTGCCGGCCGCAAGCCGCGTGCCGTTGGCGGGACTGGTGACGATGCTGCGCACCGGCATCGACTCCATGATCTTGAAGTTGGCGTCGTCGGCCTTGCCGCCGGGCAGCATCGGCTTGATGGCGACGCGATAGGCGGTGCCGGTCATGCCGGGGCCGTCGTGCACCTTGTCGCGCAGCGTGATCTTGTTGAGCCACTTGTGCGAGGCCGAGCCCGGCCAGCCCGGGATGACGAGGCGCAGCGGCGCGCCGTGGATGCTCTCCAGCGGCTTGCCGTTCATCGCCCACACCAGCAGATTGTGCTGATCCATCGCCTTTCTCAGCGGCACGCCGCGCGACAGCGTCACGAGCTTGGGATCGCCCGACAGATGCACGTCGGTGCCGTAGTTGGCGGTGTAGACGGCCGACGCCTTGACGCCCGCGGACCGCAGCACGTCGGCGAGCGCCACGCCGGTCCATTCCGCGCAGCCGGCACCACCGTTGGTCCACTGGTTGCCGCGCGCCTGCGGCGCGAAGTAGGAGCGGCCGTTGCCGCCACACTCGAGCACCATGCGAAACGTCTTCGGCACGAAGCGCTTCTTGAGCTCGCCCAGCGTGATCTCGACGGGCTTGTTGACCTCCCCGTCGATGGTGAGCTTCCAGGCGTCCGGCTCGCCCGCGGGCTCGGGCGGCTGGCCGTTGTTGCGGATGAAGAACTTCGGCGTAGGCGTGGTGTCGTCGTCGAGCAGCTGCTCGGGCGTCTCGGCCACAAGCGGCTTGTCGCCGAGCACGACCAGGCCGCCATCCTTGCCGGGGAAGTTGAGCTTCTGTGGGCCCTTCGGCGCGGCGGCGGGCGCATCCTTCTTAGCCTCCTGCGCAAGGGCGGCCGGGATCAGCCCGCCCGGCATCGCGTGCGAGAACACGATCGGGCCGCCAACCGCGGCGCTCATGGCGGCAAGGCCGGCGCCATTGAGAAATCCGCGCCGGGATACGTCCGTCCTGCGCCCGAACGCCAGCGCATCGGCGCGCTCGGGATCGTCGGCATAAAGCTCTTCGATGTGGCGTTCCTTTTTCATCCCGTACCTCCCGGCGGCGCGTGTTCTTGATCCCCGCTTGGCTCGATTATGCGAGAAGGCCGCGGCCGGCTCAATGGCGCTCTGCGCGGCGGATCGCACGCTTGCGCCCCGGCCATGCTTGGCGGCACTCTGGACTGCGCTGCAACAAACCCCTTGGAGGCCCCTTTGAGCGACAAACCTTTGGCAGGCAAGACAGCCCTGGTGACGGGCGCCTCCCGCAACATCGGCCGCGCCATCGCGCTCGAGCTCGCCGCCGCCGGCGCCGACATCGTCGTCAACACGCTGCAGGACGGCCAGGCCGCCGAGCGTGTGGCCGGCGAGATCAAGGCCCTGGGGCGCAGGAGCCTGGTGCAGGTCAACGACATCGTCGACCGCGCCGCCGTCGACCGCATGGTTGCCGCAGCCAACGCGGCGCTCGGGCCGATCGACATCCTCGTGTGCAACGCCTCGAGCCGCGGCCAGGTCCCCTTTCTCGAGATGAGCCACGCCACCTGGCGGCGCGTGATCGACATCTCGCTCGACGGCACGTTCCACTGCGCGCAAGCCGTGCTGCCGGGCATGATCGCCAAAAGCTGGGGCCGCATCATCACGCTCGGCGGCATCTCCTGGCACGCCGGCCTCAAGGGCCGCGCGCACAATCTCGCGGGCAAGTCGGGGCTGACGGGACTGACGCGGGCGCTCGCGGTCGAGTTCGGCAACCGCGGCATCACCGCCAACATGATCTCGCCGGGCGCCATCGAGACCGTGCGACCCGCGTCCGCCGGCGTGTCGTCGGCCGCCGACATGGTGCCGCCAGTCCCGCGCCGCGGCACCGTCGAGGAGATCGCGTCGGCGGCGCTGTTCCTCGCCCACCCCGATCAGGCCTACATCACCGGCCAGATCATCCACGTCAACGGCGGCGCCTACCTCGGCACGTGAGCCGCGCGGGCGCTGCCGGCAATGCCGGCAGTCTCGCAATTCGGCAGCTTGTTGGAGCAGCCCGGCCTACGTGTATGCCCTCACGAACTACTCATTCTGACCCATTAGCAGAAGAAGCAGAGTGCCGATCAACCTGCGTCCGCACTCTTGCCTGGCACGCATGCATAGCCGGCATTTTGTAGCGTAAGCTTGCTCCGCACTTCTACGACCGGATCTTCTCCGATGCAGGACGTGGGCCGATGACAGCGACCTCTCTGGACGCCGTGCTCGATCGGTTCGACACTGCGCTTGCCGCCCGGCCCATCCAGTACCATCCGCTCATGGAGGCATTTCGGAGCCTGAAGATTCCGAACGGCGTGACGGATGCGCAGCTGTCACGGGTGCTCGCTGTTTGCTGCCACGTGCTCGACGGCGATGCGAACCCGATGGATCGCGATCTAATACTCGAACAGGGCAATCACCTCACGTCCTGCGCCCTCGACCAGGCCATGCGCATCCTGCGGGACCCCGACGCTCATACGCGCGCGTGGATTGCGATGATGCAGGCCCGGTTCCGCGCACGCGGAGAGGCGGTCCCGGAGGACCTCAACGCCGACCGGCTGCCGCCGCCCTTCGAGGTACCCTGGGACCGCGCGATTGCCGAAGAGCGCGTGAAGCCGTTTCTCCGGCACATCGAGAGGATCCTGGCCGATGACCCTACGGCGCATTTTCGGATTGGTTGGGACGTCGCGCGCGGTGGCCGCGACGTGTTCAAGCCAATTATAGCCGAATGGCTGCGCAGCCTCGACGGTCGCGGAATCGGCATGCCCGGAACGGCAGACGCGATCGAGCAAGCACTGGATCTCTATTCGCGCGCCGAAGCCGAGAGCGCATCGCCGCCGATCTGGGCCGATGTCGAGCGCGAAATCATGCCGCTTCTGACCCGTCCGCACCCGATGATCGCTGCCGGCGCCGCACGTTATCTGGGAGCGCTGTTCGCTGACGAGGCTTTCCGCGCGTCGCCGTCCACGCCCTCGATCGCCGATCTCCTCGAGCAGCTGCGGAGGCTCGAAGGCCATCGCGCGGCCGTTGCCGGTGCCTTTGTCTGTGGCTTCGATTGGGGTACGGAAGGCCTGAATGCGCTCGCGAGCGACGACGTCCTCACGGCCGCCGGATTTGATCTGGACGGGTGGGTTCTGGATATCTTTGCCTGCGGCGAGGAGCCCCCGTACCTGCCGAACGCCCAGGCCCTGTGGTTCTATGTTCACGAGCACTATTGTGCCGATCCGGGGTTTGCCATGAGATTGATCGATATCGGCCGCGCCTGGGTCGCGCTGATGTGCGCCACCGAGCTGCACGAGCCGGTCGACGGCATGCGCGCCGTGCTGGAGCGGCTGGTGGCGGAGGGGGCAGATCAGGATTGGGCCCGCATCGCGCGGCGGCATTTGACGGACGTGTATGGGTGACCGCACATTGACAGCTGTGAGGCTGCACGGACGCTCCTGGCACTCATACGACCTTGGCTGCGGACGCCTCATGGTCAGCATTGAGGGGGACTGCAGACGGCCGTCGGCGCCTTCGCGCCCGCCATGGGCACACGCCATGAAACCCGAGCGCGACCTCGCGCCCGTCAGGCGTGGGCGCCGTTCGGCGGGCGCTGGTAGAGGATGCGGTACTGCAT
The DNA here is from genome assembly GCA_041288195.1 of Hyphomicrobiaceae bacterium. Classification (GTDB taxonomy): domain Bacteria; phylum Pseudomonadota; class Alphaproteobacteria; order Rhizobiales; family Hyphomicrobiaceae; genus AWTP1-13. The sequence goes on from JBGGME010000105.1 coordinate 10,665, forward strand.
CAGCACGAACGTGGCGAGGATCAGCATCGCCCCCGCATACCACAGCGGCGCGGCCGGGCTGCCGGTGAGGTCGCGCGTGTAGCCCGCGATCGCCGACAGCAGGCCGATGCCGCCGTAGTGGCAGGTGAAGTAGATGCCCATGGCGATGGCGAGGCGCTCGGGGCGGACGGACTTGCCGGGCAGCGCCATGATGAGCCCCGCCGGCAGCGCCAGCAGCAGCCCGATGATGGAGAACAGCGGGATCGACGGGCTGAACGCCGGCACGAACCAGATCGCGACCGCGGCGGCGAGGAAGCAGCGCACCATCGTGCGGTAGGGCCGTCCGATGCGCTCGGCCAGCATGGCGCCCAGCGGCAGCGCCGGGATCACCACCCAGCTCACGGTGCTGATCATGGCGTTGGCGGTCGCCGCGCTCCAGCCCGAGGCGACGATGAAGTCCGGCCCGAACGCCATCATGACGATGAAGCCGACATTGTAGAAGGTCCACACCAGCCCGGCGAGGACGGTGAGCCCGAACTCGCGGGGGCTCAGGTCGAGCTCCAGCCTTCCCGCGGGCAGCGCCTGGATTTTCGATGGCGCGCGATAGGCAATGAGGGTGAGCAGCAGCGCGACGCCGCTGAACAGGGCCGTCAGGTCCATCGCCGCCTGCCAGGAATGGGCGCTGGCGACCGGGGGCAGGATCAAGAGCGCGAGCGCGATCCCGAGCGGCCAGCTGGTGACCAGGATGCCGAGCGCCGTGACGATCTCGCGGCCCTGGAACCAGTCGGTGACCATCTTGGTGACGAGCACGTTGAAGAAGATCGCGCCCGTCCCCGAGAGCACGCGGCCGACCATGAGCCAGGCCGTCCCCTCCGCCTGCGCCATCAGCAGGCCGCCGACGGTCATGGCGCCGAGCCCCACGCAGGCCACGGTCTTGTCGCCGTAGCGGTGGCCGAACATGCCGCCGGGCAGGGCGACCGCGATGCCGGGGAAGAGGTAGATGCCGATCAGCGTGCCGAGCGCGGCGTAGCTCATGCCGAACTGGTCGAGCAGCAAGGGCGAGAGCGCGGCGACGGACTGGAACTGGAAGCCGATCGACGCGCGCGCGAAGGTGAGAATGGCCAGGATCAGCCAACGCTGCGGCATGTGCACCCCCCAACTGCAACGGGCGGGCGCAATCTAGGACCCCGGCGCGGGCTCTGCAAAACGGCGCAAGGGCGCGCTGGGATAAGCTGTGGACGAATTTGCGCCGCCGTGCGCGCGCCGCAAACTTCCGCTCAGCCGATGTCGGCGGAGGAGAAGCGGTACTTGCGCGAGCAGAACTCGCAAGTGACGGTCAAGCCACCATCGGCCTCCCGCATGTCCTTGAGCTCCTCGGCGCCGAAGCGGTTGAGATAGCCGTGGATGCGCTCACGCGAGCAGCGGCATTCGGCGGCGAGCGTGGTGGCGGGCGTCACGCGCACGCCCTCCTCGTGGAACAGCCGGTAGAGCAGGCGCTCGGGCGCCAGCATGGGATCGAGGAGCTCGTGGTCCTCCACGGTGGCGGCCAGATGCCGGGCGCGGTTCCAGTTCTCCTCGTCGTCGTCCTCGGTGGCGGCCGGATCGCGCTTGCCGCCTTCGCGCGGCAGCTGCTGCAGCATCAGTCCGCCCGCGCGCCAGTGCCAGCTGCGCTGGCCATTTCCGCTGGCGGGACCGTAGTGACGCGCCACGGCCAGGTGGATGAAGGTCGGCAGCTGCTCCGACTGGCGGAAGTAGGTGTGTGCCGCCTCGACCAGCGGCCCGCCTTCCAGCGCGACGATCCCCTGGTAGCGGTCCTTGCCGCCGCCGGGATCGATGGTCATGGCCAGGTGGCCCTTGCCGAGGAGCTGGCCCTGATCGCCGCGGCCCTTAGTCTGCGCAAGGGCGCTGTCGGTCTTGTCGAAGCTCGCATAGCCCCGCACCTTGCCCGGCGCCACGAAGTCGGCGACCAGCAGATCGAGCGCACCATCGGTCTTGGTCTGCAGGATCAGCTTGGCCTCGACCTTGAGCGCGGTCCCCAGCATGGCGGTCAGCGCCAGCGCCTCGCCCAGCGCGTGGCTGACGGGCTCGGGATAGGCGTGGCGGGAGAGCACGGTATCGACCACCGGCCCCAGCCTGATGATGCGGCCGATCACGTCAGAGCGCACCGTGCGGAACGGCAGCACGATGTCGTCCTCGGGCGGCTCCATACCCCTGGCCTTGTCGGCGCCCAGCATTCAGTCCACTCCCAGGCACCAGGCCAGGATCGCCTTCTGCGCATGCAGACGGTTCTCCGCCTCGTCCCAGACCACCGACTGGGGGCCATCGATGACCGCCGCCGAGACCTCGTGGCCGCGGTAGGCGGGCAGGCAGTGCATGAAGATCGCCTCCGGCGCCGCCTTCTTCATGAGCCGCTCGTCGACGGCATAGGGCCCGAGCAGTTGGTTGCGGCGCTTGGCCTCGTCCTGCTGGCCCATCGACACCCAGGTATCGGTGACGACGCAGTCGGCGCCGGTGACGGCCTCGACGGGATCATCGGTGAGCGTGATGTTGGCGCCCTCGCGCCGTGCCCAGTCGAGGATGCGGTTCTCGGGGTTGAGCTGCGGCGGGCAGGCGAGCGTCAGGCGGAAGCCGAGCCGGGCCGAGGCCTGGATCCAGGAGGCCGCGACGTTGTTGCCGTCGCCTGTCCAGGCCACCGCACGCCCCTTGATGGGACCCTTCGCCTCCTCGAACGTCATGATGTCGGCGATGATCTGGCAGGGATGGGACCGGTCGGTGAGGCCGTTGATGACGGGCACGCTGGCATTCTCGGCGAGCTCGGTCAGCGTCTCATGCTTGTTGGCGCGGATCATGATGATGTCGACGTAGCGCGAGACCACCCGCGCCGTATCGGAGATGGGCTCGCCGCGCCCGATCTGCAAGTCGGTGTGGTTCAGCGCGATGGTCTGCCCACCCAACTGGCGCATGGCCACGTCGAAGGACACGCGCGTGCGCGTCGAGGGCTTCTCGAAGATCAGCATCAGCACCGCGTCGGCAATGCCGGCGGGCTTCAGCTTCGCCGGCACGCGCTTGCCCGCCTTCTTCATGGCGTGGCCCATGTCGAGGATGCGCCTGAGCGTGCCGGCGTCGAACTGGTCGATATCGAGAAAATGTCGGGGAGGCATGGCGGCGGGGTCGCCTGTTCGCGCAACGCCGGCCCTCAGGCGGGCTTGGGCAATCGCTTGAGCGCGGAGGAGAGCCGCTGCACGGCGTCGGCGATCTCGTCCTCGGTGACGTTGAGCGGCGGCAGCATGCGCACGACGTTCTCGCCGGCGCCGACCGTCAGCAGCTTCTCGGCCATGCACGCGGCCACCACCTCGCCCATCGGCGGCTTGACCTTGATGCCGGCGAGCAGGCCGCTGGTGCGCACCTCCTCGATGATGTCGGGGTGCTCGTCCTTGATGCGGGCGAGCGACTGCTTGAGGCGCAGGCCCATCTCGCTGACGTGGTCGAGGAAGCCCGGCTCCAGCACGGCGTCGAGCACGGCGTTGCCGACCGACATGGCGAGCGGGTTGCCGCCGTAGGTGGAGCCGTGCGTGCCGGGAACCATGCCCTTGGCCGCCTCCTCGGTGGCCATGAAGCAGCCGACCGGGAAGCCGCCGCCGATGCCCTTGGCGACCGCCATCACGTCGGGCTCGATGCCGGCCCACTCGTAGGCGAACAGCTTGCCCGAGCGGCCCATGCCGCATTGCACCTCGTCGAGCACGAGCAGCAGGCCGTGGTCATCGCAAAGCTTGCGCAGGCCCTTCAGGAACTCCATGGAGCCGACGCGCACGCCGCCCTCGCCCTGCACGGGCTCGACCATGATCGCCGCCGTCTCGGGCCCGATCGCCTTCTCAGCGGCCTCGAGGTCGCCGAAGGGGACGAGATCGAAGCCCGGGGCAGGCTGACCGAAGCCCTCCAGATACTTCTCGTTGCCGGCAGCGGCGATGGTGGCGATGGTGCGGCCGTGGAAGGCGCCCTTGAAGGTGACGATGCGCCACTTCTCTGGATGACCGTTGGCGAAGTGGTAGCGGCGCGCGAGCTTGATGGCGCCCTCGCAGGCTTCCGCGCCCGAGTTCGAGAAGAACACCTTGTCGGCGAAGGTCGCCTCGCACAACCGCTCGGCCAGCTTCTCCTGGCCCTCGATGCGGTAGAGGTTGGAGCAGTGCCACAGCTTGCCCGCCTGCTCGGTGAGCGCGGCGATCAGCTTCGGGTTGGCATGGCCGAGCGCGTTGACCGCAACGCCGCTGGCAAAATCGAGGTAGCGGTCGCCCTGCGTGGAGACCAGCCAGGCGCCTTCGCCCCTGGCGAACACCACGTTCTGGCGGGCGTAGGTGCCCATGACGGACGGCGACGGGGTCGACGGAGCCTTCGCAGGCTTGGCGGATGCCTTCGACTTGGCGGTCTTGGGCGCGGATTTGGTGGAGGTGGCGGCTTTCGCCGACGGGGTGGACATGGGATCAGACCTATCTCAGCTCGGCAGGCAGGAACAAAAAAGCCGCGACTCTGGCGCGGCGCATTGACGGGATCGTACTAGCAACGGTCCGTCATCGCAGCCGCGTGAGCGGGCGGAGCATACGGCGTCGCTGGCCAATCGAATAGGTCATGGCGCGACATTTATGAGGCGCCGGCGGCCCTGTCAATGCCGTTGGCGTGCTCCGAAGCGGGCGCCCGCCTGCCGGGATGTATCGCCGGTAACAGCCCGACGCTCGGGGATGCCCTACCAGATTCCTGATCCCTATTCGGGTTGCCTTGGAGGTCCCCCACGATGCTCCGGTTGAACGCATTCCTCTTGGTCGGCGGACTTGCTGCTTTCGTGGCGGGGTCCGCAGCCGGCTTCAAGGTGCTGACCGTCTCGGACAACAAGGCACAGCATTCGCCGGCGATCATCACAAGCGCTGAGGCCGCCCCGCGTCCGGCTCCGGTCACGCCGCCGAGGGCAGAGGAGCCCGATTCACCGCCGCCGGTCTCTACGAAGGCGGAAGAGTCCACGGCTCCAGCCCCGCCCCCGCCGCCTGCCGCCCCGACCCGCATCGCCGAGGCAAAATCGGAGCGGTCCGATGCCGGCGAGCCGACCCCCGCTCCGGCGGCTTCATCCAAGAAGGCCCAACCCGGCAAATCCGGTAGACAGCTGCCCGCCCCCAAGCGTCGCAGCCGCGACGACGATGACGACGACGATTGCTGAGCCGAGACAAAAAAGGCCGGGTGCTGCTGGGCAGCTCCCGGCCTTCCCCCCGCTGCTCTGCCAACGCCCTCGTCGACAAAGCGCTTACTGAATTCAGACCGCCGCCTTCTCGGCCGGTTCCGATGCGACTGCCGCCGGCTCGCCTGCACCGACCATCGGCACAGCCACGGCAGGGGCCACGATCTCCCGGTCGCGGCGCCGCGGCTGCGGCGGCTGGAAGGCGCGTCGCGCGTGAAACTCGCAATACGGCAGGCCGTTCACCTTCTTGCGGCCGCAGAAGTGGAAATCGGTGTGCTGGGGATCGCCGATCGGCCAGCGGCAGGAGACCTCGGTCAGGGTCTGGATCGATTTGCGCTCGTTGAGCGGGATCTCGAGCTCCTCGGCGGGCGGCGTATAGGGCTCGGACTCGGCGAGCAGGTTGCGGAACGCCGGGTTGCCGATGGTCGGGAAGCGCGGCTTCATCAGGCGCCTGGCGGTCTGGGCGCGCGCTCGCGGCCGGTGCGATTTCATGCGCGAGGTGGTGGCGCGGCCCGAGAGGCCGAGCCTGTGCACCTTGCCGATCACGGCGTTGCGCGTGACCCCCCCGAGCCGTCCGGCGATCTGGCTGGCAGAAAGACCGTCCGACCACAATTTCTTCAACAGTTCGACCCGCTCGTCATTCCAGGCCATGCCATTCACTCCCGCTGTTGCGATAGCGGCGGGACCGGCGGGTACGCGCGCAGTCCGCCATTGGCCGAAGCGGGCAACGCGCTCAGGTCACGCACGAAGCGTGCGCGAGCGCGAGCCGGATCGACCGGCAGGCGACGCAACAACTGGAACTGGTAAGGGCTGACGCTGACGACGCGTGGCCTACTGCCTTTACGCGCCCGACCACACGGCTACTCGCCCTCGTCGCATGAACACGCGACACGCCGTGGGCCAACGGGGAGAGATTAGTCCGCCGTTAACGGTTGCTTCAAGGGCGACGAGCGGAGACTGAGTCGATGAGGGCTCGGCTGTGGTGTCGCGAGCACAGGATTCTATACAACTTGTGAATAGCGGGAACAGCGGGTTGCACTTCGCACGAATCTCACGCGCGGCTGCCGGTCGGCTCCTCGAAGGCATAGCCGGCGCCACGCACGGTGCGGATGGGATCGCTGTCGGCGCCGCGGACCAGCGCCTTGCGCAGGCGCCCGACGTGCACATCCACCGTGCGCCCGTCGATGAACACGTCGCGTCCCCATACGCCGTCGAGCAGCTGCTGGCGCGAGAGCACGCGGCCGAGGTTCTCCATGAAGAAAGCGAGCAGCCGGAACTCGGTGGGGCCCAGGCGCACCTCGCGCTCGCGGCGGGTGACGCGGTGGGCGACGCGGTTGAGCACGATGTCGCCAGCGCGCAGGCTGTCGGAGACGCGATGCGGCGCGGCGCGGCGCAGCAGGGCTTTCACGCGCGCCATCATCTCCGGCACCGAGAACGGCTTCACGACGTAGTCGTCGGCACCGGTGGCGAGCCCGCGCACGCGATCGGTCTCCTCGCCGCGGGCCGTCAGCATCAGGATGGGAACGCTGCGGGTGTCGTCGCGCCGGCGCAGCCTGCGGCAAAGCTCGATGCCGGAGAGGCCCGGCAGCATCCAGTCGAGGACGATCAGGTCGAAGCGGTCCTCGGCCACCTGCATCTCGGCCTCCTCGCCCGTCGTCGCAACGGTGGGGCGCAGGCCTTCGGCCTCGAGGTTGTAGCGCAGCACCTCGGCGATGGCGGCGTCGTCCTCGATCACTAGGACACGCGGCGACATCTCCGTCATGGCGGGCATGCCCGACATGGGCCTCTCAGTCCTTGCGGATAAGTGTGGAGCTCGTGTCATCGCTCTTGGGTCGATCGTCGATCAGGGCGCGGCCGTGGACGAGGTAGTAGATGTTCTCGGCGATGTTGGTGGTGTGGTCGCCGATGCGCTCGATGTTCTTGGCGCCGAACAGCAAGTGCGTACACAGGCCGATGTTGCGCGGGTCCTCCATCATGTAGGTGAGCAGCTCGCGGAACAGCGAGTTGTACATGTCGTCGATACGCTCGTCGTGGCGCCAGACGGTCAGCGCCTTGTCGGGGTCCCGCTCGGCGTAGGCGTCGAGCACGTCGTGCAGCTGGCCCATGGCCAGCTCGACCATGTGCTTGAGGCCGGTCATCAGCGGCTTGGGGTGGTTCTCGCCGGAGACCGCGAGCGCGCGCTTGGCGATGTTCTTGGCGAGGTCGCCGATGCGCTCCAGGTCGCCGGCTATCTTGAGCACCGTCATGATGTGGCGCAGGTCGTTCGCCATCGGCTGGCGGCGCGCGATCATGAGAATGGTCTGCTCCTGCAGCTCCCGCTCGAGCTGGTCGATGGACCTGTCGCTGGCGACGGCCGCCTCGGCGAGCTTGGGATCGCGCCGCTCGAGCGCGTCGAAGCCCTGCGCCAGCAGCCGCTCGGCCTGGCCGCCCATCTGCGCGACCTTCTTGTCGAGGAGCTGCAGCTCCTGATCGAAGGACTTGACGGTATGCTCGTGCATGGGTCTTCCCCGATATCTGCCGCCTGCATCAACGGCGGCTGCGCTGGCCATCCAGGCTCACGAGCAATTGGCCGGAGGGCCGCAGGAGCGTTTTCGCCCACACACCCCTCTGGCCGCGCGCAACCCCGACGTGACCTTCATCTAACGCCATCGCGCGACGCCAATATGACACTCTATTGCTTTGTAAAATATATAAAAAACTGGGATTCTTAATCTTGAGCCGGCAGCGCGACGGCGAAAGTCGACCCCTGGCCGGGTGTCGAGGAGATGGTGAGCTCGCCGCGGTGGCGGTTGAGGATGTGCTTGACGATGGCGAGACCGAGCCCGGTGCCGCCCTTCTCGCGGCTGGCGGCCACGTTGATGCGGTAGAAGCGCTCGGTGAGGCGGGGGAGGTGCTGCGGCGCGATGCCCGGCCCGTCGTCCTTGACCGCCACGATGAACCGGGCGGCGCGTCCTCCGCCGGCGGGCTCGCGGGTGAGCCCGACATCGATGCGCCCCCCGGTCTTGCCGTACTTGATGGCGTTCTGAACCAGGTTCTGGAACACCTGCACGATCTCGTCGCGGTCCCCGCGCACATCGGCGGGGCCGTCGAGCGCACCGAACTCGATGGTCGTTCCGGCCTGGGCTGCGATCGGCTGCAGGGCCTGGATGACGTGGCCGACCGCATCGTTGAGGTCCACGCGCTCGGCTAGAGGCAGGTGCTCGCGCATCTCAACGCGCGAGAGCGACAGCAGGTCGTCGATCAGCCGCGTCATGCGCTCGGCCTGCTCGCTCATGACCTTGAGGAAGCGCTCGCGCGCCTGCTCGTCGTCCTTGGCTGCCCCCTGCAGCGTCTCGACGAAGCCGCGCAGCGAGGCCAGAGGGGTCCTGAGCTCGTGGCTGGCGTTGGCGACGAAGTCGGCGCGCATGCGCGCGAGCCGGTCCTGCTCGCTCAAGTCGCGGAAGGAGACGAGGAGCGACGGGCCGCCCGCTCCTGGGCGGGGCTGGGCGAGCGGGGCAACGGTGGCGAGCAGGCGTCGCTCGACCGGCACGCGCTCGTGCAGCTCGATGGAGGCGGCCTCCCCCGAGATGAGCGCCTGGTCGACCGCGGCGAGCAGCTCGGGATCGCGGCTCATGGCGGCAACGTGGGATGCGGCGTGCCCTCCGCGCCGGCGGGCGCCGAACAGGTCCTCTGCCAGGCGGTTGGCGTGGATCACGTAGCCCTCGTGGTCGAGAACGGCGGCGGGCTCGGGAACGGCGTCGATCACCATGCGCAGCATGCCGTCGTTGCCCGGCGCCGGCTCCCCGGTCGCGACCGCAGCCCGCGCGGCGCGCGCAGTCTCGTCGATTGGCCAAAGCGCGGCCCACGCCGCGACCGCGACCAGACCGATCAGGGCGGCGCGTCCCGCAAGGCCGCCGGCGAACAGAAAAAAGAAGGTAAGCACCAGGGCGATGCCGAGCTCGGCTCGGCGTACCGACAAGCGCGCCGGTGCCTGCTCCAGCTCCGCGCCGACGCGCCGCCAGATCTCGAGCCATCGCTGCCAGACGACGTCCTGCATATATGCATCATATCACGTCGGCGACCATCCCGAGAGGCATTGCCGAGCGCGATAGCCCGCTAAGCGCGGCGCGACGCAAGAACGGCGAGCAGCGCAAGGGCTGCCGGGAGCGCCTGCACGAACAGGATGGTGGGCTTGGCGGTCGCGGCCCCGAAGATGCCGGCGAC
>JBGGME010000106.1:0-31060 GCA_041288195.1 Hyphomicrobiaceae bacterium
CCGTCGACGATCATCGGGTTGACCAGGGTGCCGCCGTCCTCGACCACGACGTAGTCGAGGATCTCGAGCTCGCCGGTCTCGGTATCGACGGCGACGACGGCGGCGTGCGCGGCATAGCTGAAGGTGCCGGTGTCGCGCTTGGCCTTGTAGCCCATGGAGACTTCGAGGCCACGGGGATCGGCGTCGGGCGGCAAATCCTGCGGGCGGCGATACCAGGTGCGCGCCACGTCGGCGACCGCGATCCTGCCCGACGGCCCCACCACCTCGCCGGCTTCCAGGCGCACCTCCTCGGGCTTGGCCTGCAGCAGGCCGGCGCCGATCTTCTTCACGCGCGCGGCAAGCTCGTCGCAGGCTGCGGCCACGGCGCCGCCCGCCATGATCATGCAGCGCGAGCCCCACGTGCCAGTGGAGTAGGGCGTCTCGGCGGTGTCGCCGTGCACGAGGCGAATGCGGTCGTGCGGTACACCGAGGATCGAGTGCGCCACCTGCGACAGCGTGGTCTCCAGCCCCTGGCCATGGCTGTGCGCGCCGATCCGCAGCTCCAGCCCGCCGTCCGGCGTGAAGCGCGCGAGCGCGGGCTCGTGGCCGGGCACGAACGGGATGCCCCACGCGGCATAGACGCTGGTGCCGTGGCCCGCCTGCTCGGAGTACATGCCGAAGCCGATGCCGATGCGGCGGCCGTCCGGCTCGGAGCGCTGCTGGCGCTCGCGGATTTTATCGAACCCGATGGCGGCGATGGCGCGGCGCAGGGCCTCGGGATAGTCGCCGGAGTCGAAGTGGCGCTTGGCGATGTTGTCGAAGGGCATCTGCTCGGGCCGCACCAGGCTCTTGAAGCGCAGCTCGCTGGGCTCGATGCCGATCTTGCGGGCCAGCGCATCAAGCGTCACCTCCAGCGCGAAGCACACGCCGGTGCGAGCCACGCCGCGGTAGGGGAGGATGGGCGGCTTGTTGGTGGCGACCGAGTAGGTGCGGCAGCGGTAGTGCGGGAAGTCGTAGAGGCCCGGCAGGATCGAGCCCACCTGCCCCGCCTCCAGGCACGCCGAGAACGGATAGGCCGAGTAGGCCCCGGAGTCGACGGTCGCCTCGCAGTCGAGCGCCAGCAGCCGGCCGTCCGCGTCGGCGTAGGCGGTCAGCACGTAGTGATGCTCGCGGCAGTTGGCGTTGGCGGTCAGGTTCTCGCGCCGGTCCTCGATCCACTTCAGCGGGACGCCGAGTTTGCGCGTCGCCCACGACAGCGCCACCTCCTCGGGGCACAGAATGCCCTTGTAGCCGAAGCCGCCGCCGACATCGGGCGCCACCACACGGATCTGGCCCTCGTCGACGCCGAGGCATTCGGCGAGGCCGGAGCGGACGATGTGGGGCTGCTGGGTCGAGGTGTGCACGACGAGCTGGCCGAGCCGCGAGTGCCACTGCGCGACCACGCCGCGCCCCTCGAGCGGGCTCATGACCTGGCGCGAGGTCCGCAGCTCCCGCGTGACGGAGTAGGCGGCCTTGGCTTTGGCTGCCTCGAAGTCCGCCTCCACGTTGGAGACGAGGAACAGGTTATCGCCCCAGGGCTCGTGCACCAGCGGTGCGCCGGGCTTGCGGCCATCGAGCATGTCGGCCACGACGGGCAGCGGCTCGAGGTCGAGCTCGATCGCGGCCGCCAGATCCTCCGCCTCCGCCCGCGTGGGCGCGATGCACATGGCCACGAGCTCGCCGACGTGGCGCACCTTGCCCGTGGCGAGGACCGGCTGGGTCGAGGACTTGAAGCCCGGCAGCGTGGTGTCGGCACGGATCGGCAGCACGCCCGCAAGGTCCGCGGCGACAAAGATGCGGTCGCGAAGCTCGGGCGGGATGCTGATCGACTTTATGCGCGCGTGTGCCAGCGGACTGCGCAGGAACGCCACCTCCAGCATGCCCGGCAGCTTGATGTCGCCGACATACTGGCCGCGCCCGCGCATGTAGCGGTCGTCCTCCTTGCGCACGAGCCGCGCGCCGATGCCTTGGTCGACGATGTGCCCTGCCACGCCTTGCTGCCCCGCCTCTTACCCCACTCGTTCTATCTTTAGCACAAGTTCGCCCGATGCGCGTCGGGGAGCGGTTGCGCCGGCACCTTCTGCGCCGCGCTCGGATATGCCGCCTGGATCACCGGCGGTGTGACAAACGGGCAACGTCACGACGAAAGCCGGCAGCGCGAGCCTCCGCGAGGTTCCTCGAGTCTATCTTTGGTAATGGTCGCTTACGTATGATTCTGGGGGATTCTTTGGTGGCGGAATGCGTGCTTCGGGGGGCGCAATGCGCGCATCGTCATTTTGTCTTCGGATCATCGCGCACGGCATCGCCACGTCTCTAGCCCTTGTCGCAAGCGCAGCGGTCTCGTTCGCGGCCGGGACGACCCCGGATCGGGACGCGAGCTGTCGGATCCCCTTCGAGACGCTGAAGGACCCGAAAACCGGGGAATCCTTCCCGCTGTCCGCCGCGCTCAACGAGAACGCCAAGCTTCCGGAGAACTTGCGCCACAGATACATCGTCGCCGACCTGAATACGGCGGATGAGCACGGCTACTGCCGGGGCATCGCGGAGCATTTCACGCCCGTGGGCGAGCTGAGCGAATTCCCGCGGCTGCGAGCGATTGCGGCCGCGCGCGCGGTGGATGTCGCCGCATTGGCGAGCACTCCCGTCGAAAAGCTGCTCGCATTCGAATCGAGTCCGGGCGACCCCGCCGGCCTCGCGCTGGAGTTCGAGGACCTCAAGAACTATCTCCAGCAGGTCCAGCGCTACAAGACCGAACCCTTGATCAAGCGTGCCGTGTTCGGCGGGTATTGCGTGGGGCAGACGCTCAGCCTGTGCGAGATCGTCAACGGACAGCCCAAGCTCGTCTATCGCTTCGTGACATCTTCGAGCAAGTGGCCGCCGCAGCTCTACCGCTACTACGCGCCCATCAACTTCATCAAATCGCGCAGCTGGAGCTCGGATCGCGGATACACGCCTGCCGACGCGCGCCGCGACGCTCGCATGGGCGGCGGGTCCGCCGGGACCGTCCCCTTCGAGAACGGCGGCAACCCGATCGAGATGCCGAACTTCCTGCACTTCCTGCCCATGCCCGGCTACATGGGGCAGACTGCGAACGGCATTCACCAGATCGCGGGGGGCCTCGACTCCGGCGGGACATTCGGGGCTCCGGTGAGTCTCGGGTGCATCCGTCTCGGCAGGTTCCAGGCGAAGGTCGCCCGGTGGTGGACGCCGACCCAGGCCAAGGTGTTCATGCATTTCGAGCCCAACCGCTACCGCAAGTTCGGCATCGCGAGCACGGGCAAGGCCCGCGGCTTCCAGCCTCCAGCCCTGGCGAAAGCCGAGCCCGCCTCGGCCACGGAGCCGCCGGCACCTCGCGCGCAACCGAGCCGTCCCAAGAGCGCGCGAACGGCCAAGCCGGATGCGCCGTTCCGCTTTCTTCCGTTCGCCTCGATCTTCTCGAACTGATCCTGGGGCATCCCACGCAGGGAAGACGCCGAGGCGAAACAAGTGTGCGGAGTGCTTTTCAGCCGGCCGTGACCCTGTGGTAAGCTTGCTGGCCAAACAAGAGGCCGTCCATGGACCATCCGCGCATCCAGAGCGATCCAAAGGTGATGATGGGTAAGCCGGTCATCCGCGGCACGCGCATCACCGTGGAGCATATCCTTCGCTGCCTGGCGGCCGGCGACAGCGTCGAGCAGCTGCTGGCCGACTATCCGCGCTTGACCGTGGAGGACATACGCGCGGCCCAGGCCTTTGCCGCCGACCATCTGGCCCACGAGTCCGTATTCCCTGCGGAATGACCGTGCGCCTGTTCGCCGACGAATGCGTCGCAGGCACCATCATCGAGCGGCTGCGCGAGGTGGGTTTCGATATCGTCAGAGCAATCGATGTCTGTCCCACGGCGGACGACGAGGAGGTCTTGGCTCGGGCCCATCAGGATCAGCGCGTGCTGGTTACGGCAGACAAGGATTTTGGTGAGCTTGTCGTGCGCCTGGGGCGCCCCTCGCACGGGGTCGTGAACATCGCCCTTGGCGACCTCCCAGCGGCAACACGAGCGACCATTGTTGCCGCGGGGCTGGCCGGCCTCGGCGATCGCATTGTCGGGAACATCGTGACGATCGAACCGGGCCGTGTGCGGGTCCGACCCCTTCCATCGTAGGGGTCCTTCAACCCCGCCCTTCGCCGATCAGCTCGATGTTGAGGCGGACGCAGTCGCCGGGGTAGGTGATCTCGCCGACGTAGATCACGGTGCCGCTGCCGTCGGCGACGACGCAGCGCGCTTCCGCCGTCGGCGCATTGAGCGCGATGCCGAGGTTCTTCGCCATCTCCATGTCGGCGGCGCCGATGGCGAGCGTCTGGTGGGCGCGCGAGATGTCGAGGTCGTCCATCTCGGAGAGCACGGCCAGCGCCGCGCGCGAGGCGAAGAGCTTGGGCGCGCGGGCATGGATGCGCTTGGCGACATGCACGCGCGCGTAGGCATAAGGCCTGCCGCCCTGCGTCTGCACGCTGCGCAGGAACACGTAGGCCGGCGCCGGCGTCCCGTCGCCAGTCTCGATCCGGGGCGGGACGTCCTCGGCGGTCGAGAGCAGATGCACGACGCTGTCGCGGATCGGCGCGACCAGGCTGTCCCAGTCGGTGGCGAGCTGGATCCAGCGGTCGTTGTCGGGCGCCTTGGTGACGAACGTGCCGCGGCCCTGGAACGACTGCAGCAGGCCCTCTCCCTGCAGCAGGTCGATGGCCTGGCGCACGGTGACGCGGGCGACGCCGAACTCCCGCTCGAGTACCTCCAGCGTGGCGATCTGCTCCCCCACCGACCAGCGCCCGTCGCGTATGCGCCGGCGCAGCACGGAGGCGACCTGCAGGTAGCGGGGGATGCGGCTGTCCGCATCGGTCATTGCCGCCGATCTGCGCGCACGAATGGCCATGCTGTTGTCTTCCTTGTCGTTTCCGTCCCTGCTGTTCCCCTGCCGGAAGGGCGGCTCGGGGTCAAGCCGGGATCGTCAGTACCAATCCCGATCTGAGACCAACGTCGAATGCCCGCGAGGAGTTGCACCGTTGCCGGACATTAGGGCTCGCTCCGAGGGTCGGCGCGTGCGTCGACGGCGCCGCTGATCAGGTTCTCGCCGAGCAGCTTGTCCACGTCGATCGAGTGCTTGCGGGCAGCCGGCGCCATGCGCGAGGGCAGGTCCGCGATCTCCAGGGCAAGCGCACGGGCGGCGGCCTCGGCCGTCTCGATGTCGACGGCGGCGAAGGCGATCTTCGCGCCAGGCGTCATGCGGCCAAGGGCGGGGAGGTCGGCGGAGATGACGGTTGCGACCTTCGGGTAGCCGCCGGTGGTCTGCCGGTCGGCCAGCAGCACGATGGGCAGGCCGTTGCCCGGCACCTGGACGGAGCCCGGGGCGATGCCGTCGGAGACGATGTTGTAGCCCTTGGCCGAATGCTCGAGCGTGGGCCCCTCGAGCCGCATGCCCATGCGGTCGGAGGCGCGCGAGATCGTGTAGGGGCTGGCGAGCAGCGTGGCGAGGCCGGCCTGCGTGAAGTGATCGTCCTGCGGGCCCAGCACCACGCGCACGCGTGCGGGGGGGCGCAAATCGAGCGCGGGCAGCATCACCTCCTCGCGCTCGGGCGCCGCCGCCTGCCGCAGCGGGAGCATGTCGCCGGCCTGCAGCGCGCGGCCCTCGAAGCCGCCGATGCCGCCGCGGGTGAGCGTCGACTGGCTGCCCATGACCGGCGCAACCGCGAACCCGCCCTCGACCGCGAGATAGAGGATGGCGCTGCCCGACAAGGCGCCGATCCTGAGGGTCTGCCCGCGCGTGAGGCGCGCGCTCTCGAAGGGGGCAAGGCGCTGCCCCGCCCCGCCGTCGGGACCGATGATGTCGATCGCCGCCTGTCCGCCTGCCGCGGCGATGCGCACGCTGTCGGCCTCGATCGCGAGCGTCGGACCCTGGTAGGCGATCTCGAGCGCGCCCATGCCGGGCGCATTGCCCGCAAGCAGGTTGGCGGCCTGCAGACACACGGGGTCGAGCGCGCCCGACACCGGCACGCCCAGGTGCTGGTAGCCCCGCCGGCCCAGGTCCTGCAGCGTCGTCATCAGGCCGGGCGCGATCACCCGCAGAGCGGCCGTCATGCGCGCTTGCTCCCGCTCCGGCTTCCCGGCGATTCTTCCGGCAGGAGCCGCAGCCTGCCCGCGGCCGCCTCGGCCAGCATCGCCTCGTAGCGCGAAAGCGGGATCGGCTCGAACATCACCTTGTCGCCGGCATCGAGCAGCGCGGGGGGATCGGCTCCCATGTCCCACAGGGGCACCGGCGTGCGCGCGAGGATGTGCCAGCCGCCGGGACTCTCGAGGGGATAGATGACGGTCATGGACATGGCGACCGCCACCGCCCCCTTCGGCACCCTGATACGCGGGTTCTCGCGCCGCGGCAGCCCGAACTCGGGCGGCAGGCCTCCGAGGTATGGCAGGCCCGGCAGGAAGCCCATCATGTAGACGTGGAAGGTCGTGGCGCTGTGGCGCTCGATGACCTCAGTGGGGCTCAATTTCATGCGTTCCGCGACCTCGATGAGGTCGACGCCGAGGCTTTCGTGGTAGCAGGCGGGGATGCGCCAGCGCCGGCCGATGCCCCCCGTGGCCTCCAGCCCCTCGAGCAGCGGCGCCAGGCGACGCTTCAGCTCCGCTTGCGGCAGCTTGACCGGATCGTAGTGCACCATCAGCGAGCGAAAGGTCGGCACCATCTCCACCACGCCGGGGATAGCGGCCTGTTCCAGCCGGTGCGCCAGCGCCACGACGAGCCCGCTCAGGCGCTGGTCGACGCGATCGCCGAACTCGACGATGAGGGCGGTGTCGCCGCTGGCAAGGAAGCAGGGCTGGTCTGCGGCTGGCACGGGCTCAACAATCGCCATCACGTCGCGCTATGATGTGGTCTTGCGGCATGCCGCAACATTGTGCGGTCTTCCTATAGATAGTACCAATAGCGCACGCATGCACACCGCTCGCAGGGACGCTTCGCCATGGCCAACATGATCAACCTCAATGCCGACATCGCCGAGGGCTGGGGGGCTTACGACATCGGCAACGACGCCGATCTGATGAACATCATCAAGTCCGCCAGCGTCGCCTGCGGCTTCCACGCCGGCGATCCCAACACCATGCACCGCCTGTGCATGATGGCGAAGGAGCTGGGGGTCAGTGTCGGCGTGCATCCGGGCTTCAACGACCTGTGGGGCTTCGGCCGGCGGCGCATCCAGATGAAGCCGGCCGACCTCGAGTACATGACCGCCTATCAGATCGGCGCGCTGCAGGCCATGGCCGCCTACGCCGGACTCGAGGTCACCCATCTCAAGGCGCATGGTGCCCTCAACAACATGGCCGCCGAGGACGAGGGTTACGCCATGGCCATCGGCCGCGCCATCAAGGTGGTCGATCCCAAGATCATCTACGTGGCGCTCTATGGGTCGCAGATGCAGAAGGCCGCCGAGAAGCTGGGGCTGCCGATGGCGCTCGAAGGCTTCCCCGATCGCCGCTACGACGACGACGGCAACCTCGCCTCCCGCACCCTCCCCAACACGGTGCTCAAGGACCCCAAGGCCGCCGCCGAGCAGGCGCTGCGCATGGTGCGCGACGGCGAGATCGTGGCGCTCTCCGGCAAGCGCATCAAGGTCAAGGTGCACACCCTGTGCGTGCACGGCGACGAGGCGACCGGCGTCATGGTCGCCCGCGGCATCCGCGATGCCCTGGAGAAGGCCGACATCCAGGTCGTCCCCCTTCCGCAGATGAAGCTCTAGCCCGAGGCACGCAGCGTGACCGACAAGCCAACCCTCGCCATCGTCGGCGGCACCGGCACGCTGGGCTCCGGCCTCGCCCGCCGCCTCGCCGCCGCCGGCTATGCTGTGATCCTGGGCTCCCGCTCGGCCGACAAGGCGGCGGAGGCCGCGCGCGCGCTCCCCACGGCCGCCGGCGGTCCCGCCCCGCGGGGCATGAGCAACGCCGACGCCGCCAAGGCCGCCGACGTCGTCATCATCACGGTGCCCTGGGAGACCCAGGCCAAGATCCTCGACGAGATCGCCCCGCACGTGACGGCCAAGCTGGTCGTCGACACCACCGTGCCCCTGGTGCCGCCGCGCGTCGCGCGCGTGCAGCTGCCGCCGGAGCACTCCGCCGCGCTCACCGCCCAGAAGCGCCTCGGCGCGAGCGTGCGCATGGTCTCGGCCTTCCACAACGTCGCCGGCCACAAGCTGCAGACGGACGAGCCGATCGACTGCGACGTGCTGATCTTCGGCGACGACCCCAAGGACCGCGCCATCGTCGCCGATCTCGCCAAGGCCGCCGGCCTGCGCGGCGTCCACGCCGGACCGCTCGCCAACTCGGTGGCCGCCGAGGCCCTCACCAGCGTCCTCATCGGCATCAACCGCAACTACAAGGTCGACGGCGCCGGCATTCGGATTACGGGGATCTGAGGCCACGCCCTACCGAGGCGCCTCGAGACGGCAGCCGCGCGTGCCAATCGCCTTTCTGTCGCATCAGGGTTTCAACTGATTGTACGTAACCCTACCAAATGCCAGGTTTGCACTTGGCGTGAGACCGAGACTTCTCCCCCGTAGGCTCGGTCCCCCTTCACGCCCGGTTCGGTTCCCTCCCGAACCATAGGAAAAGCCGTCGGCGCCGGCGGCTTTTCCTCTCTTTCTTCTCTTCTGTATCGCTACGGCGCGAGCGAGAAGCGCCCGCTGACCGCGCACAGCTATGTCTTGGAGGCCTACCTGGGCCACCAGTGGTGCGGAAGATGAACTGGCTCGCCTTGCTGGATATCCGTCTCGACGACATGCCTGGGATTCGAGCGTGCCACCATTGCGGCATCCGGCGCGGCGGTAGCCGTCCGCCACCCCCACGCCATTGGCCCGCCACGCGAAATCTGCTTAGTCTAGCGCGCTAGGCCTAGGGGGCAGCGGGTCGAGGACTTCAGACTTGAGCGAGAATGAGCTGACGATCACGGCGCTCGGCGGCATGCCGCGCGTCGCGCCGGGGGACGACCTCGCCGCACTGCTGATCGCGGCGCTCGAGGGCAGCGCCATCGCGCCGCGCGCCCGCGACATTCTCGTTGTGACCAGCAAGATCGTCTCCAAGGCCGAGGGCCGCTATCGCGACCTGGGATCGCTCGAGCCCGGCGAGCAGGCGCGCGAGCTCTCCCAGATCACGCGCAAGGACGCGCGCCTCGTCGAGGCGATCCTGTCAGAGGCGACCGAGGTCGTGCGCGCCAAGCCCAACGTGCTGATCGTCGCCACCCGCCACGGCTTCGTGATGGCGAACGCGGGCATCGACCAGTCCAACCTCGGCGCCGAGGACCATGGCCGCCGCGTCCTGCTGCTGCCGCAGGCGCCCGACGACAGCGCGCGGGCCCTCAAGGAGCGGCTCGACAAGCACTTCGGCGTCGAGATCGGCGTCATCCTCTCCGACAGCGTCGGCCGGGCGTGGCGGCTCGGCACGGTCGGTCTCGCCATCGGCGCCGCCGGTGTGCCCTCGCTGTGGGACCGGCGCGGGGAGAAGGACCTTTCGGGCCGGCCGCTGGAGGTCACTGAGGTCGCGTTCGCCGATGCGGTTGCATCCATCGCGGTGCTCGCCATGGGCGAGGCGGCGGAGGGCCGCCCGGCCGCCCTCGTGCGCGGGCTCGACTGGAGCGCTCCGGAGCGCCCTGCAGCAACCCTGGTGCGGCCCAGGGCCGAGGACATGTTCCGATGACCCGCGAGGCTCCAACGTACGTTGCGCTCTCGGGCGGCGTCGGCGGCGCCAAGCTGTCGCTGGGGCTTGCTAGCCCGCTGGGCGACCGGCTCTCCATCATCGTCAACACCGCCGACGACTTCGAGCACCTGGGGCTGCACATCTCGCCCGATGTCGACACCGCGCTCTATACCCTCTCCGGCCTCGTCAACGAGGAGACCGGCTGGGGCCGGCGCGAGGAGACCTGGACCTTCATGAGCGCGCTCGGGCGCCTGGGCGGGCCCACGTGGTTCAAGCTGGGCGACGGCGACCTTGCGACCCACGTAGATCGCACCATGCGGCTCGCCGCCGGCGCCGCGCCGACCCAAGTCTGCGCGCACCTGGCGGCGAAGCTGGGGGTGGGCGCACGCGTGCTGCCCATGACGGACGCTCCCGTGCGCACCATGGTCGAGACCGACCAGGGCACGCTCGCCTTCCAGGATTATTTCGTGCGCGAGCAATGCCGGCCCGTGGTGCGCGACATCCGCTACGAGGGTGCGGCCCTGGCGCGGCCTAGCCCCGCCGTGCTCGAAGCTCTCTCCGCCCCGACGCTTGCCGGCATCATCATCTGCCCCTCCAATCCCTGGCTCAGCGTCGAGCCGATCCTGGCGGTGGCGGGCATGCGCGAGGCCCTGAAGGCCAGCGGCCGTCCCATCGTCGCCGTCTCGCCCATCATTGCCGGCAAGGCCGTCAAGGGTCCCGCCGCCAAGATCATGGGCGAGCTCGGGCTCGACGCGGACAGCCGCACCATTGCGTGGCATTATGAGGGGCTGATCGACGGCCTCATCATCGATACCGCCGACGAGGCACTGGCCGCCAACCTGCCGATGCCTGCTATAGTGACCAACACCATGATGCGCACCCTCGAGGACAAGGTCGCTCTCGCACGCCAGTGCCTCGCCTTCTGCGAGCGGCTCTCCCGTGCCGGCAAGGCCAAGGCCGCGCGATGAGGCACGCCACGACATTTGCGGTCGTGCCGGTGAAGGCTCTCGGCCTCGCCAAACGCCGGCTTGCGCCTGCTCTGCCGGACGCGGCCCGCCGCCGGCTCGTGCTGACCATGCTCGAGGACGTCCTCACCGCCGCGGTTAGCGTCGAGGGGATAGCTCGCATCCTGGTCGTGACGCCCGACCGGGAGGTCGCGGCCCTCGCCGAGCGCAGGGGCGCGGCCATCGTGCCCGAGCCCAACATCGAGCCTGGCAGCCAACTCAATGCGGCGGTGGAGGGCGGCATCGCCTTCGCGCTCGCCCGCGGCGCGGCCCAGGCGCTGATCCTGCCGGCCGACGTTCCGCTTGCCACGCCGGCCGAGCTCGCGAGCCTCATCGAATCCCGCGGGGTCAAGCCCGGCGTCACGCTCGCCCCCTCGCATGACAGCAACGGCACCAACGCCCTGCTGCTCGCCCCGCCCAACGCCATCACCCCCTGCTACGGCCCCGGCAGCTACCTCCAGCACATGTCGCAGGCCATGGCGCGCCACATCGACGTGCATGTCATGCATCTGCCGGGGATCGCCCGCGACATCGACGAGCCGGCCGACCTCGTGCACTTGTCGGCGGCGGGCGGAGAGCGCTATGCCTTTCTTGCCCCCTACCTCGCTGGCCTACGGGGCACACCGGATCACACCGCATCTGCCGAGGAGCAATGACCACGTCCGACATCCGTAGCGTGCTCGCGGCTGCCCGATCGGGACGCGCACTCTCGCGCGAGGAGGTGCTGTCGCTCGCCTCCTGCGACGACCTCGACCGGCTCGTGCCAATTGCCGAGGACCTCTGCCTCGCCGGCCACGGCACACGGGTAAGCTATTCGAGGAAGGTCTTCATCCCGCTCACCAAGCTGTGTCGCGACGTCTGCCACTACTGCACGTTCGCGCACGCGCCCCGCAAGGGCGAGCCGGCCTACCTCTCACCGGAGGAGGTGCTCGAGATCGCGCGCGCCGGCAAGGCCGCCGGCTGCAAGGAGGCGCTGTTCACGCTCGGCGACCAGCCCGAGCTGCGCTATGCGGCGGCGCGCGAGGCGCTCGCCAAGCTCGGCGCCGAATCGACGCTGCACTACCTCGAGAAGTCAGCGGCCCTGGTGCTGAAGGAGACGGGCCTGCTGCCGCACCTGAACCCCGGCGTCATGGATGAGGCCTGGCTCGCCCGCCTGCGCAAGGTCTCGGTGTCTCAGGGCATCATGCTGGAGACGGCATCCGACCGGCTCGCCGAGCGCGGCGGCCCCCACTTCGGGTCGCCCGACAAGGTGCCGGCGGTGCGGCTCGCCACCCTGGAAGCAGCCGGCCGCGCGCGCGTGCCGTTCACGACGGGCATCCTGATCGGCATCGGCGAGACGCGGGCCGAGCGCATCGAGGCGCTGCTCGCCATCCGCGACATCCACGAGCGCCACGGCCACATCCAGGAGATCATCGTCCAGAACTTCCGCGCCAAGCCCGGCACGCGCATGGCCGCCGCCGACGAGCCCTCGCTCGAGGAGCAGGTGTGGACGATTGCCGTGGCGCGCCTGATCTTCGGGCCCGCCATGAACATCCAGGCGCCGCCCAACCTGCGCCCCGAGGGCCTCGCGCAGCTCATCAAGGCCGGCATCAACGACTGGGGCGGCGTGTCGCCGGTTACGCCCGACCACGTCAATCCCGAGGCGCCCTGGCCGCACCTCGCCGATCTGGAACGCGCCACCGAGCGCGCCGGCCGCACCCTTATCGAGCGCCTCGCCCTCTACCCGGAGTTTGTTTCTGAACCTTGGCCGCACGCGGCGCCTCCCCCTCGAGGAGGGAGGGCGGAACGCCACGGACTTAGCTCGACACCAGCAGCCGTCAACCCGGTCGCCGACAGGCGAGCTAAGTCCGATGGCGTTCCTGGTGGGGGTGCGTGGATCGACGCGGCGCTGCGCACGCCGCTGCTGCGGCACTTGGATGCGGCGGGGCTCGCCCGCGAGGATGGCTGGTCGCCGGGCGGAATGGAGTCGCTGCCGAGGCCGCATGTCGCACACATGCAGGCGAAGGAAGCTGACCCCACGCCCGCGATCGCGCGCATCCTCGACCGCGTCGGCGCCGGCAAGGCACTCACCGAGGCCGACATCGTCGCCCTGTTCGATGCGCGCGGCGCGGACTTCACCGCCGTGTGCCGGGCGGCCGACGAGCTGCGCGCCCGCCGCGTCGGCGACACCGTCACCTACATCGTCAACCGCAACATCAACTACACCAACATCTGCACCTACGGCTGCAAGTTCTGCGCCTTCTCCAAGGGCCGCCACAACCTCGGCCACCGCGACACGCCCTACGATCTCGACCTCGAGGAGGTTGCTGCCCGCACGACCGAGGCCTGGGAGCGCGGCGCAACAGAGGTGTGCCTGCAGGGCGGCATCAAGCCCAGCTACACCGGCAACACCTATCTCGCCATCGTCGAGGCGGTGAAGATGGCGGCGCCCGACATCCATGTGCACGCCTTCTCGCCGCTCGAGATCCGCACCGGCGCCGATACGCTGAAGCTGCCGCTCAACGAGTACCTCTCGCGCCTGCGCGACGCGGGCCTCGCCAGCCTGCCCGGCACGGCGGCCGAGATCCTCGACGATGAGGTGCGCGCGGTCCTGTGCCCCGACAAGATCAACACCGCCGAGTGGTTCGAGGTGATGGAGACGGCGCACGCCGTGGGCTTGCGCAGCACCGCCACCATCATGTTCGGCCACGTCGATGCCTACCGCCATTGGGCGCGGCACCTGCTGCGCGTGCGCGCCTTGCAGGAGCGGACCGGCGGCTTCACCGAGTTCGTGCCGCTGCCCTTTGTGCACATGGAGGCGCCGATCTACCTCAAGGGTCAGTCGCGCAAGGGCCCGACCTTCCGCGAGGCCGTCCTGATGCACGCCGTGGCGCGGCTGGCGCTCGATCCCGTCATCCCCAACATCCAGGCATCCTGGGTGAAGATGGGCCCCGACGGCGCGGCGCTGCTGCTCGATGCCGGCTGCAACGACCTCGGCGGCGTGCTGATGAATGAGTCGATCACCCGCGCCGCCGGCGCCACGCACGGCCAGGAGGTGTCCGCCGCCGAACTCGAGGCGCTGATACGCGGCCGCGGCCGCACCCCGCGCCAGCGCTCCACGCTCTACGGTCCGGTAACGCCGGAGCGCCGCCAGGCCGCCGAGTAGGAGTAGGTTGGGTTAGCGCGGGCAGGACGGAGCGTGAATGCGCGACGCCGGACCCGCGCGTAACCCAACAATGGCCAGCGATTTCCGACGTTGGGTTACGCGCTTCGCGCTAACCCAACCTACGCCTCATGCCCGGATGACAACCGCCGCAAACTTGTACTAAGAATAGGACAATAGACACACTGAGGCACGGGGACAGCGAGATCGGTCACGCGATGGGAAAGCGGGCAAAAAGCTCTCCGTTCGATTTCCCGACCAGGGTCGAGGACGCCAAGGCTCGCGGCCGGGCCGTGGCGCTGCTGAAGGAGAACGGCATCCGCTTGCCGACCTTCGCCGAGCTCGCCGAGCCGGCGCGCGTGCCGAAGGACATCCGCGCCGCGCTCGCCGGCGTCGGCCCCGACGATGCCCATCCCCTCAACCTCTACCGTGTGCACTGGTTCAACGACCGCAGCCGCAAGGCCCAGGCGGCAACTCCCGCGCACATCGAGCTGCCCGAGGCCCTGACCGGCGTGAAGGCGCGCATCGTCGTCGCACTCGGCTGCCTGTTCCCGATGATCCGCGCGCACAAGGTGCTCGCCGCCTACGCCTGCCTCGCGCCGCGCCTGGTCTCGGGCCGGTTCGATCCCGCGAGCCAGCGCGCCGTGTGGCCCTCGACCGGCAACTACTGCCGCGGCGGCGTCGCCATCTCCAAGATCCTGGGCTGCCGGGCCGTCGCCGTGCTGCCCGAAGGCATGAGCCGCGAGCGGTTCGACTGGCTGAACCAGTGGGTGAGCGAGCCGGGCGACATCGTGCGCACGCCCGGCACCGAGTCCAACGTCAAGGAGATCTACGACGCCTGCGCCGCACTCGCGCGCGACCCCGCCAACGCCATCCTCAATCAGTTCAGCGAGTTCGGAAACTACCTGGGCCACTGGCGCTGCACCGGCCCCGCGCTCGAGAAGGTCTTCTCGTCGCTCGAGGGCAAGAACTTGAACCTCGCCGGCTACGTCTCGGCCAGCGGATCAGCGGGCACGCTGGCGGCCGGCGACTATCTCAAGGCCAAGCACAGAACGAAGATCGCCGTGGTCGAGGCAGTGGAGTGCCCGACGCTGCTCATGAACGGCTACGGCGAGCACAACATCCAGGGCATTGGCGACAAGCACGTGCCGCTGATCCACAATGTCATGAACACCGACCTCGTGATCGGCGTCAGCGACCAGGCGACCGACGGGCTCAACGCCGTGTTCAACACCGACGTTGGTCGCGACTATCTTTCGCGCCGGCTCGGCGTCACGCCGACCCTCCTTGCCGCGCTCGATCGCTTGGGCCTCTCCTCCATCGCCAACGTGCTGGGCGCCATCAAGATGGCGAGGCACCTCGACCTCGGACCCGACGACGTCATCGTCACCGTGGCGACCGACGGCCACGAGATGTACGCGAGCGAGCTTGCCCGCTACCTCCAGCGCCGCCACAACAGCGGCGAGCTGACCCCCGAGGTGGCCGCGGAGATCGTCGGCCGACACCTGCTGGGCGCCGACACCGAGCACGTGCTCGATGCCACCCCGCGCGAGCGGGAGCGCATCTTCAATCTGGGCTATTTCACCTGGGTGGAGCAGCAGGGCATCGAACTCGCCGACTTCGACCGGCGCAGATCGCAGGACTTCTGGCGCGGGCTGCAGGACCTCCTGCCGCAATGGGACGAGATGATCGCGGCCGTCAATCGCGACAGCGGCATGGCGGCGGCTGCATGAGACCGATCCGAGAAGAGAGACGAGGCGCATGAGCGTAGACACCGAGGTCAAGCCCTACCAGCAGCTGCGGCGCGAGACGATGGCGCGCGACCGCGGCCTGCGCGAGAAGGTGATGTCGCTCGAGGAGGCGGCCAAGCTCGTGCGGGATGGCGACCACGTCGGCATCGGCGGCTGCACCATGTCGCGCACGCCCACCGCCATGATCTGGGCGCTGATCCGCGCCCGCCGCAAGGACCTCGTGGTGTCACGCTCCATCACCTCGAGCGAGGGCGACCTGCTGTTCGCCTCCGGCGTCTCCAAGCACATCATCACCAGCTGGTTCACGCAGGGGATTGTGTGGGGCGTGTCGAAGGTCATGCGCCACCACACCGAGAAGAAGCTCGCCCGCTTCGAGGAGTGGAGCCACATGTCGATGGGCTTGCGCTACCGCGCAGGCGCCATGGGCATTCCCTTCATGCCTTCGCGCTCAATGATCGGCTCGGACGTCGGCAAGCGCGTCGGCGACAGCCTCAAGACCATGACCTGCCCCTTCACCGGCGAGGAGGTGGTGCTGCTGCCCGCACTCAACCCGGACGTGGCGCTGATCCACGTGCAGCGCTGCGACGCCTACGGCAACGCCCAGCTCGACGGCCTGCAGTTCATGGACATCGACATGGCCATGGCCGCCAACAAGGTGATCCTGACGACCGAGCGCATCGTCTCCAACGACCAGATCCGGCGCACCCCCGACCAGACGCGCATCCCCTTCTTCACCGTCGATGCGGTGGTGGAGGCGCCCATGGGCTGCGCGCCGCACGAGTGCTACGGCCTCTACGAGCCCTTCTTCGGGCATCTCGACGAGTACGCGGAGATCACGGCCAAGGACCCCGTGAAGGGGCCGCAGCAGTATCTCGAGGAGTACTACTACGGGCCCAAGTCCTGGCCCGACTACCTCGCCAAGCTCGGCATGGATGCGGTGCTCGATGCATGCCGCCGCGGCAGGAGCGTCCACAATGACTAAGCACTCCCCAGCCGCCTCCGCCTACACCGCCTCCGAGCTGCTGGCCGTCATGGCCGCGCGCCTCCTGAAGGACGGGCAGATCGTGTTCGCCGGGGTCGGCATCCCGCTGCTGGCCGCCACGCTCGCCCAGCGCAGCCACACGCCGCACCTCACCATCCTGTTCGAGGGCGGCACCATCGGCCCCTTCATCGTACCGGGCGAGCTGCCGCCGTCGACCAACGAGCAGCGCTGCACGCGCCGCTCCAACATGGTGCTCCCCATCACCGACGTGCTCCTGCTGCTGCAGCGTGGCTATGTCGACGTGGGCTTCATGGGCGGCGCCCAGATCGACCGCTTCGGCAACCTCAACTCGTCCTTCATCGGCGATGCCGACAACCCCAGGATACGCCTCCCCGGCACCGGCGGCGGCAACGACATCTCCTCGCTCACCGACATGATCGTGGCCATGAAGCACGAGAAGCGCCGCTTCGTGGCCGACGTCGACTTCATCACCTCGCCCGGCTGGATCAAGGGCAAGGCCACGCGCGCCGAGCGCGGCCTGCCGCAGGGCGGCATGTGGCGCGTCGTCACCGACCTCGCCGTCATGGGCTTCGACGAGGACACCCGCGAGATGAAGGTGCTCGCCCTCAACCAGGGTGTCACCCGCGAGCAGGTGCAGGAGAATACGGGCTTCAAGCTGCTGTTCGACGCTCATGTCGAGACGGCCGAGCCGCCGCGCGCCGACGAGCTCGCCGTCCTGCGCGAGCTCGACCCCGAGCGACTCTACACGGCGTGACGCAGTCATCCCGGGCCTTGTGCCCGGGATCCAGCGATCCACGCACGCCGGAGCAAGCTGTGAGATGGATCCCGGCGACAAGCGCCGGGATGACAGGTTCGAGGAGCACCTATGGCCAAGAAGAAGCAGACCGAGTTCGGCATCGCCATGCGCAACTTCACCAAGTACCCGGAGATGCCGAGCGCGCGGGCGCTGATCGACTACGGCGTGCGCATGGAGCAGCTGGGCTACGAGTCGATCTGGGCCTGGGACCACATTCTCCTCGGCGTCGATCCCAATTTCCCGATCCACGAGGCGCTGGCGATCCTTACCGCCGTCGCGGCGCGCACGAGCAAGATCAAGATCGGCACCGGCATCCTCGTCATGCCCATGCGCAATCCCGTCATCCTCGCCAAGGAGCTCGCCACCATCGACCACATCTCCGACGGCCGCCTGATCGTCGGTGCCGCGGTCGGCTGGTACAAGCGCGAGTTCGACTCCATGGGCGTCGACTTCCACCAGCGCGGCCGGATCATGGAGCAGTGCCTGGAGGTCATCAACCGGCTGTGGACCGAGGAGAAGGTCGACGGGGACTATCCCCCCTACAAGCTGCGCGGCGCCGTGCTCTATCCCAAGCCCGTGCAGCAGCCGCGCCCGCCCATCCTGATCGGCGGCTACGTCGATGCCGTGCTGAGGCGGGCCGCCGCCAAGGGCGACGGCTGGCTCACCTACTACTACACCGCCGAGAGCTTCGCCCGCGTCTGGGCCAAGGTGCGCGGTTACGCCGAGGAGGCGGGCCGCGACCCCGATCAGCTCATCTCCACCAACCAGCTCCCCATCTGCATCGGTCCTCGCGCCAAGATCGAGGCGCCGATGCGGCAGTGGCTGCAGACGGAATGGGACTACGCCTCCTGGTCGGAGTCGACCATGGAGAGCGCCATCATGGGCACGGTGGAGGAGTGCGTCGAGCAGCTCGAGGCGCACCTCGCCACCGGCATCGACCGCATAATCTTTGTGCCCTACCGCTATGAAAGTGAGCAGGTCGAGGCCGTGGCGAAGGAGATCATCCCCCGGCTGCGCAAGAAGATGATGTGAGCGCGCAGCGGCACGAGGGCTGCTTGTAAGCGGTCCGGGCCTCTCCTAATCTCGAAGTGTGATGGTGTTACCAACATTGATACCAATCGCCATCACGCCTCGAAGGGGGGAGCCTCTCGGCAGGACAGAACGTCGTAGATACGGGAGACGCGTATGAAAGCCATCATGCAAAAGCTTGCGCTCGCCGCCGTCGGCGCAGCGCTCATGGGCGGGGCAGCCGCCGCGCAGGACACCATCAAGATCGGAGTGACCCAGCCGCTAACCGGCCCGTTCGCGGCCAGCGGCAACTACGTGGCGCAGGGCGCCAAGATCGCCGAGGAGGAGATCAACAAGGCCGGCGGCGTGCTCGGCAAGAAGATCCAGCTCATCGTCGAGGACAACAAGTCGAACCCAACCGAGGCGGTCGCCACCGCCGAGAAGCTGATCGTGCGCGACAAGGTGCCGGTCATGATGGGCGCCTGGAGCTCGACCCTGACGCTCGCCGTCATGCCCAAGCTCGAGGAGTACAAGGTGCCGATGCTGGTCGAGACCTCCTCGTCCGGCAAGATCACCACCTCGGGCAACCCCTACATCTTCCGCATCAGCCCGACCTCGCAGATGGAGGCCAAGGCCTTCACGCCGCTGTTCAAGAAGATGAACATCAAGAAGGCCGACTTCCTCGCCACCAACAACGACTTCGGCCTCGGCGCCTCCAAGGAGTTCTCGGAAGCCGCCAAGGCCGATGGTGTGCAGATCGGCATCATGGAGACCATGGACCCCAAGGCCACGGATTTCTCCGCGCAGCTCGCCAAGATCAAGGCCTCGGGCGGCGACACGCTGTTCGTGACCACGGCGGTGGAGCAGATCACGCTGATCCTGAAGCAGGCCAAGGACCAGCAGCTCACCACCCGCATCATCACGACCGGCGGCTCCAACTCGCCCGATCAGCTGATCGCCCAGGCCGGCGAGGCCGCCAACGGCTCCTACCACCTGGTGTTCTTCACGCCTTGGTTCCCCGAGGCCGTGAAGAACCCCGAGATCGCCAAGAAGTTCGTGGCGCTGTGGAACGAGAAGAAGCATCCCGTCGGCGGCCTGACCGAGGGATTCCGCGCCTGGGACGGTCTGCACGTCATCGTCGCCGCCATCAAGGCCGCCGGCAAAGCCGAGCCCGAGGCCATCACCAAGGCGATGTGGGACGTGAAGGTGCCCGGCATCAACGGCGACATCGCCTTCATCAAGCAGGGCCCCGCCGGCAAGGAGAGCGCCCAGAACGTGCCCAGCGTCTATCTCGTCAAGATCGACGGCGGCAAGGTCACGCGGCAGTAGTTCCCTCTCCCCGCGCCACGCGCAACTTTCCTCTCGCACCATCAACGCGGGGAGAGGGTTAGGGTGAGGGGCGGCCACCTGCGCCGACGTTGGAGTCTGCCTCCGCCCCTCACCCCGGCCCTCTCCCCGCAAGCGGGGAGAGGGGGAAGACCCCAATGGACCAGCTCCTCCAGCACGGGCTCAACGCCCTCATCCTCGGCGGCACCTACGCGCTGCTCGGCATCGGCTTGACGCTGATCTTCGGCATCATGCGCGTGGTGAACTTCACGCACGGCGAGCTCTACAGCTTCGGCGCCTACATGATGTACGCCTGCGTCATGCTGGCGGGCGCCAACTTCTTCGTGGCGCTCGTACTCGCCGTGGTGCTCGGCATCTTCCTCGGTGCCGCGATCGAGCTCGTGTTGCTGCGCCGATTGCGCGGAGCCGACATCGACACCACCATGCTCGTCATGATCGGCGCCTGGATCGCGCTGCAGAACACCGAGCAGCTCGCCTGGTCGGGCGTGGCGAAGTCGATCGACAACCCGTTCCCGGCGACGCCGCTGGTGCTGGGCCCGGTCTCCGTGTCCTGGAACCGCCTGTTCGTGTTCGTCGTGGCGCTGGCGCTGATCGTCGGCGCCTACGCGCTCATCAACCGCACGCGACTAGGCAAGGCCATGCGCGCCACCTTCCAGGACCGCGATACGGCGGCGCTGATGGGAGTCGAGATCGGCTACGTCCACACCGCAACCTTCGCCATCGGATCGGGTCTCGCGGCGGCCGCCGGCGCGCTGCTCGGCCCCGTGTTCGTCGTCTATCCGACCATGGGCGACCTCGCCTCGCTCAAGGCCTTCGCCATCGTCATCCTCGGCGGCTTGGGTAGCATCCCCGGCGCCACTATCGGCGGTTTCATCCTGGCCTTCATGGAGGAGCTCGGCGCCGGCTACATCTCCTCCGGCTTCCGTGACGGCATGGGCTTCCTCCTCATCATCCTGATCCTGCTCGTCAAGCCGACCGGCCTGTTCGCGCAGAAGGAGCGGATCGGGTGAAACTTTGGGCCACGATCGCCTGGCTCGCGTTCCTGTTCTCCGTCCCGCTGTGGATGGGGGACCTCTACGTGCTGCACATCCTGATCATCACCGGCATCTTCATCATCGCCGCCATGAGCCTCAACCTGCTGCTCGGCTATACGGGCCAGCTGAGCCTCGGCCACGTCGCCTTCTTCGGCATCGGCGCCTACACCTCGAGCCTGATGTCGCTCGGTTTCGAGGTGCACCTGCTGCCCAACTGGCTCGTCAAGCTGGAGCCCAAGCCGGTGTGGCTCGGCATGCTCACCGGTATCGCCCTCGCCGGGGCCTGCGGCTGGGTGATCGGCAAGGTCTCGTTCAAGGTGCGCGGCGCCTACTTCGTCATCGTCTCGGTGAGCTTCGCCGAGGTGGTCCGGCTGGTGGCGCTCAACTGGGTCGAGTTGACGCAAGGCCCCATGGCGCTCAACAACATCCCGGTGCTGCGGCTCGGGGTTCCCGGCTGGTTCGAGTTCGCCTTCCTGCGTAAGCCCGCCAACTACTATCTGGTGCTGGTGGCGGCGATCCTGAGCTACGTGCTGATCCGCCGGCTCGTCAGTTCACGTGCCGGGCGCGCCATGATCGCGCTGCGGGAGAACGAGCCGCTCGCCACCTCCGTCGGCGTCGACGTCACGCGCTACCTGGTGCTCGCCACCATGATCGCGGCCGCCATGGCCGGCGCGGCGGGCGCGCTCTACGCCCACTACGTGCGCATCGTCGACCCCGATGTGTTCCTGTTCATCTACACGGTGACGATGGTGATCATGGTGGTGGCCGGCGGCAAGGGCACCCTCGCCGGCCCCATCGTCGGCGGCCTCATCTTCGGCCTGCTGCCGGAGGTCCTGCGCGCGGCCGCCATCAAGCCCGAGGTGCAGTGGGTGGTCTACGGCGTGCTGATGATCCTCGTCGTCTACTTCCTGCCCGAAGGCATCGTCCCGGCCGTGCGCAACTGGTGGCAGGGCCGCGCCAGGCGCGAGGCGGCCGAGCCGCCGGCCGGGCGCCCGGCCGCGGAGGCCGCGCGATGAACGCGCGTGCCGGCATCGAGCTCGCGGTCGACGCCCTCACCATCCGCTTCGGCGGACTCACCGCCGTCGATGGCGCCACCTTCGAGGTGCGGACGGGCGAGGTGCTTTCCCTCATCGGTCCCAACGGCGCCGGCAAGACCACGGCCTTCAATGCCATCACCGGCTTTATCGAGCTGACCGGCGGCCACATCGCCTATCGCGGCCAGCGCCTCGACGGCCTCAAGCCCAACCAGATCGCCGCCCTCGGCGTCGTGCGCACGTTCCAGAAGACCAGCGTGTTCACCGGTCGCAGCGTGCACGACAACGTCGCCATCGGCCTGCATCTGCGCTCGCGCCAGACGCCGCTCGCGATCCTGCTGGGGCTACCCTCGGTGGCGCGCGAGGAGAAGGAGCTGGCGAAGGAGGCCTCGCAGATCCTGCGCTTCGTGGGCCTCGAGGCGCGTGCCGGCCAGCCGGCCTCGTCGCTGCCCTACGGAGAGCTCCGGCTGCTCGAGGTCGCCGTCGCGCTCGCCGCCCAGCCCAAGCTGCTGCTGCTCGACGAGCCGGTGTCGGGCATGAACCCGGTCGAGACCGACAGCTTCATGAAGCTGCTCGCGCAGATCCGCGGCCAGGGCATCACCGTGCTGCTCGTCGAGCACGACATGAAGATGGTGATGGGCGTGTCCGACCGCATCGTCTGCCTCAACCACGGCCGCGTCATCGCTACCGGCTCGCCGGCCGAGATCCAGCGCAACCCGGAGGTGGTGCGCGCCTATCTCGGGGAAAGGTACGCCCGTGCTCACGGTTGAGGGCCTGAGCTGCCGCTACGGCAAGGTCGAGGCCGTCCGCGACCTCACCATATCCGTCGAGCAGGGCGAGCTCGTCACCCTGATCGGCGCCAACGGCGCCGGCAAGACCACCACGCTCAAGGCCATCTCCGGCGTGCTGGCACCGGCCGCGGGCCGCATCGCCTTCCTCGGCGAGGACATCACGCGCGCGAGTGCGCGCCGCATCCTCCAGATGGGCATCGCCCACTGCCCCGAGGGCCGCCGCGTCTTTCCCTACATGACGGTGGCCGAGAACCTTGAGATGGGCTGCTACCTGCGCCGCGATGCGGACGGGATCGCCTCCGACCTCGAGCGGCTCTACGCGCGCTTTCCTATCCTCGCCGAGCGGCGCGACCAGGCGGCCGGCACGCTGTCGGGCGGCGAGCAGCAGATGCTGGCGATCAGCCGCGCGCTGATGTCGCGTCCCAAGCTGGTGCTGTTCGACGAACCCTCGCTGGGTCTGGCGCCCAACCTCGTCGAGCGCACCTTCGAGATCATCAAGGGTATCCGCGCCGAGGGCGTCACCGTCGTCATGGTGGAGCAGAACGCGTTCGCCGCGCTCGAGCTCTCCGACCGCTCCTACGTGCTGGAGCAGGGCCGCGTGACGCTCTCCGGCACCGGCGCCGAGCTGCTCGACAACCCGCACGTCAAGACCGCCTACCTCGGCGCGTAGCCCTTCCTCCTTCCTCCTTCCTTCCTTCCTTCCTCCTTCCTCCTTCCTCCTTCCTCCTTCCGCCTTCCCTCTTCCCTCTTCCCTCTTCCTTCTTCCTTCTTCCTTCTTCCCTCTCCCCGCTTGCGGGGAGAGAGATGGGGTGAGGGGCGGCTGCACGCTTCGTCGTCCGTCGAAACGAACGACGGCTGGAATGCTCCAGGGTAGCTTCCGGCAAAGGAGGCACCCATGACCGTCACCGTCTTCATCCGTTACGTGATCGATCCCTTCCAGCGCGAGGCGTTCGCCGAGTATGCGCGCAATTGGGGGCGCATCATCCCCAAGTGCGGTGGCAAGCTCGTTGGCTATTTCCTTCCCCACGAGGGCACCAACAACATTGCCTGGGGGCTGATCTCCTTCGACAGCCTGGCCGCCTACGAAGCCTACCGCGCACGGCTCAAGGCCGACTCCGAGGGCGCCGCCAACTTCCGCTTCGCGCAGGAGAAGCGTTTCATCCTGAGCGAGGAGCGCACATTCCTGGAGGCCGTGGAGTAATGGGGAGTATTGGGGTCAGACCCTAGGAACGCCACCCCTCCGACGGTATGGACGGTGCAGGAGGGTCTGACCCCACAGCATCGGAGCATGCCCATGATCGCCGTCATCTTCGAGGTGTGGCCCGCGGATGGCCGCCGCGAGAGCTATCTCGACCACGCCGCACGCCTGCGGCCGGAGCTCGAGAAGATCGACGGCTTCGTCTCCGTCGAGCGCTTCCAGAGCATCACCGACCCGGCCAAGATGCTGTCGCTGTCGTTCTGGCGCGACGAGGCTGCTGTGGTCAGCTGGCGCAACCACATGGGGCACCGCGCCACCCAGGCTGCGGGTCGCAACGGCGTGTTCCGCGACTATCGCCTGCGCGTGGCGGCCGTCCTGCGCGACTATGGCCTCGACAAGCGCGAGCAGGCGCCTGAAGACAGTCGTCGCGCGCATCCCGGGAAGGGCTCGGCATAGCCCCCTTGCGCAAACCTGCAACATAGTGCAGGTGCATGCGTCATAACGCAGGAGACACGAGGCGAGCCCAGGCCCTATGCCCAAGATTACCTACATCGAGCACGACGGCACGGTGCACACGGTCGATGCCGAGATCGGCGCCACCGTCATGGAGACTGCGCTCAAGGGCGGCGTGACAGGGATAGTAGCCGAATGCGGCGGGGGCTGCACCTGCGCTACTTGCATGGTCTACGTCGACGAGGCCTGGACGGGCAAGGTCGGCAAACCCAACGAGGAGGAGGAGGACCAGCTCGACTTCGCCTTCGACGTGAAGCCGAACTCCCGCCTCTCATGCCAGATCAAGGTGACCGAGGCCCTCGACGGCCTCGTCGTCCGTACACCCGCCTATCAGGGCCGCTAGCCCAGGCCGTCAGCTCGATCGAGCATCCGCCTTGCCAACGGCCCCGACAACGGTCGCTGCGCTGCCGGAAGTTTATGCCGGCCGCATGCTCGTCGAGGGGTGGTGATGGTGATGGCTGCCGAGCGCCAGGGCGATGTAGCTCCAGCCCGCCATGATCATCTTGATCCCGACCAGGAAGCCGATCACCCAGGTCGCCGATGACGGCAGCTGGGACGCGATCAGGACGCCGGCGATCAGGGCCGCCACGCCGCTGGCGAGAACCCAGCCCCAGCCGGAATGCGGCCGCAGCCGATAGGCCATGATGATCTCGAGAATGCCGTCCGCGAGAAACAGGAGGGCGATGATCATGGTCAGCGTCACGATGCCCGCGAGCGGGAAGAACACGAGATAGCCGCCGGCCACGACATAGAGGATGCCGATCAGCAGGTTCCAGAGGAAGCCGCGCCAATTTCCGGCCGAGAACCCATGCACGACGGTCATCACGCCGGCGAACAGGAAGATCCACCCCAGCGCAAGCTTGGCGGCAACGGTCGACAGGAACGGGAAGGCGATGGCAGCGATGCCACCCAGCAAGAGCACGATGCCGAGGATGAGATACCACACCCAATGCTCCGCGATCTGGCCTTCGACCTCCGCGACGGCATCGCGCACCTGTTGCCGGGCATCGCCGATGCCGGCGTTGATTGCTGATTGTGACATGCGTTCGGCCATAGACTTGCTCCCGTGGGGGTTGGGGTTTCGGCGCTCGAGAACAAGGGTATGGCCGCGACGCCAGGTGAACCTATCGGGAGGAACCCTGATATGAGGGTGTATTCCCCGCGGGTGGACGCTCACTCGAGCGAGAGCCAAAGTTTTCCAACCAGTGTGGCGCTGCACCAATCTGAGACGAGCCCGTCCGGATTGGTCGCCGGGTTTGGCCTGCCGCCAGGCGCGGCATTGGGATCGCCTGTCAGGACATAGCAATTTTCGCCGGAGAGATTGGTGTCGTGGTAGCGCAGGTCGAGATTGAGCTTGCCGCGCGTGAATCTGATGCCGGCGCTCCAGTTCAGATAGGCCGGCAGCGGATAGCCTCCTAGCTCGGCCGACTGATCGCCGAACCGGGAGTACCCGACGGTAGTCGTGACCGTGGCTGTCACGTTCCGCGGCAGCATGCGCTGGGGCAGCTCGGCGCCGATGCCGAGAGCGACGTACCTGCTCCATGCGCCGGTGTTCGAGACGTCCGGTGAATAGGCGAAGCCGCCGGCGATGCCAAATGTCTCGCCGATGCTGGTCTCGGCGCGGATGGCAGCTTCCCCGTAGTTGGTATCGGAGGTCTCGTGCGGGTAGACGTAGGAGGTCCAGCCGACGTCGATGTCGATCTTTCCAAGCTTGGGGCGGATGCCGGCGCTCAGGGCGACCTCGGCCGGCGGATTGGTCGGCAGGTCGACGGTCGTAGCTGTCGCGCCCGCGTAGAAGCGGCCCAGGGTCGCCTCGACTCCGGCGCCGGCGGCAGGCTTCCGGCCGGAGAGCGTGGTGCCGCGATAGATGTAGTCGCTTGCAACACCGGCTCGGGCGCTGAGCTCGATGGTGCTCGCCTCGCCCTTTTGCGCGTCGGTCGCGCGGCCTGTGTTCTCGGCGGCCGGTCCGCCGCGGCCTACGACTGAGATCGAGCCGGCCGGAGTTCCCTCAGGTGCCTGCGCGTGCGCTATCGCGCCGGTCGCGAGCAGCAGCGCGGCGATGGAGAAGGGGCTCAGCCATGCGGCCGATCGCACGTGTCACCATTGCATGGCCACGGTCGTGGCCGGTTGAGTGGGTCGGGACTCAACAGCACGCGATCTGCGCGAATCAGCGCGACGCTCATGCTACGGCATTTCGCCCGCAGGGTATGCCCGAGCCGTGATGTGCCCGCTCGCCGGTCGAGCGATCGAGCGCCCGATGAAGGCTAGGCGCGCGCCTTCGCCGGCATCACCTCGGCGGGTGGCGCCGGGGGGTCGGCCTCCGGCGTGTGGATGTGCTCGGGGCGGATGCCGATGCCCACGATCCGCGCGGGCAGGCGCCGCAAGGCTGGCACGCGCTGCAGCAGCTTCGCCACGAGCGGGACTTTCGGCCGCTCCTTGCTCGCGAGCGCGCGGCTCAGCACGCGGTCCTGGATCTGAGTCTGAATGAATTGGATCACCCGCATCGGCAGCGTGCGCCGCTTCTGGATCGCGGCCAGATGAGCCTCCGTGACGGCGCGCGCCTTCAGCGGCTCTGCCAGCGCATTGGCGGTCGCAACCGCGTCCTGCACCGCGAGGTTGATGCCGACCCCGCCGACCGGCGACATCGCGTGCGCGGCGTCGCCGATGCACAGCAGCCCCGGACGGTGCCATTGCTTGAGCCTGTCGATCGCGACGGTGAGGAGCTTCACGTCGTCCCAGCTTGCGATCTCGCCGATGCGGTCGCGCACGAACGGCGACATGAAGACGATGCTGTCGCGGAACGCCGGCAGCCCACGCTGCTTGATCTCGGCGAGGCCGTCCTTCGGGATCACGTAGGCGCACTGCCAGTAGCTGCCGCGGTTGAGCATCACCATCATGGCGCCGGTCTCGATGTGGCCGAAGGTCTCGGCCGTATCGTCGGGGCGCCGCGAGATCCGGAACCACAGCACGTCGATCGGCGCGCCGATGTCCTCGACCTCGAACCCGGCGCGCTCGCGCACCGTGGAGTGGCGCCCGTCGCAACCGACGACGAGACCGGCGCGGATGGCGAGGTCGCCGCCTGGCGTGCGGGCGCGCACGCCGACGACGCGGCCGCCCTCCTCGATGAGCTCGGTCGCCTCAGCCTGCATGCGCAAGTCGAAACCACGGTAGCGCTTGCCGCGCTCGGCCAGGAAATTGAGAAAGTCCCACTGCGGCATCAGCGCGATGTAGCGGCAGTGCGTCGGCAGGTGCGTGAAGTCGGCGATGGGGACATGCGCATCCCCGATCTGTCCGCTCAGGCGCTCGACCCGCTCGTGCGGGAGCGCGAGGAACTCGTCGATCCAGCCGAGCTCGACCATCAGCTCGAGCGTGGAAGGGTGCACGGTGTCGCCGCGGAAGTCGCGCAGGAAGTCCTTGTGTTTCTCGAGCACGACGACCGGCACGCCGGCGCGCGCCAGCAACACGCCCAGCATCATGCCGGCGGGGCCGCCGCCCACGACACAGCATGTGGTGGACAGGGTTTCTTCCGCCACGGTCGATCTCCTCGCCTGCCAAAAGCGCCGCCGCCATCAGAGTTCACGCCGGCGCCCCGAAATCAAGGTGGGGACCGGCAATGCCCTCAACAAGATATTACCGTTCATCGACATGACCAAACGAACTGCCGCAATCCGTCTCGAGCTTGGGGATTCGAGAAAATACTTGACGACAAGAGTCAACAAATGCTCCATCGGGCAACCATCCGATACCCGGGCCTTGAACCCGGGACATTGGAGACGAGACCATGCCCGGAAAGTCCGCGCCGGCTCTGCCGCGTGCGCCCGACATTGCCGACTACCTCTCTCGGCGGCCCGCGCGAGCCGCATCGCGGCGCCTCGCGCTCTGGGAGATCGAAGGCGGTATGCAGTGCTCGATCATTGGCACCTGCCTCTCCGACCACGACCTCATCGCCGTCATCGGCAAGCATAAGCTGCGGGTGGAGCGCGGCGCGCAAAGCTACGATATCCACAGCTACTGCGTGCGTGCCGCCGGGGAGAGCTCGCCCTTCTCGCGCGCGCTGACGAAGCTTCTCGACCACAGGTTCGCCGGCGCCGTCCGGCAGATGGGACGTGCGTCGACGGAAGAGGAGATGCGAGCCCTGTGGGAGCGCCTGCGGGACAACGGACAGATCGCCGCCGGATATTGGGCCATCATGTCCCACACCCACATCCCGGACCCCATCAGGGTGAGTGTATTCGGCGAGGTGCACATGCTCTCCCACCTCAACGGCCACGGCGCCAACCTGCTCGCCTTGCGCCTGGCCGAGGCCGAGCGCAAGAACGCCGACCTCGAGACACGTCTGCGGCGCAGCGAGCAGGTCAAGCTCGAGGCGCTGGCCGAGCGCGACGCTGCCCGTGCCGCATTGGCGACGGCTCCGGCGCAGGCCGCCTTCCCCGCGCATTACCCTGATCGCCCGCGGCACGCGGCGGACACACCGCTCCGCCACAAGCTCGCCAAATGCGAGCGCGCGCTCCTCTCTGCTCGCGTCAGGGCGCGGCAGGCAGAGCAGACGATAGCGTCCCTCGCCGGCCGTGCGGCGCGCCTGCAGCAGGCAAGGCCCAGGGCACTCCAGACGGACAATTGCGCCGCGCCCCGGCGCAGCGACCCCTTGCCCCAGCGCGTCCTGTACCTGGGAGGCCGTGCTGGCCTGGTGCCGCATCTGCGCGAGGTTGCCTCCGACCGCGTGGCAGCCTTCCTCCACCACGACGGTGGCATCGAGGACAGCCTCCATCGCATCGAGGAGATGATCGAACACTGCGACGCGGTGGTTTGCCCGGTCGACTGTGTCAGCCACGGCGCCTGCCGGATGGCCAAGGCCGCCTGCCAAAGGCTCAACAAGCGCTTCCTGCCGATTGCCTCCGCGAGCCGCAGCGGCTTCGAGCGCGCGCTGGAGGAGCTATCCCGGCTCGACGCCAATGAGCGACCGGCCGGAGACAGCAGGAGCGTGGCCTCATGACGGCGATCCTCCTCCCCATGCGGCCCGACAGGCGCCGATCGGACAGCCCATCTTCCTGCGGCACGACAATGTGCGCCGACATGGCAGGGACGCGCGCGTGCCTGGTCCGTCGCGCACGTGACGTCGACGTCCAAGCCCGCACGCCGATCCGTCCGCACGGGTTCGGTGACGTGATGCCCACTCCTTGCTCCAGCGCTGGGCGTTACGGCGCTCCGCAAATCGCCCCGCCATCGCTCGCACCGATCTGAAGCGGCGCGGCGGGCCCGGGAAGTTGTCCCGCGTTCTTTCCTCGGGCACCGGTCACGCTGGCTTCAAACAGCCGAAGGCGACGGGCTCTCCGACCTGCGCCGAAAGCTGTGCAACGAGCCGGCTCGGGTCCCCTACACCTGGGCCGGCTCCCGCTGGATGACCTATGGAGGCCTGCCCGTGACTTGGCTCTTGCGTTTCGATACCGCCTTCGTCTCGCTGATCGACCGACTCGCAGGCGACACTCCGTCCCGATGCGAGCGGTCAGCGGCCACCCCCCGCAGCGCCGCGCCGAGAGCGGTGGCCCTGATCTCCATCGGCACGCTTGGCGTTGTCCTCCTCACCGGTCACCGCCGTTTCGATGCGCTGCTCGAGGCGGTTGCAGCCTGGGGCGAGGCGCACGACCTCACCTGGATCGAGTAGGGCACATGACACGGCAACGCCCACCGCACCTGCAGCTCATTGCCATCGATGGCAATGAGGTTGTCGGTGCCTGCCACCATGCGGTCCGGCAATACCGGTCTGTCGACGCACTCGATCTAGATTCCACGGAGCGGCTGGTCCTGTCGGTCATGCGGCATCTGTGCGCAAGCCTTGCGAGCGAGGGCATGCGGGGCTGGGAATGCGCGCACGACCTCGCCGAGGCGGCACTCGGCCTCTCCGATGGCCCCGCCCTCGTTGCCCATGTCGCTGCGCTGTTGCGCGCCGTGCGTGCAGAGCGCCAGCAGGGGTTTGCCTACATGTCCGTCGACTGCCCCATGTGCAGCCTGCGCATCACCGACGAGGAGCTGCTGATCGTCCGCCTGCTCCGAGCCGCCCGCAGCGACTCTCGCCAGACGGTCGTCCAGATCGCAGCCGCGCTTGCACAGAGAAACGCCGCTCCCCGCATTGCCGGTGCGGGGCTTGTGCTCGCCAACCGGCTCACCGCGTTTGCTGTCGTCTCCGAGCTGCCGGCCGCGACCGGGAGGGAGCGGGCCGGTAGCGGTGGGGTCTTTCCTCATCCCGGCGAAGTGCCCCCTCCATGAACGATCCGGCGACCGTCCCGGCGCGCTCGCGTCAGGAGGACGACATGATCAGTAGAGCTTCGTCCGGTAGGCCTCTTCGATCGCCTTCTCTGCCACCTCGGCATCGATTGCGGCCGTCTGTTCGGCGATGATGCGGCCGAGACTGGGGAAGCTTTGGCGGGGCACCTGCGCCTCCGCACTCCAGAGCTTCGAACGCATGAGCGCCTTGCCGCAATGGAAATAGGCCTCATCGACTGAGATCTTGAGGCCGATCGTCGGCGTCGCGTTCTGTACCGTCAGCGGCGCGAGCAGCTCTGCTTCCTGCGCAATCTCTGCCCTGCCGTTGATGCGCAGCGTCTCGTTGATGCCGGGCACGAAAAAGATGAGTCCGACCCCGGGCGAGGCCAGGATGTTGCCGAAGCTGTCGACGCGATTGTTGCCGCGCCGGTCCGGGATCAGGAGCGTCACG
>JBGGME010000107.1:0-17364 GCA_041288195.1 Hyphomicrobiaceae bacterium
CTGCTTGACCGATCCGATCACCTAGCCCCAAGCGCACGGGTTCGAACCGTGTCGCCTTTACGCGGCCCCCCGGCCGTCCCATGAGACCGCCCCTCGAGTGGCAGCCTCGCGAGCCGAGGTGGGAACAGTATGCCACGGCCGCGAGCGGCGGGGATAAGGTTGCGCAAGGCCAAGGTCGCATCGTGTGCCGACACTCAGCCCAGCGCCAATCCCCGCGCCTGTCCCATGCCTTACCATGGGCCATGGAAAGCACCGACCCCACGCCTCCCCCCTTCGCCCTGACTACCCTCATGGCGCTCATCGTACGCACCGGCGGCACGCTGCGTATCGGCCCGATGTTGCAGCACTCGGGCCTCTCGCCCGACGAGCTGCGCGTCGTCCTCACCGAGCTTGCCGAGCTTCGACGCATCACCATCGCGTGGCGGCGCGCACCGCGCGACAGCCTCCCCAAGGGTTTGCGCCTCGTCGATCGCGTTACGATCACGCGCTGGGGCCGCTCGCGCATCCCCCGCGAGCCCCGCAGGCCGGCGATCCACCCGTCATTGCTGCCCCGCAGCAGCGGCCGTCGGCGGACAATGCGTTGACGCCCCAGCTGCAACGGGTGCAAGCTGAGATCACAACAAAGAACGTCCGTAAAAAATTCTGGGAGGAATGCATGCCTTCAATTTCACGGCGGCGACTGCTTTCGGCTACGGGATCCGCAGCACTCATCGGACTGGGCGCAACAGGAGCCTCGGCCCAGAGCGCCGCGGACTGGCCCAACAAGACGGTGCGCATGATCGTCAATTTCGCGCC
The DNA here is from genome assembly GCA_041288195.1 of Hyphomicrobiaceae bacterium. Lineage (GTDB taxonomy): Bacteria > Pseudomonadota > Alphaproteobacteria > Rhizobiales > Hyphomicrobiaceae > AWTP1-13. The sequence continues at coordinate 796 of JBGGME010000107.1, forward strand.
CGGCGGCTCGACCGACAACGCCATGCGCCCGTTCGCCGATCGCCTCGCGCGCAATCTCGGCCAGCAGTTCGTGATCGAGAACAAGGGCGGCGCGTCGGGTGCCATCGGCATCGAGGCGGCGGTGAAGACGCCTCCCGACGGCTACAACTTCCTGGTCACCGTCTCGCTCACCATCGTCATCGTCCCCCACCTGCGCAACACCAGCTACGACCCGCTCAAGGACCTGGTGCCGGTCACTCAGTTCACGGACGGTACGCTGCTGTTTGCCCTGCACCCGTCGATCCCTGCCAACTCGGTGCAGGAGCTGGTGGCATATGCCAAGGCCAACCCCGGCAAGCTGAGCTGGGGCACGGCGGGCGTAGGCTCCTACGGCCACTTGCTGTGCGAGGCGTTCAAGGTGCAGGCCGGCATCGATATCCTGCACGTGCCCTATCGCGGCGGCGGTGAGTCGCTGACCGACTTCCTCGCCGGCGTCTTCCACATCCACGCCGACCCCAACACCATGCCGCACATCACCAGCGGCAAGGCGAAGCTGCTGGCCATCCTCGACCGCAAGCGGCGGCCGGACTTCCCCAGCGTGCCGCTGCTCAAGGAGATCTATCCCGAGCTCGATTTCTATCCCTGGTTCGCGGTGTTCGCCCCGCCCGGCACGCCGCAGCCGATCGTCAAGAAGCTCGCCGACGAGATGAACAAGATCGCCCGCGAGCCCGAGATGCAGCAGCGCCTGTTCCCCCTCGCGCTCACGCCCAATCCCGGCACGCCCGACGAGCTTGCCGCCCTCCTGCGCAAGGACCACGCGCGTCTGGGCAAGCTCGTCAAGCAGCTCAACCTGCGCACGGAGTGAACTGACAAGCGCTCACCATTGGTCGGAAGTGGCGTTGGCGCGGCCTCGTCGACCGCCGCGGCGTTTGGCTTTCTGTCGATGACTTCAACGGGCTGCGAACAGCGTGCGGACTCGTTGCGCTCGCAATTGTGACTATGTGGGCGGCTGGCATTAACCTAACGGCTCTCCAGCCCGTCGAGTGGCGCGAGGGCCACTTCCATTTCTGGCCCGGAGATGCTAATTTTATTCTTTGATATTGGGCTAATTGCTGGCAGGAGCGTACCGTGACAAGTGATAATCAATTGCGGAATGAATGGCGCAGCTATAAGTGTAGCCCAGAGATATTTGAGACTGTCACGATCAGAGGAAGGAATTTGCAGGTTGCGCCACCGACGATAGAGAGCTGGAAGGCGCTGTCGGAGGTCATGGCTGCACACCAGTATGAAGTGCGCAAGAGCGATACAGGGTCCTACAATTGTCGCAACATCTCTGGGACCAATACGCCTAGTCTCCATTCGTATGGCATCGCCGTTGACGTGAACTGGAATACCAATCCCCTCAAGAGGACATCAGACCGACGCCCTGTCCGATATTCCCATGCGCAAACCCAGGCAGCCCGTGGCGATGATGTCCGCGGTGGCCGAGCGGATACAGACATGACGCCCCAAATGATCGCCGACATACTGGCGATCAAGACCAAAGATGGGGATCGTGTATTTGACTGGGGCGGCAGTTGGGAAACAATAAAAGATGCTATGCATTTCGAACTCGATATTGGCCCAAGTAAGCTCGCCTCGGGCATCGACTGGTCGACGGTCAAAGGGGGCGCGGATGCGGCGGCAGGGGGTGTTGGCAGCGGGACCGCGACCGACGGAGCCCCTGCTTCCGAAGATAACGCAAATCTGAAGGCGTATACGGTTTCGTCCCGTGATGGCCTGAGGCTGCGAGCCGGCAGCGGCACGGAGTTCGAGGTTCGGGCAGTGATGCCATACGGTACGGTCATCTACGAGCTTAGGCGAGAAGGAAAGTGGTCGATCATTGACCGAACGGGAGACGGCATCGCCGACGGATCCGCAAATAATTCGTTTTTGACCAGGACTCCCGACTCTGATCAGCCCGCCACTGGGACCTTAGTCCCTGTTGGCGGTGGCAGCCAGGGAAGCGAGACCGCGAGTGACTTCCTATTCTTGAATTCCAATTACACTGCAACGATCTGCAGGAGAATCCGTCGTTGGCAGTCTACCTGGACGTTGACTACAAGCCGCACAAGGGATGGCAGATCAAGGAGTCTCCGGGTCGCCGCTTTACTGTTACGTCGGAGGAGATCGAATCCCCGATTGCAATTGGCAAATCTGCGTCTTACCGGTATGGCGACCGCGGCCTCACTACAGTCGGACTGGGTCGGCCATGGTATGATGGCACGCCGGGTCACGTAAAATTTGATCCGGCAGATTGGAATGAGCAGTTCAATTCCTGGCCCGAATTGCTTTATCCTACGGCGTACGCGGAAAGCGGAGCGGATTTTTCGGTCATCAACGCTTGGGACTTGGCGGGCTTTACAGTCGGCTTCATCCAACTCGCCGCTCACACTAGCGACGACCTGATCCCCTTCTTCAAGCTACTGGTGGCGTCGCTTGCGCCGGAAGCGGAGAAGTACTTCCCGGAGTTCATGCTGGCCGATGGCGAGCTTTGTTATCGCCGCGCCGGCGGATATCGTCGACTCGAAGTGCGGGCACCAGCGGCTGATCCCGTGCCGAACGATCTGGTCGATCGGGGTCTGTTCATGTCATTTTTCAATAAGGATAGACAGTCACTGGGTCAGGAAGAACTCCACGCAGCGGCGCGCTGGCTGGCATGGACCCAGGAATCCGTCGAAATGCGTAGGCTTCAGGTCTCCGCATCGATCGACAACATGCGCGACTCGCTGAGCATCTTACATAGAGCGCTGCTAGAGGACGCGCGAACACGCTACCCCAAAGGCGTTGACGGTATGTGCTGCGATCATCTAGCTGCTGCGCTTGCCGTGCCGCATCTGAGTCCGAGACGGGTAGACAAAGCGGTCTGGGCTCTTTGTCAGCGTGACGTTCTCGAGGCGTTTGTAAGAATTGAATACGGTCCGGGTGATCGTGAGAAGAACGTAGTTCATGGGGTAAAGCAACGGGGTGCGCGCCTCGCCGCCCTTCGATTTGACCTCGCGAAGGGTCATCCAGTTTGAGTTGCCTCGTCCGACATCAGAACGTCGACTTGAGCTTGAGGTGGTCGAGACGGTTCATGGAGGGGACGTCGAGGCGGCGGGCCTTGTCGTCGCGCAAGACGTCGAGGGGCACGGTGATGCCGGCGCTGCCGAGCGCCCATACCTTGCGATAGAAGTCGCCGAGGCTGCGGGCGGTCTCTCCGCCCACGCCCTTGACCACGTCGCCCTTCTGCAGGCCGGCCTTCTCCGCCGGGCCGCCGGCCGTCACGCGCGACACCAGCAGCTTGCCGCCGACCTCCTCGGTCGAAACGCCGAGCCACGGCTTGGGCGGCGTCGACGAGCGCCCGTCGGCGATCAGGTCGGCCAGGATCGGCGGCAGCCGGTCGATCGGCACGAACATGTTGCCGGGCTCGCCGCCACCCTTGCCCGAGACGTCGGAGACGATCAGTGAGCCGACGCCGACGAGCTTGCCCTCGCGGCTGATCAGCGCCGCCCCGCTCCACACGGGATGGGGGGGCGAGGTGAAGATCGCGTCCTCGATCAGGTACTCCCAGCTGCCCGCGAACTCGCGGCGCGCGGCGACGTGCACGGGCGCCACCATGTTGGCGCCGCCGAAGCTCGCCACCAGCACCGGGTCCTTCTCCTTGAGCGCCGTTGACTTGCCGAGGCCCATGGGCCGCACCTTGAGCGACTGCGCGGCCCGCAGCAGGCCGAAGCCCGTCTCGTGGTCGTAGCCCACCACGTCGGCCGGCACGGTTTGCCCGCCGTTGGTGACAACCTCCGCCGCATGCGCCTCGAGGATGAGGTAGCCGATGGTCAGCACCAGGCCGTCCGAGCCGATGACGATGCCGGAGCCCTCCCGCTCCGTGCCCAGGTTCTGGACGGTGCGGCCATCGGGATTGATGAAGGCTTTGACGCGCACCACCGCCGCGGCGAGGTCATCGATGGTCGTGGCGGGCTGGGCGTGGACGGCAACGGGATAGATGTGCAGCGCCAGGGCGGCAATCAGCGCGGCGCATGCGCCACGCGCGGTCGGACGGGCAATCGTCGGCCAGGAATACGACATGAGGGCACCCATGGGCGTGCGGGTCCGAAGCGGCCAGCGTCTCGCTTCGCTACGACTCTATGTCCCTTCTGCGCCTTTCGCCACCACCGAGACGGGCTCGTGGTCGCCGAGCGCCCACATGCCTACTCCCTGGGCCTACTCCCTGGGCAGGCCCTCGTAGCCGCCCTCCGGGTCGATGATGCCTTGCAGCCGCATGGCGGCGGTGCGTGCGACCCGCAGCGTCATCGCCTTGCGCCGCGCGCCGGCGAGCCTGTGCTCGGGCGCCGGCCGCACGATGTCGCCGCCATAGCGGTCGGCGATGATGAGCCCGGTCTCCTCCGGCAGCACCTCGCGGGGAAAGTCGGGCGCCACGGCAAAGAACAGCCGATCGCAGAACTCGCGATACTCCGGCCACTTCTGGTCGGCGCGGAAGTCCTCCAGGCACGATTTGATCTCGACGATCCAGATCTCGCCGCTGTCGGCGAGGCCCGCCACGTCCGCCCGCCGCCCGTTGGCGAGCGCAACCTCGCTGACCGCCGCCAGCCCATGCGCCTTGAGCAGCCGGGCGACGCCGCGACAGATGTCGAATGCGGCCGGCGACTGCCGTCCGTCGCGCACTTCGGCTGCGGGTGTGGTGAGACGTCCTGGAAGCACGCCCATGTGCGACAGCCCTGTGATGGCGGTCCTGGTCGCGACCCCGTCAGGGCCGCCCGGGGTCGGGATGGCTGGCTTGACGATGACCCGGCACCGGCCTTTTCTTGAGCACAAGCAGAGCCTATTGTCGCCGCGGTTGCAGCCAACATCAGGCGTCCAGGGGGCTTATGGCATTGTTTTTCAAGCGCGCACAGTATGACGCGCCCGCCCCGGGCGCCAACGGCCAGGTGACCACAGTTGCGGCACGCCCGCAGCCGCTCGAGGCTTCGGAGCTGCGCCGAGCCGTCGACCCCGCGACGCTCGGCTTCAAGACCACGGACGAGCTGCACCCCATCACCGGCCTGATCGGCCAGGACCGCGCGCTCAAGGCGATACAGTTCGGCGTCAACATCAAGAGCCACGACTTCAATATCTTCGTGCTGGGTCCGCCGGCCTCCGGCAAGACCACCGCCGTCAAGGCCCACCTCGGCCCCAAGGCAGCCGAGGCTCCCACGCCCGCCGACTGGGTCTACGTCTACAACTTCGACAACCCCAACCGCCCGCACGCGCTCAAGCTCCCCCATGGCCGCGCCAAGGAGCTCGCCAGCGGCATGGTCGGCGTGCTCGACGAGCTCAGAAGCGTCCTCCCCGCCCTGTTCGAGAGCGAGGACTACCAGGTCCGCCGGCGCGCCATCGACGAGCAGTTCCGGTCGGGCCAGGAGGAGGCGCTGGAGGCCCTCAACCGCAAGGCCCAGAGCCAGAACATCGCCATCCTGCGCACGCCCACCGGCTTCACCATGGCCCCCATGCACGAGGGCAAGGTGGTCAAGCCCGAGGTGTTCAATGCGCTGCCCGAGGCCATGCGCAAGGACGTCGAGAACAAGATCGAGACCCTGCAGAAGGAGCTCGAGAGCATTCTCGAGCGCATGCCCAAGGCCGACAAGAAGCGGCGCGCGGAGCTGAGCGAGCTCAACGAGGAGGTGGCCAAGCATGCGGTCGATGCCTCTCTCGACGAGCTGATCGCGGCGTTCTCGGACGTGGCCCAGGTCTCCGACTACCTCGCCGCCGCCGGCCGCGACCTCACCCGCAACGTCGGCCTGTTCCTGATGAGCGGCGAGGAGGAGCAGAACGCCATCGTGCGCCAGCCGGTCGACACCGCGCGCGATGCCCGTTTCCGCCGCTACCTCGTGAACGTCATGGTCTCCAACGGCGTCTCTGGTGGCGTGCGCGCGCAGGGCGGCGCACCGGTCGTCGAGGAGCTCAACCCCACCTACGGCAACCTCATCGGCCGCATCGAGCACATTGCCCAGATGGGCACGCTCGTCACCGATTTCCTGCTCATCAAGCCTGGCGCCCTGCACGCGGCCAACGGCGGCTATCTCCTGATCGACGCGCGCAAGCTCCTCCTGTCGCCTTTCGCCTGGGAGGCGCTCAAACGTGCGCTCAAGGCCCGCGAGATCCATGTCGAGCAGCCCTCGGAGGCGACCGGGTTCAGCATGATCTCGACGCAGTCGCTCGATCCCGATCCGATCCCGCTCGAGCTGCGCGTGGTGCTGTTCGGCGACCGCGAGCTCTACTACATGCTTTCTGCCTACGACCCCGACTTCGCCGGTCTCTTCAAGGTGCAGGCCGACTTCGACGACACCATCGCGCGCTCGGCCGAGAACGACAACGCCTACGCCCGGGTGATCGCGTCCATCGTCAAGGAGCACGGACTGAAGCCCTTCGACGCCTCCGGCGTCGCCCGCATCATCGACGAGGGCGCGCGGCTTGCCGACGACCGCGAGAAGCTGTCGATCGAGATCGGCCGCATTGCCGACATCGTGCGCGAGGCCGACTACTGGTCGAGCCAGGCCAAGCGCAAGCTCACCACCAAGCAGGACGTGGCCCGCGCCATCGACGAGCAGATCCAGCGCGCTGACCGCCTGCGCGACCGCGCGCAGGAGACAATCGCGCGCGGCCTGGTGCTGGTCGACACCGAGGGCGCCCGCGTCGGGCAGATCAATGCCCTGTCCGTGATCCAGCTCGGCACCTTCTCCTTCGGCCGCCCGAGCCGCATCACCGCGCGCGTGCGCGTGGGCGCCGGGCGCGTCATGGATATCGAGCGCGAGGCCAAGCTCGGCGGGCCGCTGCACACCAAGGGCGTCATGATCCTGTGGGGCTTCCTCGCGGGCCGCTACGCGCTCGACGTGCCCCTGTCTCTCGCCGCCACGCTGGTGTTCGAGCAGTCCTACGGCGGCGTCGACGGCGACAGCGCATCGGCGGCCGAGCTGTTTGCGCTCCTTTCCGCGCTCTCCGAGCAGCCGATCCGCCAGTCGCTCGCCGTCACCGGCTCCGTCAACCAGCTGGGCGAGATCCAGGCCATCGGCGGCGTCAACGAGAAGATCGAGGGCTTCTTCGACGTGTGCCGGCAGCGCGGCCTCAACGAGCAGCAGGGCGTGCTGATCCCGAAATCCAACGTGCAGCACCTGATGCTGCGCGAGGACGTCGTGGAGGCCGTGCGCCACGGCCAGTTCGCCATCTACCCGATCTCCACCATCGACGAGGGCATCGAGATCCTGACCGGCGTGAAGGCGGGCGAGCGCGGCCCCGAAGGCCGCTTCCCCGGCGGCACCATCAACCGGCTGGTGGAGGACAAGGTGCGTTCGTTCGCCGAGCGGGTGCGGGGCTTCTCCAAGGGGCAGGGCGGCAACGCCGCCGACAACAGCGGGGGGACGCAATGATCGCTCACGTTGCCCGCAGCGGTGAGGATCGCGGCCGCGTCGTGCTGCAGCTCGGCTCGGTCAACCCGAGCGCGGCAGCGCTCGAGGCCGCCGTCCGCGTCGCCCGCGCCTTCCAGTCCGAGATCGAGAGCCTGTTCGTCGAGGATGCGCAGCTCTTCGACTGCGCCGCCTACACCTTCGTGCGCGAGGTCTCGCTCACGGGCCGCCAGCGCCGGGTGATGTCGCCCGCCGGCATGACGCGCGACCTGCGGCACGCCGCGCAGGCGGCGCGGCGGCAGCTGGAGGCGCTCGCGCGCCGCGCCGAGGTGCCGCTGCGCTCGCGCGTCGTGCGCGACGAGCCGCTCAGGGCGCTGGCGATCGCCTGCGCCGAGTCCGGGCCCTGGAACGTGGTGGCGCTGGCCGAGCCGTTCACCGCCGGCAACGCCAGCCCCCTCAAGCAGCTGCTGATCGAGATTCCCGGCACCACGGGGCTCATCCTGGTGGGGCCCAAGTCGCGCCCCGTGCGCGGACCCATCGTCGTCGCCGTGGAGGACAGCGAGCGTCTGCCGGCGCTGTTGCGTGCCGCCGGCCGCCTTGCCACCGTCGACGGCGCCGACATCGTGCTTCTGCTGATCGCCACCGACGAGGAGCGCCTGGCGCGCATGGACGGCGAGGCTCGTTTGGTTGTCGATGCACGCGAGGATGTGCGCATCGCCCACGCCGAGGTGGCGCGCGGGGAGGCTGCCGTGATTGCCGAGGCGCTGCGCCGGCTCAGGGGCGGCTTCGTCATCTGCCAGTTCGGCGGCTTGACCGTTCCCGAGGAGGGCGATTTGAGGCCGCTGGCCTCCGTCCTCGAGTCCCCGCTCTTTCTCGTGCGCTGACGGTCTCGGCGATTTCCCCTGGCCGATTCAGGGAGAACCCTGATTGCGAAGGGACGGCCCTGCACCGACGCTGCCTCGATCAGAGGGCGTTGGTCACGGTGGAGCTTCCATGCGCAAGTCGCTTGCAATACTCGTCTGCGGAGTGATGCTGTTCGTTGGTGTGATGGCCTTCCTGGCGCCGGCGGACGCCGGGCGTCGCGGAGGTGCCCGAGGTCATGGTCATCATCACGCTGCCCATCGAGGCCACCACCACCGCCACGCTGCGCATCGACACGCCCATCGCAGCTACGCCGCGCGTCACAACGTCAATCGCAACGTGAACGTCAACCGCAACGTCAACGCCAATCGGCGCATGGTCTACCGCAACGGCGTGCGGGGCTATTGGCGTAACGGCAGGTGGATCGCTGCACCCCTCGCCGCCGGCGCCGCCGTTGCAGGCGCGGGCTACGTGGCCACGTGCGCCTACGAGTACAACCGCTGGCAGGCCACGGGCAGCACCTACTGGCGCAGCCGCTACAACCAGTGCGCCGGCATTTGACGGCCCCATTCGAGACGCATCTTACCGCTCGGGACCGAAGAACGCCTGCCTGATCGCCTTGGCGTCGGGAAGTCCTTCCCGCCGCAGGCGCTCGTAGCTGCGTTGCGCGGCGAGCGCCTCCCGCAGTACGGCACAGATCAGCCCGACGGCTGAAGTCGCTGACCGCAGCGGCGGGACTCGCAGGACGGCTCCGAAGACCGGCGGCTTCGCCCGGCCTTCATGAGCGAGTCCAGCGTGGGAGAAGCAGTGTGTCATAGCTGTCGTCCTTTCCAAGGGTCGGCGGGCAAGCTTCATGAGCAGGCTTGGGAGCGTGGCCCGGCTAATTCCGCCAGAACGGCTTGGACGCCTCCCGCAAGGCCTGCTCGCGCGTGAGGCCGATATCGGCCAGCAAGCGGCCCTCTTGTGACAGCTCGCGCAATGCCCGACGCTGGGCGCTCCGCATCATCCAGGTCGCAAGCGTCCGAAACGCCATCCACTCCTGGCAAAATCCCCGCTCGGCGAAGCGGTGTTCCCCCGCGCCTTGATGCACGCTAGGGACGGAGGCCGGGGCTGGTGACATCGACATCGAAGTACTCCGTGTTGGGCGCGTATTCGCGCTGCGGAGCACACCAATAGAAGCAGGAACGGGTTGCGGGCAAAGCATCGTTTCTCTACCCTGCCCTAGTTTTTCTCATGAAGCAGGGTCCAATGCTCCGCCGCCTTCCTCCCCTCAATGCGCTCAAGGCTTTCGAGGCCGCGGCCCGGCACGAGAGCTTCACGCGCGCCGCCGAGGAGCTGTGCGTGACGCAAGGCGCGGTGAGTCACCAGGTGAAGGCGCTGGAGCTCGAGCTGGGCGTCAAGCTCTTCAATCGCGAGCGCCAGCGCCTCATCATCACCGAGGCGGGCCGCGAGTACCTCACCGTGATGCGCGACGCTTTCGATCGCATCGCGGTCTGCACCGAGCGTCTGCTGCAGCGGCAGAGCTCGGGCGTCCTCACCATCAGCACGTCGCCGGACTTTGCGGCCAAATGGCTCGTCAATCGCCTGGGCCGCTTTGCCGAGGACCACCCGACCATCGATCTGCGCGTGTCGGCGACCCTGCATCACGTCGACTTCGCGCGCGAGGACGTCGACCTCGCCGTGCGTCATGGCGACGGCAATTGGCCGGGCATGAATGTCGTACGCCTGAGCTCCGAGCAGCTGTTTGCGGTGTGCAGTCCGAAGCTGCTGGCCGGTCGCCATCGCCTGAGCAGGCCGGCCGACGTGCTCAAGTTTCCCCTCATCCACGTCGACGATCGGAAAGACTGGGGCAAATGGCTAGAGGCCGCCGGCGTCGAGGGCGCCGAGCTGTCCCACGGCCCCGTGCTCAATCGCGCGAGCATGGTGATCGATGCCGCCATCGACGGCCAGGGTATAGCGCTCGCCCGCACGACGCTTGCCGCAACGGATCTCATCAGCGGCCGGCTCGTGCGTCCGTTCGCCGAGGAGCTGCGTCTGTCCAAGACTTATTGGATACTCAGTCCGAAGGCGACAGCAGCGCTTCCCAAAATCGTCGTGTTCCGGGACTGGCTGCTCGCCGAAGCCGCCAACGACGTCCGGCAGCTCAGGAACCTCGGCGCGGGGACACGCGCTCCCGCTCGCGCCAGGAAGTCCGAGAAGTGAGGTTGCCTGCGTGTATCTCGCTGGCCAGCTCGATCCCGGCATATCGCCTGGGCAGCTCGGACCTCGTGACCCTGGGCAACCCGCGTCTTGGCCTTACAACAGGACGCCGACCGCGCCGCGCACCAGCTCGACCACTGCGGCGACCGCAATGAAGCCGACGCCGATGCGACCCCAGATCTCGTCGTTCCGGGCCAGTTGTTCGTCCTGCAACGTGCTGCCGCGATGCTTGCTCATGGTCAACCCCTGCCGTGCGTCTTTGCGACTTTCTATCGACTTGGTGAGGAAATGGTTGTTCCGCAGGGCACATCCTAGACCTTCAATGATCACAAAATTGCGTCCGATGCGTGTGCAAGTTACGGCGGGAACAGAACGGCGGCAGGCGCGGGCCTATAGCTGCGCCCATGGACAAGGATGCCAAATACGCCGCCCGTCTCGCCAACGTGTACTTCCTCAGGCTCCTGGGGACATCCCTGCGTCAGGCGACGGCCGACGTGCCCAAGGAGGAGCTGCCGGAGGAGATCAGCCGACTGCTGCGCGAGCTGCAGCGGCAGGAGTTTCTGCAGAACATCCACGCCGGAAGGCCGAAGGCCGATCCGTCCGCCTGACCCGTCCGGGACCAGCCGGCTCCCCCCAAGTCCGCCCCCAGTCTAGCCCAGCGGCGCGATCAGCCAGGCCGCAATCGCAACCAGCGCCAAGGCGCCGACCCACAGCGCGGCCCGCGTCCAGCGTCCGTGGTGGGCCTGGGCAGCCGCAAGGCGCTCCACCGTGTCCTCGTCGAGGCTCAGGCCCTTGCGCGCCATGTCGGCGAGCGCCAGGGCGGTGCGCTCGGCTTGCTCCAGCAGGCGGGGCACCTCGGCCACCACCCGGCCGAAGACCTCCGCACCCTCGCCCGCCTCGCGCAGGCGCCCGGCAACGCCGGTGTTGAGCGCCATCCACTCCCGGGCGATCGGTTCGGCGGCCGTCCACATGTTGAGCGCGGGATCGAGCGAGCGCGCCACGCCCTCGACCACCACCATGGTCTTCTGCAGCAGCAGCAGCTCGGGCCGGGTCTCCATGTCGAACACCTCGGTGTAGGCGAACAGCTGCCCCAGCAGGTCCGCCATCGAGATCTCCTCGGCCGTGCGGCCGTGGATCGGCTCGCCGATCGCCCGCATCGCCTGCGCGAACACCTCGACCGAGTGGTGCGGCGGCACGTAGCCCGCCTCGAAGTGGATGGCGGCGGTGCGGCGATAGTCGCGCGTGATGAGGCCGTGCAGGATCTCGGCCAGGAACCGGCGCTCCTTCGCTCCCAGCCGACCCATGATGCCGAAGTCGACGGCGACGATGCGGCCCTGCCGGTCGACCAGCAGGTTGCCCTGGTGCATGTCGGCGTGGAAGAAGCCGTCGCGCATGGCGTGGCGCAGGAAGGAGCGCAGCGCGGTGAGGCCCAGCGCCCTCAGGTCGTGGCCGGCGGCTGCCAGCGCGGCATGGTTCGAGATCGCGATGCCGTCGATCCACTCCAGCGTCAGCACGCGCTGCGCCGTGCGCCGCCAGTCGACGGTGGGCACGCGGAAGGCGCCGTCCGGCAGCGTCTGGTCGCCGGCGATGTTGTCGGCCATCTCGGAGATGGCGGCGGCCTCCAGCCGCATGTCCATCTCGATCTCGACCGAGCGCGCGAGGGTGTCGACTACCGCCACCGGCCTGAGCCGGCGCGACGGCGGATGCAAGCGCTCGATCTGGCGCGCGACGAGAAAGAAGCTGTCGAGGTCGCGGCGGAAGCGGCGCTCGATGCCGGGCCGCAGGATCTTGACCGCCACCTCGCGCCGCTCGCCGCCGTCGATCACCACGGCCTTGTGCACCTGGGCGATGGAGGCGGCTGCCACCGGCGGTCCGAACTCGGCGAAGTGGTCCTCGAGCCGCCCGCCGAGTGCCTCCTCCACGGCCCGGCGCGCCTCGCGCATGGAGAACGGCGGCAGCCTGTCCTGCAGGTGGCGCAGGTCGGCCGAGAGCTCCGCTCCGATCAGGTCGGGCCGCGTGGCGAGGAACTGGCCGAGCTTGATGTAGCTGGGCCCGAGTGTCGTGAGCGCGCCGGCTACGCGCCGCTCCTTGGGCTCCGCGCCGCGGAACAGCCAGGTCAGCGCCCGCACCGGCGCGGTCGCAGCGCGCGCCACATGCAGCGCCGGCGGCGCCCGCGTCCCCTTCGGCACGAAGCGCACGCCATGCTGCGCCAGCACGAAGCCGGCGCGGGAGAGGCGAAAGGTGCTGCCGAGGGTGGATGCCATTTCTGCCCGGACTGCCAACGAGGCGCGCGGCCCGTCCTAGGGGCGCGCGCGGCGCGACACCATAGCATTCGTTGCCGGGGGTGAATGGACCGACAAGATTGCGTCTGCATCCATCCTGACTGTCCGAGTTGGCGGTCAACCTATGGGCCCGCGGGTCCCGCTACTGGGTGCCCCAGACCCGCACGGAGACCTGGGTGACTGCCGCCGCCCCTTTGCGCTCCGCATGGAACTCGGCATCGATGTAGGGCTCGATCTCGCACGCGAGCGTCGCCTGAGTGCCGTCCGCATCGCTGCCGAGGCTCGCAGTTTCGTTCCTTGTCACCCGGAGGCCCATGGCGCGGCAGCGCTCGGCGTATGTCGAGATGATCGCGGGCGGAAGGGCGCTGCTCTCGTAGCCGACGACGCGCCAGCCGGGAAACGTGCCTTCCTGAAACCTGACGCTGTACCTCGCCGGACGGGTCGTCGGGGAGACGAGCCCGAGCCGGTCGAGCCGCGAGCCCTTGACCAGCAGCCAGTGCCGATACCCGCCGCTGCCCTCGAAGTCCCAGCTGTCGGAGGCGATCCAGAACAAGGTCCACAGCAGTGCATAGGGGATCCCAACTACGATCAGGAGCAGGCACCCGACTACGACCAACGATCGCATCCCCGCGGAAAGCTTGCCCGCTCTCGAACGATCTCCAGGGTCTTCCATGACCTGCTCGCTATCGCGACGCCTTCGAGGCACCCGTTGATGCGCAATGCAGGCTACTGCTCCCAAGCAGGGGAAATTGCGGCAGCCTCGGCATGTCTCGCCGCGGGCGCCGCCTTGCAATCGATCTAAGCCGCCCGTCTGGGAAAAGCGCTACTTCTCCCCGAGTTCCTTCAGCACTCCGAGAAATCCATCCAGCTGATTACCCTCCATCGCACGGTGGACCTCGAGCAGCAGCCGCAACTTTTTGACGATTGTCAGAAACTCCTGGCCTTCGGCTTCGGCGCGTGTCTTTCGCGCGATTGAGCGCTCCTTCTCCGCCTCCGCCAGCAGCTTCGTCGCGCGGGCGGCCAGTTCCTCGTTCTCAAGTCCCGATTTCTTGAGGCGCTCCTTGAGGCTTTGGATGGACTCGCTGATCAGTTCCTGAGCCTCCTGCCGGACCGTGGCCTCCCGCTGATGATCGACGACAGTGTCGAGCACGCGCTCCAGCGCCGCCTGCAGCTTCGGCCCGATCCCTCCCCAAGCGCTGGAGAGGCGCGCCATGCCAGTCTCAGCTGGGGTAGCAGGCACCGGGATTAGCGCAGCTGTCATGCTTTGGCCTGCAGCGACGCGCCGCCGCACGTCGATGAAGACATCGATAATCAGCTCGGTTGCTTGAACGGCCCGCTCCGAGTTGAGCACGGTGGCTGCCATGACCACGCCGTGCTCTGTGAAGGCCCATGGCAAAGTACGCCGCCCTCCCCTGCCTTCGTGTGAGGTCGCAGATTGCGACCTCAAAGTCTTCGTCTCCTCCTCCGAGAGCTGGAAGGCATACCTTGGTCCGAAACGCTCCGAATTCCGCTTGACCTGTTCGTTCAGACGCTTCGTCTCCACCCCGAACATGGTGGCCAGATCGGAGTCGAGGATCACGCGCTGGTTTCGGAGCTCATGGATTGCTGCAACAACGTTGTTGGGATCGGCCAAACCACCGGTCGCAAAACTCGCCAGCTCCTTTGGTCGCCCTGCGAGCTTGGAGCCGCGGCCTTGTTGCTGTTAGCACGCCGGCCGTGCGGGAACACGCGCCCATGGGACAGCGGCCTGCCAAAACGCTGGAGTTTGCTTTACAAGAAGGGCGTCGCGTCTTGCCGGAGCTCGTTCATGTCCACCACCCCCGCCTTCGCCAACGGCTGGCAGCAGGCCACGCGCTATCCCGATCCCGCCATCGTCGCGCTCGATCCCAGGTTCGAGAAATACTGGATCAAGCTCTCCTGCGTGGAGCGGCTGGCGACGGGCTGCCGCTGGGCCGAGGGCCCCGTCTACGTCGGCGACGGCCGCTATCTCCTGTGGAGTGACATCCCCAACAACCGCATCCTCAAGTGGGAGGAGGAGACGGGCGCGGTCAGCGTCTACCGCAAGCCCTCCAACTTCGCCAACGGCAACACCCGCGACCGCCAGGGCCGCCTCGTCACCTGCCTGCACGGCGCCCGCAGCGTGGTGCGCACGGAGTACGACGGCTCCATCACCACCATCGCCGACAGCTTCGACGGCAAGCGCCTCAACTCGCCCAACGACGTGGTGGTGAAGTCGGACGGCTCGATCTGGTTCACCGACCCCGTGTTCGGCATCCTCGCCGACTACGAGGGCTACAAGGCCACGCCCGAGATCGACGCCAACGTATACCGCTGGGACCCCGATACGAAAAAGCTCTCCATCGCTGCCGAGGGCGTGCTCGGCCCCAACGGGCTGTGCTTCTCGCCCGACGAGAAGATCCTCTACATCGTCGAGAGCCGCGGCGTGCCGAACCGCAAGTTCCTCGCTTACGACGTCACCGACGGCGGGAAGAAGCTCGCCAACAAGCGGGTCCATATCGACGCCGGCCCCGGCACGCCCGACGGCATGCGCTGCGATGTCGACGGCAACCTGTGGTGCGGCTGGGGCATGGGCTCGCCCGAGCTCGACGGCGTCATGGTGTTTGCCCCCGACGGCAAGCCGATCGGCCGCATTGCGCTGCCCGAGCGTTGTGCCAACGTCTGCTTCGGCGGTCTCAAGCGCAACCGCCTGTTCATGGCCGCGAGCCAGTCGGTCTACGCGCTCTACATCAACGGCCAGGGTGCCGCCGGCGGCTGAGCGAGGCTCGAGGGGAAACAGTGACCGCAGCGCAGACGAGCTACGTCGCCGATCCGGGGCGGGTGCGCGAGCTGGCGGCCGCCATCGCCGGCAGGACGCTCTCGCCGGTCGCGCTCGCGCGCCGCTATCTCGATCGCATCGGGGAAGCCGATCCGCACGTGCAGTGCTGGCGCGAGGTGGACGGCGAGCGCGCCCTTGCCGTTGCCGCCGAGCGCGAGTCGGAGGCGGCCCAGGGCCGCATCCGCGGGGCGCTGCACGGCGTGCCGGTCGCCATCAAGGACATCATCGACGTCGAGGGCCTGCCGACGCGAGCCAACAGCCGCTCGCGGGCCTCCGCGCCGCCCGCCAGCAACGACGCCGAGATCGTCCTCGCGCTCAAGGCGCAGGGCGCCGTCATCCTCGGCAAGGTGCACACGACCGAGTTCGCCTACTTCGATCCCTCGCCGGCGCGCAATCCCCACAACCTCGCGCATACCCCTGGCGGGTCCAGCTCCGGCTCGGCGGCGGCGGTGGCTGCCGGCATGGCGCCGGCGGCCGTCGGCACGCAGACGGTGGCCTCCGTGAACCGCCCGGCCGCCTATTGCGGGATCGGCGCCTTCAAGCCCAGCACGCGCAGCCTCTCGGTGTTCGGCATCACGCCGCTCGGGCCCTCCTACGACACGCCGGGCTTCTACGGCTGGAGCGTCGACGACGCGGTCTACGTGTACGAGGCCGTCGCCCCGAGCTTCTTGCCGCCAAAGCCCGCCGTCGCGCCGCGCGCAAAGGCAACGATCTGCATTCCCGAGGACCCGCACACCTGCGATGCGATCCCCGAGATCAAGGCGATGGTGGACCGCCTGGCGGACGCGTTCGCGGCGGCGGGTCACAAGGTCAAGCGGGTGACGTCGCCGATCTCCTTCGAGCGGCTGTTCACGAACCAGCGCAGCACCATGACCTACGAGTGCGGCCGCGCGCTCGCGCACCTGCTGGAGCAGCCGCCCGGCATGGTCGGCGAGAAGCTGGTCCAGAACATCCGCAGCGGACAGGCCATTCCCGCCCGGCAGTATCTCGACGAACG
>JBGGME010000108.1:0-17845 GCA_041288195.1 Hyphomicrobiaceae bacterium
CGCCAGGAACACGTCGCGCTTCGTGCGCTTCTTCTTCGCCGCAAAGTCGAGCGACGCAAAGCTCAGCTGGTCCATGCAAGCCCCTCGAATCAATGGCACCAGTGTGCCATGTTCGACAGGCTGTTCAGAGGTTCCCTAGCCGGCAGGACGCCGCGCTTCGAAACCGATGACGACTTCTTGCCGCTCCAGGCGGCGGACATGATTGCTTGGCACGCAAGAGCGCATTGGCTTAGGCACCGCTCCCTTACGACGGGAGACCGATTGGAGTTTAGCTGGAAGTCCAAGAGAGACGAGCTTCTAGGATACCGCTTCAACATCGGATACCCAGACTTGAGAGACTGGTTCCAAGGTGCGCGCGTCCGCGCAGTTGATGTTGGCTTGCTGCCGAGAGTGACCATGACGGTCACTTTCTCTTGCGATCTTTCTGATCCTGATGAGCCACGCGCTTGAACGCCCGCTCGAACTCTTCTTCCTTCTCGCTGACGCCAGCCTTCTTGGCCGCTTCCTTGAAGCGCTTGTACTGCTCGGCTGGTGTCAGCTCTGGCTCTTTGCGTTTGGGCATACGCCTAGGTGCTGCTGTTCGCGATTTGCGTCTAGCTGGAGGCATAGTGTGCTATGCAGCAAGGTGAAGAAACAGAGAGGATAGGCTCATGTCCAAGCGAAAAGGCAAAAACCAGACGGCGCCCGCTAAGAACGCGAAATACTCAGACCGTAAAAACACCAGGAAGACGACCACGAAAAAGGGCTAGGGGCCGCGCCCCAAATCCGCACCCGGCGGGAGCAACTCAAGCTGCGCCTCCCGCTCAAACCGGCGGCGCTTCCTCGACTTCTCCTGCTGCGGTGCTGGCCCCACGAGCTGTTCGATAGGTCAGGCGCTTGCCCTTGGCGCCGACAAGCGTACGGGCGGCGCGCTGCTTGTCATCTACCCCGAGAGCGACCCGCGCGTTGTACCGGAAGTCGAGAGTAGCGGGCCAGAGCGCATCGCCTCTCGCAGTCTGTGCGACATGAACCACGCCGACTTGAGGGTGATGCCCAGTATCCGGTGAAGCTGGTTTGACGAGATGCCCTCCTTGCTGGCGCAAAGCAGCGCAATCGCCTGCAGCCACATGCGCATGGGGATGTGGCTGTCCTCGAAGACGGTCCCGACCTTCACGGTGAAGGGCTTGCGGCAGTCCTTGCACTTGTAGGTGCCGATCCGGGTGGACTTGCCCTGCAGCTTGGTGATCCGGTCCAATCCACCGCAACGGGGACAGACCGGGCCGTCCGGCCACAAATGAGCCTCGACCCAATCGTATGCGGCCTGCTCATCCTGGAAGCGCGGGTGCGAAAGCACGTCGGACATTGGAATCTCCTCGTGATTCCAACGTAGTCGATCCCGCGTGGTACGTAAAGTATAATGTTGCCAATTGACGCCAATCGGCCGCCTGGATCGGTGCGCCAAATCGTGCGATGAGGCCCCGCCAGCCCAGGAAGAGCCCGCCAGCCTCATGTCAGCGGATATCGAAACCATCGTCGTCGGAGCCGGCGCCGTCGGCCTCGCCGTGGCCCGCGCCCTGGCCATGGCCGGGCACGAGGTGATGGTGCTGGAGCAGCACGAGCTGATCGGCTCGGAGACGTCGTCGCGCAACAGCGAGGTGATCCACGCCGGCATCTACTACCCGCCGGGCAGCCTGCGCGCGAAGCTGTGCGTGCGCGGCAAGGAGCTGCTGTACGCCTTCTGCGCCGAGAGCAAGGTGCCGCACGCGCGCTGCGGCAAGCTGCTGGTCGCCACCCACGAGAGCCAGCTGCCCAAGCTCGTAGCGATCCGCGAGACGGCCATCAAGAACGGCGTCACCGACCTGGAGCCGATCGGCGGCAATGCGGCAAGGGAGCTGGAGCCGGAGGTGTCGTGCGTCGCGGCGATGATCTCACCCTCGACCGGCATCATCGACAGCCACGGCTACATGCTGGCGTTGGAAGGGCACATCGAGGCTAACGGCGGCTCGGTGGTGCTGCGCTGCCCCGTGGAGCGGGTGGATCGGGACGCGGCCGGGCTATTCCGGCTGACCACCGGCGGCGACAACCCAGGCGTCATCACCGCAAAGAACCTCGTCAACTCGGCAGGCCTGCACGCCTCCAAGCTGGCGCGCACGCTTTCTCACACTGGCAGCTATTCACCGCCCGAGACCTACTACGCCAAGGGCCAATACTACGCGCTGTCGGGGCGCTCGCCCTTCAAGCGGCATATCTACCCGATGCCCGACGGCGCCTGGCTCGGGCTGCACGCCACCGTCGACATCGGCGGGCGCTGCAAGTTCGGCCCCGACATCGAGTGGACGCCGGGCATCGATTACAGCTTCCAGGCCGAGAAGCTCGAGAAGTTCCTGGATTTCATCCGCAGCTACTATCCGGGGCTGGAGG
The DNA here is from genome assembly GCA_041288195.1 of Hyphomicrobiaceae bacterium. Lineage (GTDB taxonomy): Bacteria > Pseudomonadota > Alphaproteobacteria > Rhizobiales > Hyphomicrobiaceae > AWTP1-13. The sequence goes on from JBGGME010000108.1 coordinate 2,401, forward strand.
TCGAGCGCCTGCACCCCGACTACACGGGCGTGCGGCCCAAGCTCTATCGCGAGGGCGAGCCGGTGCCGGACTTTGCGATACACGGGCCGGCGACGCACGGGGTCGACGGCCTCGTCGCCCTCTACGGCATCGAGAGTCCGGGGCTGACGGCCTCGCTCGCCATCGGCGAGGTGGTGACGGGGCTGCTGCCGCGGCGGTCGTAGGCCGTCACAGGCGGTAGACGCGCGTGGCGGTGCCGTGGAAGAGGGCGGCGCGCTCGTCCGCGGAGTAGCCCTTGCTCAGCAGCTTGAACGAGTTCCACAGCACCGTGTAGCTGCAGGAGAGCTTGTCGACGGGGAAGTTGGATTCGAACATGCAGCGGCTCGGCCCGAAGCGCTCGATCGTGTAGTCGAAATAGCGTCGGGTCGCCTTGGCGAGCTCGGCGCTGGTCGGCGGCGAGGGGCGATGGTGCCAGTCGTAGCCGTTGATCTCCATGTTGAGCCCGCCGAGCTTGGCGACCACGTTCTGGCAGCGTGCCAGCTCGGCGATCTGCCCCTTCCAGTACGCGAACACCTCCTCCTCCTTGCCCTTGTAGGGGCCGATGCCGACGGGGCCGCCGAAGTGGTCGAGCACGATGGTGGTGTCGGGGAAGGCGCGGGCGAGGCTGATGGCGTCGGGGATCTGGGTGTGGGCGCACCAGACCTCGAAGCTGAGCTTGCGGGGGGCGAGATGCTTGAAGCCCGAGCGGAAGTCGCTCTGCAGGAGCAGGCCCTCGGGCGGGTTGGTGCGGTGGTTGCCGATGTCGGGGCTCGCGTGCCAGAAGGCGCCGCGCCTGATACCGCGGAAGCGCCCGCCGCCGGCCGCGATCTGTGCATCGAGGACATCGGCGGCGGCATCGCCGATGCGCGGGTCGACGGTGCCGATGATGCCGGCGGCGACGCGGGGCTTGCCGTAGGCGCCGGACGCGCTCATGGCGGCGATGCCGTTGACGAACTCGGTCTCGCCGACGCAGCGATAGTGCTCGGGGCCGTCGGCCCTGAACATGGCGCCGCATTCGATGAATACGGTCGAGACGATGTTGTGCCCGCCGTTGGTGTCGGCCAGGATCTCGTCGAGCAGATAGCGCGGCTGCACGCCGCCCTTGCGGAACTCCCAGAGGTGATGATGGGGGTCGCAGATCGGCAGGTCGGGCTCGAGCACGTCCTCCTCGACCTTGCTCAGCCAGGCTTGGTTCGTCGAATGCGCGACCACGGGGTGTCCTCCTCCAACCAGGTTTTCCCGACAGCCTACCGGCTCGGGGAGGCAAATTCGACATGCAAGATCGGAGCAGCACCGATACTTGCGGCGCGGGCTCAACTCGAACACCATTCGCGCAGGGATGGATGACGCCAACGAGCAAGGTGGGGCATGGCTGGGACCGAGAGCGAGATCGAGGCGGACTATGTGGTGATCGGCGCCGGCTCGGCGGGCTGCGTGCTGGCGAGCCGCCTGAGCGAGGACGGCGCGCGCGTAGTACTGTTGGAGGCGGGGCCGACCGACTGGCATCCGATGATCCACGTCCCGGCGGGCGTGCTGAAGCTGCTCTACAATCCGCGCGTCAACTGGAACTACGCCACCGACCCCGAGCCCGGCGCCGCCGGCCGCCAGATCCACTGGCCGCGCGGGCGCGTGCTCGGCGGCTCGAGCTCCATCAACGGCATGCTGTGGATCCGCGGCAACCCCGCCGACTACGACGGCTGGTCGCAGATGGGCTGCAAGGGCTGGTCGTTCGACGAGGTGATGCCGCACTTCAAGTCGATCGAGCGCTACGCGCCGGGAGACGCCGAGCACCGCGGCAAGTCGGGGCCGATCCTGGTCGAGGACTACCGCACCACGCTCGACCTCACGCATCGCTTCGTGGAAGCCGCCCAGCAGGCCGGCATCCCGCTCACCCGCGACCTCAACGGCAGCCAGAAGGAAGGCGTCGGCTACTCGCAGATGTCGCGCAACGGCCGCTTCCGCGGCTCCACCGCGCGCACCTTCCTGGCGCAGGCCAAGGGGCGGCCGAACCTGCGCATCGAGACCAATGCGTTCGCGACGCGGCTGCTGTTCGACGGCAAGCGCTGCACGGGCGTCGCATTCCGGCAGAAGGGCCAGGACCGGAAGGTGACGGCGGCGCGCGAGGTGGTCCTGTCGGGCGGGACCATCAACTCGCCGCACCTGCTGCAGGTGTCGGGCGTCGGGCCGGGTGCGCACCTGAAGTCGATCGGCGTGCCGGTGGTGCACGATCTGTCCGGCGTGGGCAACAACCTGTCCGACCACTACGCGGTCCGCATCTCGCATCGGGTCAGGGACGCGGTGTCGATCAACGAGCTGGCGCGCGGGCTGCGGCTGGCGCGCGAGGTCGGCCGCTGGCTGACGACGGGACGCGGCGCGCTGACCTTCGGCGTGTCGAGCGCGCAGGCGTTCGCCCGCAGCCGCGAGGGCCTCGCCAGCCCCGACATCCAGCTGCTGTTCTCGCCGGCGAGCTACGACCAGAACAAGTTCGGGGCGCTGGAGCGCGAGCCCGGCATGACGGTGGCGGTCAGCATCGCCCGGCCCGAGAGCCGCGGCTCGATCATGGCGAAGTCGGCGGACCCCTTCGTGCGGCCGTCGCTCAAGCCCAACTACCTCTCGGCGCCAAACGACATGCGGGTCGCGCTCGCGGGGATCGCATTGACGCGACGCGTGTTCGCGGCGCCCGCCATGGCCCGGCACAGCGCCGGCGAGACCACGCCCGGCCCGGATGTCGTCAGCGAGCAGGCGTTGGGCGACTACGTGCGCCAGCAGGGCACGACGATCTATCACATCGTCGGCACCTGCCGGATGGGCGAGGACCCGATGGCCGTGGTCGATGCCCGGCTGCGGGTGCGTGGGCTCGCAGGGCTGCGCGTGATCGACGCCTCCGTCATGCCGACGGTGACGACCGCCAACACCAATGCGCCCACGATCATGATCGCCGAGAAAGGGGCCGCCATGATCCGGGAAGATGCCGCTGCAGCAGGCATCCGGCGCTGAGAAAACAGGCAGAAGTCGGCGCGCAGCCCCAGAGTCTCATGTTGCAGCTTTCGGCGCGTGCAATATGGTGGGTGGCGGAGGGCGCGGCTGGCCAAGGGGCTGCGCCGGGGATGCGGCAGCACAGGAGCGCTAGTCATGAAGCTCATCACGGCGGTGATCAAGCCATTCAAGCTCGAGGAGGTGCGTGCGGCGCTGACCGAGCTCGGATCCCAGGGGCTGACGGTGAGCGAGGTGAAGGGCTTCGGCCGGCAGAAGGGGCACACGGAGATTTATCGCGGCGCGGAGTATCTCGTCGCCTTCGTGCCGAAGGTGAAGCTCGAGGTGGTTGTCTCCGACGAGCTTGCGGACAAGGCCGTGCAGGCGATCCAGCGCACGGCCAACACCGGCAAGATCGGCGACGGCAAGATCTTCGTGTCGCCGATCGAGCAGACGATCCGCATCCGCACCGGCGAGACCAACGAGGCCGCCATCTAGCATCGGGCTCGGCGGAGGCGGCGGGCTGCCCGCGCCTTGCCATCAACCGCGCATCAACCGCGCCGATGCGGGCCGCGCGACCCCGTCTTGCGCGCGGAATTGCCGTTGCCGCCCGCCGGCAGGATCGAGGTCGGCGTGCACAGCGCGAAAGCCACGTAGGGCTCGGCAGCGGCGTCGATCTCGTCCTGCACCTCGGCCTGCCTGGGGAGGCTCGGCCAATCGCGCAGGACGGTCATGATGCCGTTGGCGCGGACGCCGATCAGGATGTGGGTCTTGTAGTCGATCGCTGCGCTCATGCTCACTCCCCTTTCCGTGATCCTTGCGGTCAGGTTCCGTCCGCGGCACGCATCACCCGGAAGTAGTGCTCGGCGAACTGGAAGCACCGCTCCATCTCGATGTCGTCGCCCGCGAGCTGGGCTTCGCGCGCGAGGACCAGATATCGCTCATAGTTTTGCTTGGCGTTGCCGGTGCCGTTTCGCGCCCGGCCCTGGGCCTGCGCCTGCGGCCGGCCGCCGCCCCTGTGTCGCTTCATCGCATTCATATGTGATCCCTCGATGGCTGCGCGATTGCGGTCCGTCTGCATGGGCGGCGAGGTCGGGGCAGCAAAGCTGCGGCGCGACCGTGGCAGAAGAGGGGTGGGCGCCAGCCCTGTCGGGAATGGCGGGGCCGGCGCCCCGCATGACGCGCACCAGTCAAGTAGGCATTCCGCCTGGATTTTCCAAGAGCGCCTAGAGCGCTGCGATCGAGCCGGCGAAGGCGGTGAGGGTGGCGGCGACGTCGGCGTCGGTGTGGGCGAGCGAGATGTAGTACTTGCTCTCGCTCTTGAGGATGCCGCGCTCGCGCAGGAGCCCATTGCAGCGCTTCATCTTGGCCTCGTCGCCCAGCGAGGAGCGGTAGTCCTTCACCTCGCGTTCGGTGAAGACGACGTCGAACATGGGCGCATCGCCGACGACGCGGGCGGTGACGCGGGCCTTCTTCAGGATCTCGGCGTAGCCCTCCATCAGCGCGCGCCCGGTCTTGCGGATGCGCTCGTAGGCGCCGGGGCGCTTGAGGATCTCGAGCGTCTTGAGGCCGGCGGCGGCGGCGATCGGATTGCCCGAGAGCGTGCCGATCTGCATCATGAACTTGTCCTCGCCGACCTTGCCCTTGTCGAAGTGGGCCATGATGTCGGCGCGGCCGGCGATGGCGGCGAGCGGGAAGCCGCCGCCGATGGCCTTGCCCAGCGTGCAGATGTCCGGCGTGACGCCGTAGTACTCCTGCGCGCCGCCGTAGGCGAAGCGGAAGCCGGTGACGACCTCGTCGAAGATCAGGACCAGATCGTTCTCCTCAGTGATCTTGCGCAGGCCCTCGAGGAAGCCGGGCTTGGGGGGGATCAGGCGCTGGAACGGCTCGACGATGATGCCGGCGAGGTCCCCCTTGTGCTCGCGCACGAGGCTGGCGACGCTTTCCAGGTCGTTGAACGGCGCGACCAGCATCTCGCTGCGCAGGCTCTTGGGTATGCCGGCGGAGTCGGGGATGGGTTGGGGGAAGTTGCCGGCCCGCTTGGGCGCCAGGCTCATGAGCCCGTAGTCGCTCATGCCGTGGTAGCCGCCCTCGAACTTCAGGATCTTGTCGCGGCCCTTGTAGGCGCGGGCGAGACGCATGGCGTAGAGGTCGGCCTCCGAGCCGGTTGAGACGAAGCGCACCTGCTCGGCGCAGGGAACAGCATCGACGATCTCGGCGGCGAGGCGGATGCCGTGCTCGTTGTTGGCGAAGAAGGTGGTGCCTTGGGTCGCCTGCTGCTGGATGACCTCGACCACCTCGGGATGGGCGTGGCCGACGATCATGGGGCCGGAGCCCAGCAGGTAGTCGATGTACTCCTTGCCGTCGACGTCCCAGACGTGGCCGGCGAGGCCGCGGGCGACGATGACCTCGTGGCTGACGTTGCCGAAGCCGCCGCCGGGCAGCACGCGCCGCGCGGTCTCGAGGAGCTGGCCGTCGGATTGGGTTGCCGTGGACATTGGTTTCCTCACCGTTGCGTTATGGGGTCAGACCCTATGCCTGGCCCGTGTCCTTGACCACCGTCGGTGCTGGAGGGTCTGACCCCTTCACTCGTCCTTCGCGGCATCCGCCCGCAGCGCGGCGGGATCGGCGATGCCGTAGACATCCCGCGCGGCGCGCTCCGTCACATAGCCGTCGACGAGGTCGCGGCCGATGGCTGCCTTGTCGCGCTCGGCCACGGGTCCGAAGCCGCCCGAGCCCGGCGTGATCATGTCGACGACGGAGCCCGCCGGTGCGATGAACGCGCCTTTGCTCGGCAGATGGCGGACGGTGCCGTCCGGCGTCTCGAGCGTGACGACGGCATGCGCGCCGGCCTTGCCGCCGAGGAGACCGAACGGCGGCGATGTCATGCGCTCCATGCACAGCGATCCCGTCGCGTCGGCACCGGGCAGCAGGCGCCAGATGCGGTGTGCGCCCAGGCCGCCGCGGTAGCGGCCGGCACCGCCGGAGTCGGGGTTGATCTCGTAGCACTCGACACGAAGGGGGAACGCCATCTCCAGCACCTCGATCGGCGTGTTCATGGTGTTGGAGATGCCGCTGGCGACGACGTTGATGCCGTCCTTGGTGGGGCGCGCGCCGAAGCCGCCCTTGACGGTCTCGTAGGACACGTAGCGACGGCCAGTGCGGGGATGGGCGCCGCCGAACGTCAGCACGGCCGAGGTGCCCTGGCTGCAGGCCATGACCCGCTCGGGCCAGATGCTGGCCAGCGCGCCCATCACCATGTCGGCGACGCGATGCGACATCTCGTGGTTGGCGTAGACGACGGGGGCCGGGAACTCGCAATTGACGACGGAACCCTTGGGCGCCTTCACCTCGATGGTGCGCCAGCAGCCGGAGTTGGGGGGGATCAGGCTGTTGGGGTCGACCGCCATCTTGAGGCCGCAGAACACGCCCGAGGAGGAGACCGAGAGCGGCGCGTTGATGGGGCCTTTCACCTGGGGATCGGAGCCGGCGAAATCGACGGTGAGGCGATCGCCCCGCTTCCTGACGTGCATGCGGACCCAGAATGGGGCGTCCTTGCCGTCGGGGGTGTCGGGGATGCCGTCGCCGTCGCAGAAGTCCTCGAAGTAGCCCTCCCCGTCGGGAAGATCGGCGAGGGTGGCCCGCATCAGCCGCTCGGAGTAGTCCATGACCTCGGCCATGTAGGCGACGAGGCGCTCGGCACCGTAGCGCTCGGCCAGCGCCTTGAGCCGCTCGGTGGCGCGCAGGGTGGCGGCGAGCTGGGCGCCGAGGTCGCCCTTGCGCTCGTCGGGCGTGCGCACGTTGGCGAGGATCACCTTCTCGAGGTCGACGTTGGGCGCGCCCTTGGAGACGAGCCGCAGCGGCGGCAGGCGCAGGCCCTCGCCGTAGATCTCGGTGACGGCGCCGTAGCTGCCCGGCGTGGCGGAACCGACGTCGGGCCAGTGCGCGCGCAGGCAGGTGTAGCCGAGCAGGCGGCCGTCGTAGAAGGCGGGGCGGACGACATTGACGTCGGGCAGATGGCTGCCGCCGAAGTAGGGATCGTTGTGGATGAAGACGTCGCCGTCGTGCACGTCGGCGCCGAAGGCCGCCACCACGGCGCGCACGGCGTCCGGCATCGACCCCAGGTGGATCGGCAGGTCGGGTCCCTGCGCCACCATGAAGCCCTTGGCGTCGAACACGCCGCAGGAGTAGTCGCCGGCGGACTTCAGGATCGGCGAGTAGGCCGTCTTGGCGAGGACGACCCGCATCTCCTCGGCGATCTTGTAGAAGCTGTTCTTGACGATCTCGAAGGTGGCGGGATCGCCGCTGCGTGCTGCTGTCCCCTCTCCCCGCGAGCGGGGAGAGGGAGAAGAGCGCGCAAGCGCCACGAAGCCGTCGTCGGTCATCCTGGCCTGCCAGTGGGGCGGCACGAGAATGGTCGATTCCAGCGATTCGATGATGGCGGGGCCTGGCGCCGCGAGCCCGGCTGGCATGCGCCGGCGGTCGTAGACGTTGGCCGTGACTGCGCCCGATTGGCGGAACCATACCTCGCGCCGGCCCTTGATCGGGTCCGTTCCGGCTGGCGCGGTGCGGTCGCGCACCATCAGGGGCGCGATCTCGCCGATGGCGGTGAGGCGCACGCTCACGAGCTGCACCGGCTCGCCGCGGTTGTCGTGGCCGTAGGTGGCGCGATGGCGGGTGTGGAAGGCCTCGGCGATCTCGGCGAGGATGGCGGCATCGAGCGCGCGCGGCGGCACCGGCACGGACAGCTCGTAGGACTGGCGCTCGTAGCGCGCATCCACGAAGCGCTCGAAGCGACGGTGCGCGGGCGCGATGCCGGCCCGGTCGAGCATGGCGGCGCCCTCTTTCTCCAACTCGGCGAACACCGCCTCGAGGCTCGCAGGGTCCGCGCTCGCGGTGGTGACGTAGACGGTGCGCACGTAGTCGCGCTTGAGGTCGGTGCCGATCAGGCCGAGCGCCGAGAAGGCGCCGGGGATCGGCGGACACACGATCTCGGCGATGCCGAGCTCGTCGGCAAGCGCGGCGGCGTGCAGAGGGCCGGCGCCGCCGAAGGCCGCCAGCACGAACTCGCGGGGGTCATGGCCGCGCTGCACCGAGACGATCTTGAGGGCCTCGCCCATGGCGTGGTTGACCACGTCGATGACGGCGGCGGCCGCCGTGCGGGCATCCACGCCGAGAGGCTCGGCCAAGTGCTTGCGGATGGCGGCTTCCGCGGCCGCGTGGTCGATCGGCAGGTCGCCGGCGAGCAGCGAGCCCTTGTCGAGATAGCCGAGCAGCAGGTCGCAGTCGGTGACGGTGGGCTCGGTGCCGCCGCGGCCATAGCACACGGGGCCCGGATCGGCGCCGGCGCTCCTGGGGCCCACGCGCAGCGATCCGGCGCGGTCGACCCAGGCAATCGAGCCGCCGCCGGCAGACACCTCCGCCAGGTCGATGACGGAGACGCGGATCGGATGGCCGGTGCCGTGCATCCAGCGGCTGCGGCTGGAGCCGCCGCCGACCTCGTACTCGGGCGTGGTCTCGTACTGGCCGTCGCGGATCAGGCTGGCCTTGGCGGTGGTGCCGCCCATGTCGAAGGAGAGGAGGTTGCCGCGCCCGGTCTGGCGGGCGACGAGGGCGGCCGCCACCACGCCTGCGGCAGGGCCCGATTCCACGGCCATCGCCGGCATCGCCACGGCCTCGCCGGCTTCAAGGATGCCGCCGTTGGAGCCCATGACGTAGAGCGGCGGCAGGCCCTGGGCGCGGGTCGTCTCCTCGAGGCTGGCGAGGTAGGAGGCGAGGATCGGGCCGACGTAGGCGCACACCGCCGTCGTGCTGGTGCGCTCGAACTCCTTGATCTCGGGCAGGACCTCGCAGGAGAGGTAGACGGGGATGCCAGGCAGCGCGGCGCGCAGGCGCTGCCCCAGCCGCCGCTCGTGCTCGGGGTTGAGGAAGCTGAAGAGCAGGGAGACGGCCACGGCCTCGACGCGCGCGGCCTTGATTGCCGCGATCAGGCCGTCGATCTCGGCCTCGGCCAGCGGGGTGACGACCTGGCCGTCGGCGCCGATGCGCTCGCCGATCTCGAAGCGGCGGCGGCGCGGGATGAGAACGCCGGGCGCATCCTGGAACAGGTCGTAGAGGTCGCAGCGGGCGGAGCGCCGCAATTCCAGGATGTCGCGGAAGCCGCGCGTGGTGATGAGCGCGGCGCGGGCGCCGTGCTCCGACAGGATGGCGTTGGTGACGACGGTGGTGGCATGCGAGAGCAGCACCACCTCGGGCGGCTTCAGGCCGTAGCGCTGCATGGCGCTGGAGAGCCCGGCGAGCACGCCCTCGGCGAGGTTGCGCGGCGTGGTCGGCACCTTGGCGACGCCGATCGCCCCGCTCGCGTCGTCGACCAGCGCCACATCCGTGAACGTGCCGCCGATGTCGACCCCAACCCGCCAAGCCATGTCGAATTCTGTCCCCAGCTGCCTGGCGCCAAGCTTAAGCAGATTGACGGCGGCGCGCCAACCCATGGCCGCCCGCGCCATAACAGCTATGCCCTCGAAGGGGACGAAGCGGTTGACGCGGAAAAGGACTAGTGTCCTGATCGGGCGGTGGATCGGGCAGGGTCGATACAAAAATGAGCAAGCTGCGCTCAGGCGGGCAGAGATCGACGGGCGGCGGGGCGGAGCCTGCGCCGCGGCATGGTGCGGGCGCGGATGCCCTTGCCCGCGCGCGCGGCGTGCTCGAGCTGCTGGGCGCCGCGGCGGGCCGGATCGAGGCCGGGCGCGCGCTGCCCTCAGATGTCGTCGCGGCGCTGCACGAGGCGCGGATGTTCCGGCTGCTGTTGCCGCGGTCGCTCGGCGGCGACGAGCTGCACATCAAGACGCTGGCGCAGGTGACCGAGACGATCGCCAGCGCGGACGCCAGCACGGCATGGTGCATGGGCCAGGGCGCGGGCTGCGCGATGTCGGCCGCCTACCTGAAGCCCGAGGTCGCACGGCGCTTCTTCGGCCCGGCCGATGCGGTTCTCGCCTGGGGCGCCGGCATCCAGGGCAAGGCCGTCGCGGTCGACGGCGGCTATCGCGTGACGGGCAAGTGGATGTTCGCCAGCGGGTGCGCCAACGCGACCCTGCTCGGGGGACACAGCTACGTGTTCGAGAAGGACGGCACGCCGAGGAAACGTGCCGACGGCAGCTCGGCCGACCGCACCGTCCTGCTCGTCAAGTCCAAGGCCCAGATCGAGGACATGTGGCACACGCTCGGCCTCAGGGGCACGGCGAGCTACACCTACCAGGTCACGGACCTGTTCGTGCCGGAGGAGGAGACCATCGACCGGGACAGGCCCGAGGGACGGGTCGAGACGGGAACGCTCTACCTGTTCCCCACGACGCTGGCCTATGCGGCGGCCTTCAGCGGACTGATGCTGGGCATCGCCCAGGGCCTGATGACGGAGCTCAAGGCGCTCGCCATGAAGAAGACGCCGCGGGGGGCGGCGTCCTCGCTCAAGGAGAGCGCGGTGTTCCAGTCCCAGCTGGCGGTGCTGGAGGCGAAGCTGCGCGCGAGCCGCGCCTACCTGCACACGACGCTCGATGATCTCTGGGACAAGGTGGAGAGGACACGCGAGCTCACCACCGAGGATGCGGCCGACCTGAAGCTCGCCACCACGTACGCCATCAACCAGGGCGTGGAGGTTGCGACCGAGGCCTATCGCGCCGCGGGCAACAACGCCATCTTCCCGTCGGGCCCCTTCGAGCGGCGCCTGCGCGATGCCATGTCGGCCTCGCAGCAGACCCAGGGCCGGCCGTCCAACTACATCACCATCGGCCGCGTCATGCTTGGATTGCCGCCCGACACGGTGTTCCTGGGGTAGGCCGTGGCACGCCCATTGAGCTCATGAAGAGCAACCGCAAGAGCAAGATCCATCTGGCCCAGTTCCTGGTGCACGGGCCGACCTACCACAGCCTCGCCATGTGGCGGCACCCGCGCACCGACCACGCCTCCTATCGCTGGGACCGCCCGGAGCTCTATCAGCACATCGCCCGGCTGTGCGAACGGGGCCGGTTCGACATGGTGTTCTTCGCCGACCTCAACTACATCTCCGACACCTACCGCGGATCGATGGAGCCGGCGCTCAGCTACGCCGTGCAGGCGCCGGAGCACGATCCGATCCCGCTGCTGTCGTACATGGGCGCGGTGACGAAGCACATCGGCCTCGGCGCCACCTTCTCGACCAGCCACAGCCACCCCTTCTATGCGGCGCGCCTGTGGGCGACCATCGACCACCTGACCAACGGACGCGCCGCCTGGAACGTCGTCACCTCGCTCAACCGCAACCTGGACGCCAATTTCGGGGCCGATCGGCCGGATGCGGACACGCGCTACGACCGCGCCGATGAGTACATGGAGGTGTGCCGCAAGCTGTGGTCGAGCTGGGACGAGGATGCCGTGGTCATGGACCGCGAGCGGCCGATGTTCGCCGATGCCTCGAAGGTGCGGCGCATCGAGCATGCGGGGCGGTTCTTCAAGTCGCGCGGGCCGCTCAATGTGGTGCGCTCGCCGCAGAACGGCCCGGCGATCCTGCAGGCGGGGACCTCGGGCAAGGGCCGAGACTTCGCGGCCAGGCACGCGGACGCGATCTTCGCCATCCAGCCGCGGGCGGAGGACGCCGCCGCCTACTTCGCCGACATCAAGGGCCGCATGAGCGAGTTCGGGCGGGACCCTGACGCGTGCAAGATCCTGTTCGGCCTGCAGCCGATTGTCGGCACTACGGAGGAGGAGGCGCAGGCGCTGCAGGAGGAGCACAACAGCCTGGTGCCGGCCGAGGGCGGCATGGCGATCCTCTCCGCGCATCTCGACTTCGATCTGTCGCGGCTGCCGCCCGACGCCCTGATGGTGGATCGCACCGAGCCCGAGCTGCAGCGCATGAAGACGCGCTACCGCAAGGCCGACGGCACGCCCATGACCGTGCGCGAGGTCGGCATGCGCCACGGCCAGAGCGTCAGCCTGCCGCAGTTCGTCGGCACGGCCAGAAACGTCGCCGACCAGATGGAGGCCTTCATCGACCGCGTCGGCGGCGACGGCTTCATGCTGTCGCCGATCTACAGCCCCGGCGCCATCGAGCGCTTCGTCGACGAGGTGGTGCCGCAGCTGCAGCGCCGAGGCCGCATGCGCACCGAGTACGCCGGCACCACGCTGCGCGACATCCTGCGGCAGGACGATTAGGGGGCGAGTTCGTAAAATAAAGAAGCCTTTGCACGGAGTTTTGCGGGCCGGCGACTGCAGGTGCCCGTTGTGAGCCGCCACTGCGGCAGCAGTGCCCCCAATAGCACACGGAGTCGCCGCAGTGCCGCGAACGGGCGATGCGCGCCAACTCCGGACTCATCCGCCGCAGCAACTGCGAAGGTTAGAATGGTCCAAAATCCTGCGCGGCTGCCGCCCGTAGCAGGAGGCCTTCAATTCGTCACCTCCGGTGAGCGTAAGAACCGGAGCGGATCTTCTCCGCGGCGGGGAAGGTTTGAGCGCGCTCGTCGGCCGCGTATAGGCCAAGTTGATCCCACGAGACTGGGTGTCGCGGACAATCAACAGACTCATGCACTGCAACAATCGCACTATCCGACGACCTCCTCGGCCGTCAAATATCGAAAGCGGCACGATAAGGCGCAGCGGGCGCGCATTTGCGCCGCCTCAAACCGGGGACGGCGGTCTCAATTTCCTATCCTGCGACGTGCGCTTTGGCCGGTGGGCGCAGTTGCCGAATCACGCGCTGAGATCGCGGTAATGCCGCTCAGCTTGTCGAGTTTATCCTGGAGCGCCTGGAAGCGCTTCCATCCGGGCACGTTGGCCGCAATGTTCACGTCCCGCCATTTCTCGTGATAGCCGGGCTCCTTCTGCAGCCTATCGATCCGAGCGAAGAGATAGTCGACCAGCCGCACCAGGCGTTGATGGCGATCGCTGCCCCGCGGCCAGTCATAGACGGCGAGCACGGCGGGCACTGCGATCGTCGAGATTCGACCGCCGTTCGGGATCAACGCGGGATAGTCGGTGTGCTCGAGGTAGGACGGGGTGTAGTACTCGAGCTTGTCGGAGTACTCCACCGGAAGGAACTTGAACCCTTCGGGCCACTTGCCCTTCAGGAAGGGCGCAAGAGGCTTGGAGGATACCCAGAACGTCGCGGCCACTTCAGTCCCTTGCCGCATCTTCTCCATGGCGACCGTGTGGGGAATGAAGGTCGCCTTCACCTCGATGCCGAGCTGCCTGAAGATGATCGGGCCCGAGAAGTGCGCTGCGGTACCGGGCGTATTGAAGTTGACGACCTTGCCGGCGAGGTCCTGCAGGGAGTTGATCTCGGGCCTGGCGAATATGTGGACTTCCGATGGGAACAGGCTCAGCAGGTAGTTGATGCGCTGCCAAGCGTTGGCGAACTCGGGCTTGCTCTTGAAGTGATCGAGCACATCCCCGTAGACGATGGCGGCATCGACGCCCCGCAGATAGAGCAGGTCGTAGACGTTGTCGAACGGCCCGCGCGTGACGATCGGCAGCACGCGCATGTTGTCACCGTCGTCGAGAACGCGCGCGAGCTCCGCCGCGAACTGCAGAGGCGCGCCCTCCGTGCGCCCGGCCGCGAGACCGAGAGTCCAAGCGTTGATCCGCTGCTTGTGCGCAAGCTCATTGGCGGCTGCCGAGCCCCGAGGATCCAATCGCGCCTGCTCTAAGGGCACGCCAAGCCGCTGAGCCTGCGCTCGCGTCTGTGCCTGCGCGGTCAGCGGGCCGGCGATCACCAGAAGCGAAAGTACGAAGATCGTCGCAATGTAGGAACGCATTCGCCGCTTCCCTTGGCTTTTGGGCAGACTGCTCAGGGCCGGATATAGGCCCAGCCCCGCCTCTGCAGCTCGATCAGACGCACGACGCCCGAGGGCACCACCTTGGCCTCGCTGATGAGAGTGACGGGCTTGCCTTCGGCCTTGCTCTGGTTGGCTTGGGTATTGCCGCAGGCGATGAAGGTGACGCTGGAGTTCTCGAGCGCCATCGGCGCGATGCGGTCCTTCACCGGGCTCGTATCGGCGCGCAGCATGTGCAGCCCCGGCCCGTAGGCCACCACCTCGATGGCGACCGTCTCGCCCTTTTCCTTGTAGTACTCGGCGATGTTGCGCACGTTGTTGAGCGCCAAGTCCATCACCGTCTTGTCGTTCTGATTGACCTGGATGGCGACCCTGTGCCGCGCCAGCGGAGCGGGCGCCGGCTGGATGATCTTGGATTGCTCGGCTTTCTTAGTGGGCTCCTGGGCCACAGCGCCATAGGCACACACGGCAACGGCGAGCAGACTGACGATACCGCTGCAATGATCGAATGATTGTCATGCGCGCTCACCACAAATTGCATTCTGCTACCCAATTTCTTTAGCGCCCGCACGGGTATCGGGCATTTGCGAACGCTCGCGTGGGTTAATTCGAGCGAGTCATCAATAGTGTTCTCGGGGCTCCCACCTTGACCTTTGCCGTTGAGAAAGCTCGGTGGTTAACTATCGATGGAGGTGCGCATTTACTTTGTCACACGAATTGACGGACCTTTAGGGGCGGCTTTGTCCTCCGGACTGCGCAATGATGTACGGCGCGATAATTTCGCTGAAGCGCAATTGCGCTCGAGCTCTCCGGGTTTCGATAGACTATTCGACAAAGGTCGGTCGGAAACTCGCCGCTCCGTTTGCCGGCGCCGGCTTGGCGAGGAAGGGATTTGGGGTTGGTGCGCTTCTCGTTGTTATCCTGACCACGCTTGCGACTGTCTTATCGGAGCCGAGCCGATCTACGCACGACGGAACGGTAGGCTCAGTTGGGCAAATACTGACCCTCAGCAAAACTCCGGACAGAGTTCCAACACTGATTGTCGCCTCAACGACCTACGCCGAACCATCGGAGGCATGGCCTCTGCTCGTGGAAATTGCTCCTCCCGGATGGGATATTCCTGACACCGTGTTGCAGATCGGCGGTTTGCCGCCTGGCGCAACCCTCACACACGGACGCCCCTTGTCATCCGGCATGTGGACCGTCCCCATTGCCGCTCTGTCCAATCTCGAGATCAATGCCCCTGCGGGTGTTTCGGAGCCTTCCAATCTGACGCTTGCGCTTGTGCGAGCGGATGGGACCATCTTGGCGGAAGCACGGACCGTTCTTTCAATCCTCGAGCCGATCGGCGCGAAGACAGCAGTCCGCGAGAGGCAGCCAGAGCAGAGCAAAGAGAAAGACGGACCGCGTGTTGCAACTGCAGGAATTGCAACCGCATCATCCGAGACGAGCAAGGCGGAGCCGACACGGACGGAGGCACGCCCGACAATAAGCGCGGAGGAGGAGCGGGCCGAGGCGGCGCGCAAGGCGGCTGAAGCCAAGAAGGCGGAGGAGGAACGCCAGGCCGCTGACGCCGCCAAGAAGGCCGAAGAGGCTCGACGCCTCGCCGAAGCCAAGGCAGCTGAGGAGGAGCGCAGGGCCGAGGCGGTGCGCAA
>JBGGME010000109.1:0-35107 GCA_041288195.1 Hyphomicrobiaceae bacterium
TTCATGATCTTGATGGCCTCCTGCGCGCACAGGAACGAGCCGTGCAGGATCACGTCGACCACGCCCTTCCAGGTCTCGAACGGCAGGTCCTCCATCGGCATCGCCGGCGCGCCGAAGCCCGCATTGTTGAACAGGAAGTCGAGCCGGCCGCCGAACGCCTTCTTGGTCTCGGCGAACAGGCTCTTGACGTCCTCCGGCTTGCCCACGTCGGCGCGCACGGCCACGATCTTGCCGCCGCCCGCCTTGGCCATCGACACGGTCTTGTCGAGCTCCTCCTTGCGCCGTCCGGCCACCACCACGTTCCAGCCGTCGCCCTGCAGCGCGAGCGCCGCCGAGCGGCCGATGCCGCTGCCGCCGCCCGTCACCACCGCAACCTTGCCCTGAACCGCCATTGCCGTCCTCCCATCCTAGAACGCGAAAAATCGCCGTCACCCTAACCCCATCGGGGCGGGCGAGGCTAGGGCCGCGCAGTTGCAGGCTTTGCGTGCGTTCGGATGGCTCTGCGCGGGGCCGATCGCCATCGCGCGAGGCGTACGGTCGCGAGCTAGAAGCGGATCGTGCCGGAGAACAGGGTCGAGTGTCCGTCCCACCGGTTCTCGACATTGAACTCGCGGTAATGGCGCACGTTGAGGATGAATGGCGTCGTGCCGAGCAGCGTCGTGTAGGAGAGGCCGGGCCCGATCGCGTCGACCTTGCCCTTGAAGGGCCCCAGCACCGCGCCCGAGCCCGGGTCGCCGGTGAGCTGGCGATAGTCATAGCCCACGGCACCGATCATCAGCCTCGCCCTCATAGAAGGCGAAGGCCTCCGTGACGTAGACGCCCGGCGGCGGGGTGATGCCCGCGCCGAAGGCGTTGCCGCCGAGGCCGTACGTCGAGAAGCCATACTCCGCCGCCTCGCCGTCCGCAGCGAAGGCCGCGGCGCCGAGCAACACGAGCTTGCGTAGCCACCCCCTGCGCATGTCTCTTTTTCCTTGCTAGCCGATTGTGGGAGCGAGCAGAGCCTATCGCGCCTAGCGCGATTCGGTGGCGCCAGCGGCTCGAGCGTGCACCCCGTTCCGACTTCGCATGCGCCAGTATTCAGCAGGCCACACCAGGCCTGAATTTTCATAAGACAACCGATAGTTATATTGGCTGTCGCATCCCTACCTATCGGCAATAGTCCGCGCGACTTTACGGGCGGATACCGATTGCTCCGCAATTGTGAAAATACTCAGCTCATTCACCGGACAAATCTAACCGGAATTCGAGCCGCGCGTTGAGTGCGGGTCGCCACCGACACATTCTGAGGCTTGAGACTTCTCCAAGTTCAAGCCCGGGGCACGGGGAATAGATGACGGTGGAGCCCACGCAGGTTCGAGATATTGCCTTCAGGCCAGTGAACGTCGGCATGGTGTGGGTTCCCCCCGGCACCTTTCGCATGGGCTCGGACAGCCACTATCCCGAGGAGGCGCCCGCGCATCGCGTCTCGGTGGACGGCTTCTGGATGGACCGCACACCGGTCACGAACCGCCAGTTCCGAGAGTTCGTCTACCAGACCGGCCACGTCACGTTCGCAGAGAAGGCACCCGACCCCAAGGACTACCCCGGCGCGCTGCCCGACATGCTGTATGCGGGCTCGCTCGTCTTCGTGCCGCGGCGCCATCGTGTCGATCTCGGCGACTGGAGCCAGTGGTGGACCTATATGGAGGGCGCCGATTGGCGCCATCCCGAGGGGCCGAAGACCGGGATCCGCGGGCTCGACGACCACCCTGTCGTGCATGTCGCGTACGCCGACGCGCTCGCCTATGCGCGATGGGCCGGCAAGGACCTGCCGACCGAGGCCGAGTGGGAGTTTGCAGCGCGCGGCGGACTGGAGGGCGTCGAATTCGCCTGGGGCGAAGAGCTTGCGCCCGGCGGCAAGCGCATGGCCAACATCTGGCGCGGTGAGTTTCCGCGCGAATCCCTGGGCCGCCGCCGGGTGTCGCGTACCTCCGCCGTCGGCTCGTTTCCCGCCAACGGCTACGGCCTCTCCGACATGATCGGCAATGTCTGGGAGTGGACCGGCGACTGGTTCGCTTCGAAGCACGAGCCCGACGCACCCAAGGCCTGCTGCATCCCCGACAACCCCAGGGGCGGGCCGGAGGCCGCGAGCTACGACCCCTGCAAGCCCAACATCAAGATCCCGCGCAAGGTGCTGAAGGGCGGCTCGCATCTGTGCGCGCCCAACTACTGCCGGCGCTACCGGCCTGCCGCGCGACACGCACAGCCCGTCGATACATCGACCAGTCACGTCGGATTTCGCTGCGTCATCCGCAACAGGAGCATGACATGAGTTCTCGTGACGCCGGGCGTCGATCGGCCCCCAGGGACAGCGCGCTCAGCCGCAGGAATATCCTGCTGGGCGGCACCACGATTGCCGCCGCGTCCGCGCTTGCGGCGCCAGGCAGCGTGACGACGGCGCAGGCACAGCCGCAGGCGCCGGTGACCGCGGCGGGCCGACGGCCGAACATCCTCGTCATCTTCGGCGACGATGTCGGCCTCACCAACGTCAGCGCCTATTCGCTGGGCCTCATGGGCTACCGCACGCCCAACATCGACCGCATCGCCAAGGAAGGCATGATGTTCACCGACTACTATGCCGAGCAGAGCTGCACGGCGGGGCGGTCGTCCTTCATCACCGGCCAGGCGACGCTGCGCACCGGCCTCTCCAAGGTGGGGCTGCCGGCCGCCAACCTCGGCCTGCGCTTCGAGGACATCACGATTGCGGAGGCGCTCAAGCCGCTGGGCTATGCCACCGGCCAGTTCGGCAAGAACCATCTGGGCGACCGCAACGAGTTCCTGCCCACGGTGCACGGGTTCGACGAGTTCTTCGGCAACCTCTATCACCTCAATGCCGAGGAGGAGCCCGAGCATCCCGACTATCCCAAGGACCCGCGTTTCCGCGCCAGGTACGGGCCCCGCGGCGTGCTCAAGAGCGCGGCCACCACCACCGATGATGCAACCGTCGACCCGCGCTTCGGCAAGGTCGGCCGGCAGAAGATCGAGGATACCGGGCCGCTCACCAAGAAGCGCATGGAGACCATCGACGACGAGACCTGCAACGCGGCCGTCGACTTCATCCAGCGCCAGACCCGCGCCAACAAGCCCTTCTTCGTGTGGTGGAACGGCACGCGCATGCACCTCTACACGCACGTGCGGCCCGAAAATCGGGGCAAGAGCGGTGTCAGCGAATACTTCGACGGCATGCTGGAGCACGACGGCCATGTCGGCCAGCTGCTGAAGGCGCTCGACGATCTCGGCATCGCCAACGACACCATCGTCGTCTACTCAACCGACAACGGCCCGCACATGAACTCGTGGCCCGACGGCGCCATGACGCCGTTCCGTGGCGAGAAGAACACCAACTGGGAAGGCGCGTTCCGGGTGCCGGCGATGGTGCGCTGGCCCGGCCGGGTCCGCGCGGGCGCGGTCTCGAACGATATCGTCTCTGCGCTCGACTGGTTCCCGACGCTGGTTGCGGCGGCCGGCGACAGCGGCGTGAAGGACCGGCTGCTCAAGGGCTGGGACGCCGGCGGGCGCACCTTCAAGGTGCACCTCGATGGCTACAGCCAGCTGCCCTACATGACCGGGCAGGAGGACAAGTCGGCACGCAAGGAGTTCTTCTACTTCAACGACGACGGCCAACTCGTGGCGCTCCGCTACGAGAACATGAAGATGAACTTCTGCGAGCAGCGGGTCGAGGGCACGCTGCAGGTGTGGGCCGAGCCCTTCGTGTGCCAGCGCATGCCGCGCATGATCAACCTGCGCATGGACCCCTTCGAGCGGGCGCCCATCACGTCGAACACCTATTTCGACTGGTCCATCCGCCACGCATTCCTGGTGGTGCCGACGCAGGACGTGGTGGCAAAGTTCGTGGCGACGTTCAAGGAGTTCCCGCCGCGCCAGCGGCCGGGGAGCTTCAGCGTCGAGCAGGTCATGGACATGATCGGACAGCCCGAGGGCGGCCCTCCTGCCGTTGGCACCAGGGCGATCCAGTGAGGGCGACGGTTGCGAAGTGGAGCCCTTGCGGTCCAGGGATGAGGTCGTGATGCCCGCGCTCACGCGACGATTCGTGCTTGCAGGCATCCTGGCGACGGCCCTCTGCAGTGCCGTCGCCGGGCCCGTCCTCGCTCAGCCCGACCCCCTCCCGTCGTGGAACGACGGCCCTGTGAAGCGGTCGATCATCGACTTCGTCGCGGGCGTGACGACGGAGGGCTTGCCCAGCTTCGTGCCGCATCCCGAGCGCATCGCCACCTTCGACAACGACGGCACGCTGTGGGCCGAGCAGCCGGTCTACTTCCAGTTTGCATTCGCTGCCGACCGCGTGAAGGCGCTGGCTCCGCAGCATCCCGAATGGAAGACCGTGCAGCCCTTCAAGGCGCTGCTCGAGGGGGACATCAAGGCCATCGCCGCGATTGGCGAGAAGGGCCTGCTCGAAGTGATCGCGGCAACGCACGCGGGCATGACCGTGCAGGAGTTCCACAATGCGGTCCTCGATTGGATCGCCACCGCGCGACATCAGCGGTTCGATCGGCCCTACACCGAGCTGGTCTACCAGCCCATGCTCGAGCTTCTCGCCCACCTGCGCGCGAACGGCTTCAAGACCTTCATCGTTTCGGGCGGTGGCATCGAGTTCATGCGCCCATGGACGGAGAAGGTGTACGGCATTCCCCCCGAGCAGGTGGTCGGCTCCTCCGGCCTCACCGAGTTCCAGTTGCAGCCGGACGGCGCGCCGCGGCTGGTGAAGCTTCCCAAGGTCGAGTTCATCGACGACGGCCCGGGCAAGCCGGTCGGCATCAACCGCTTCATCGGGCGGCGGCCGGTGTTCGCCTTCGGCAACTCGGACGGCGACCAGCAGATGCTGGAGTGGACGGCAGCCGGCGGCGGCGCGCGCTTCATGGGGCTGGTGCACCACACCGATGCCGAGCGCGAGTGGGCCTACGATCGCAAGTCCCTTGTCGGCAAGCTCGACAAGGCGCTCGACGAGGCCAACGCCCGCGGCTGGACGGTGGTGGACATGAAGCGGGATTGGCTGCGCGTCTTCCCTCCGGAGCGCGCGACCGGCGGCAGGGCCCTGCGATAGCCGGAGCGGCGGGCAGAGCCCGCGTCACGCCAGGTTCTCGAAATTCGCGAGCAGCATCGATTGCAGCCTCGCCTCGGGACGCAGCCGAGCCTGAGGTTGTGCGTCTTGCCGATCGGGAGCGTGGCGGACCCGCGGCGCAACAAACTTCAACTGCCTGTGATCGTCTCCCCCGACGCTTGACACGCGACGTCGCGCGCGCCAATACTTAACCACATGGTTGACTATGAGCCCGTCCCTCTCGACTTGGCCTTTGCCGCGCTCGCCGATCCGACGCGGCGGGCGATCCTCGACCGCCTCGCGCGCGAGGACGGGCTCGCCGTGACGGCGATTGCCGCACCCTTCGCGGTGTCGCTGCCGGCCGTCATGAAGCATCTCGACGTGCTGGCTCGCGCCGGTCTCGTCGAGCGGGAGAAGACGGGACGAACGGTGCACTGCCGCCTGCGGGCGGCGCCAATGGAAACGGCCATGCAGTGGCTTGCCCGCTACGAGCGCTTCTGGAGCGAACGCCTCGATGCGCTGGCCAAATTCGTGGAGACCGACGCAGCATGCTCACCAAGCCAAGCCTCACCCTCAAGCGCCGCCTTAAAGCCACGCCGGCGCAAGTCTTCAGCGCGTGGGCGGACCCGCAAAAAATAGTGCACTGGTTCGGCCCCCATCACGCAACTCAAGACTCCGTGCGCGCCGAGATGAACGTGCGCGTGGGCGGTCGCTACCGCATCCGCTTCAAGACAGAGGACGGCGAGAGCCACGAGGTCGGCGGCATCTACCGTGAGGTGGTCCCCAACAGCCGGCTGCAGTTCACGTGGGCCTGGCATTCGACGCCCGAGCGCGAGTCGCTCGTCACCGTGACCGTGGCCAAGGACGGCGACGGCACCATGCTCACGCTCCACCACGAGCAGTTCTTCGACGACAAGGCGCGCGAGGGCCACAACCGCGGCTGGACCGGCACGCTGGACAAGCTCGAGCAGTATTTCGCCTAGGGACAGGAGAGTGGATCATGGCACAGGCGACGACGACGGCGAAGCGTCCGCAGAAGCGAGGCCAGCCCCAGAAGCGCGAGCAGAAGCGCGACCAGCAACGCAACTGGGCGCACGGCAACTTCCACTGGAATGAGCTGAGAACCCGCGATGCCGAGCGCGCCAGGCGCTTCTATGCGGACACCATCGGCTGGACCTTCGAGGCCATGGCCACGCCCGACGGCCACACCTACTGGGTCGCCATGCAGGACGGCAAGCCGGTCGCCGGCCTGTTCCCGCTGACCTCGCCGCAGTTCGACGAGGTGCCGGAGAGCTGGATGTCGTTCCTCGCCGTGGACGACGTCGACAAGCGCGTGGCGAAGGCGGTCGCGGCTGGAGCCAGGCTCGTCATGCCGGTCTTCGACGTCCCCGGCGTCGGCCGCATTGCCATGCTGCGCGAGCCCGGCGGCGCAGGCATCGGCTGGATGACGCCCGTCGACGGCACAGCCGCGAAGGCATGAGGAAGAAGAAGCCCACACGAAAAAGGAGCATTGGGGATGATCACGGTTTCTGCCTTCAAATGGGTTCCCGACTTCGCTCAGGGTCAGGTGCGCGACCTGCGTGCGCGCTGGGCGCTCGAGGAAGCCGGCTTGCCCTACAGGACGCGCCTCCTCGGCCAGGGCGATCAGGACAAGCCCGACTACCGCGCCCTGCAGCCCTTCGGCCAGGTGCCGATCCTCGAGGACGGCGGCTTCGCGCTCTTCGAGTCGGGCGCCATCGTGCTCTACGTCGGCGAGCGCAGCGAGACGCTGCTGCCGAAGGACCCGCAGGCCCGCGCCCGGGCGACGCAATGGCTGATCGCGGCCCTCAATTCCATCGAGCCGTTCGTCATGGATGTGGCGCGCATCGACATCTTCTACCGGGATCAGGAGTGGGCCAAGCTGCGGCGTCCGGGTGCCGTCGAGTTCGCGCGTAGGCGCCTCACGTCCCTCTCCAAGTCGCTCGGCGACAAGCCCTACCTCGACGGTGACCGCTTCACGGCGGGCGATCTGATGATGACCACGGTGCTGCGGATCCTCGAGCGCACCGACATCGTCACCAGCGACAAGCGCCTCGCCGCCTACGTCGAGCGCTGCACGGGCCGGCCGGCCTTCAAGCGCGCGCTCGACTCGCAGCTGTCAGACTTCAAGCTCGCGGCGTGACGGTCGACGGACCGACTTGGTCGATCCGCGCCCGTGTTGGCAAACGGCAGACATTCGCCTTTCAGTCCGGAGGTACCGACAGCATGAGCCAATCCCCAATCCAGAAGATCTTGCCGTTCCTTTGGTACGCCAAGGAAGCCGAAGAGGCGGCACGGTTCTACGCTTCGGTGTTTCCCGATTCCCGCGTGGACGGCGTGGCGCCTATGAACGCCGATTCCCCGAGCGGGCCCGCCGGCTCAGTCAAGGTCGTCAACTTCACCCTGTTCGGCCAGAAGTTCATGGCCATGACCGCCGGCCCGCACCACGAGTGCAACGATGCGATCTCGTTCATGGTGAATTGCACCTCGCAGGCAGAGATCGATCGCTACTGGAACGCGATCCTCGCAAGTGGTGGAAAAGAGCAGGCTTGCGGCTGGATCACCGACAAGTGGGGGGTGCGCTGGCAGATCGTGCCGACCGCGCTCGGGGAGATGATGGCGAACCCCGATAAGGCCAAGTCACGGCGAGTGGCCGAGGAGATGATGAAGCAGATCAAGTTCGACATCGCCGCGCTGCAGCGCGCCCACGACGGCGCCTGATGCCGCGCGTGCATCTCACGGGCTCGATCCGCGAGCGCGCGGGCGGGCTCGGCACCATCGAGGTCGAGGGCAACACGGTCGCCGGCGCCATCCAGGCGCTGGAAGCCGGCCATCCTGCGCTGCGCGGCTGGGTCACCGACGAGCAGGGCGTGCTGCGCCGTCACGTCAAGGTGTTCCTCGCCGGCAGGGCCGTCGCGCTCGATGCGCCAATTGAGCCGGGCGACGAGCTGCACATCGTCGCCGCCATCTCCGGAGGATGAGACATGAGAGAATTGCTCGTCGGCACCAAGAAGGGCCTGATCGTCCTGCGTCGCGGACGGGGCAAGGCCTACGAGATCGCGGCCCGCGCGTTCCCGGGCGAGGTCGCGGAGTTCGCCATGCGCGATCCCCGCACCGGCCGCTACCTCGCGGGCGTGACGCACGGCCAGTTCGGCCCGCACCTCTATTACACCGACGACCCCTCCGGGAAATGGGAGCAGGCGGACGGCCCGGCGTTTCCTGCGAGCGCCGGCGCGGCCGTCGAGCGCATCTGGGTGATCGAGCCCGGCGTCGCCGACGGGGAGCTGTGGTGCGGCGTCGCCCCCGCCGCGCTGTTCCGCAGCGGCGATGGCGGCAAGAGCTGGTCGCTGGTGCAAGAGTTGTGGGACGTGCCGGAGCGGCAGCACTGGAATCCGGGCGCCGGCGGAATGTGCCTCAACTCGATCTGCCCCTGGCCCGGCGATGCGAAGCGCCTGGCCGTCAGCATCTCTGCCGGCGGCGTCTGGCTGACCGAAGACGGAGGCAAGAGCTGGCGGCGGGGCGTCAAGGGCCTGGTGCCGCGCTATCTGCCCGAGGAGGCGCACCACGACACGCACACGCATTGCGTGCATCACATCGAGCGCGCGCCGCACCAGCCCTCCACCCTCTACATGCAGTTCCACGGCGGCGTCTATCGCTCCGACGACGCCGGCGAGACGTGGACCGACATCGGCACCGGGCGCGGTTTGCCCTCCGACTTCGGCTTCCCGCTCGCCATCGACCCCGAGAACCCCGACCGCGCCTTCGTCATCCCGCTGTCGGCGGACATGGACCGCGTAACGCCGGAAGGCCGCGTGCGCGTCTACGAAACGCGCGACCGGGGCGGGAGCTGGCGCGCGCTCGAGCAGGGCCTGCCGCAGTCGCAGGCCTATCTGACCGTGCTGCGCCAGGCTTTCTGCAACAGCCGCGGCAAGCCGCTCGGCCTCTACTTCGGCGCCCAGTCGGGCGAGGTGTTCGGGTCGGAGGATGGCGGCGAGACCTGGTCGACGCTGGCCGCACGGCTGCCGCCGGTGCTGTCGATGCGCTGTGCGTAACCAAAAGGAGGATCGGCAATGAACCCCAATCGCGTCGTGTCGCGGGACGAGTGGCTGACCGCCCGCAGGGCGTTCCTCGCCAGGGAGAAGGAGCTTACCCACGCGCGCGACCGTCTGAGCCGGGAGCGGCGCGAGCTGCCCTGGGTCAGGGTGGACAAGGAGTACGTGTTCGACGGTCCCGCGGGCAGGGAGACGCTGTCGGACCTCTTCGCCGGCAGGAGCCAGCTGCTCGTCTACCACTTCATGTTCGGTCCGGACTGGAAGGAGGGATGCCCCAGCTGCTCGTTCTGGGCCGACAACTACAACGGCATCGTCGTGCACCTGAAGCACCGCGACGTGACGCTGGTCGCGGTCTCGCGGGCGCCGCTCGAGAAGCTCGAGGCCTACAAGCGGCGCCTGGGCTGGAGCTTCAAGTGGGTGTCCTCGCTCGGCAGCGACTTCAACCGCGACTATCACGTCTCCTTCACGCCCGAGGAGCAGAAGGCGGCCTACTACAACTACGAGGTCCAGGCGTTCGGGGTCAGCGAGGCTCCGGGCGTCAGCGTGTTCGCCAAGGACGATGCCGGCGCCGTCTATCACACCTACTCCTGCTATTCGCGCGGCCTCGACACGCTCAACGGCGCCTATCAGCTCATCGATCTCGTTCCGAAGGGCCGCGACGAGGCGGGCCTCTCGCATCCGATGGCATGGGTGCGCCGCAACGACAGATACGAGGACTGATCGGCGATCCGACCTGTTCGCGGGTCTCGTTTGATGTCAGGGTGCGCGGGCCGCATTCCGCCCGCCCCCGTCCTCATCAGAGCCTCCCGCGACCATGACGCGCGCCGCCATCGTGGCCATCGGCTTCCTCGTGCTGTTCGTTGGCGGCGGGGCGCGCTTTGCCATCGGCCTCACCCTCAAGCCCATCTCCGAGGAGTTTGCCGTTGGCCGCACCGTGCTCGGCGCCACCGTCGCGGTCTATCTCGTCGTCACCTCTGCGGGCATGTTCCTGGCGGGACGGCTCGCCGACCGGCTCAGCATTCGCGCCGTGCTCGCCTGGGGGCTCATCATCAGCGCCGTCGGCATGAGCCTGATGTGCGCCATGACGGCGCCGTGGCAGCTGCTCGTCCTCTACGGCGTGGTGTTTGCGATCGGCAACGGCGTCGCCTCGATCACGCCCGTCTCGCTGATGGTGAGCCGCGCCTTCCCCGACCGTGCCGGCCTCGCCAACGGCATCGTCAGCGCCGGCATGAGCGCGGGCCAGCTGGTGATTATCGCCATCTTCGCCGTCATCCTGGTGGGCTACGGCTGGCGACACGTGTTCGTGTGGGGCGGCATCGCCCACCTGCTGCTGCTGCCGCTCGTGCTGCTGCTCGTCCGGCCTGCCGGCACCGCACCCCCAGCCCTTGGCGGCACCGGCAATGCGCGCTCCGGCCAAGCCCAGGGCGCCGGCATGAGCCTGCGCGCAGCGGCCGGGACGCGCCAGTTCTGGCTCCTGATCGGCGTCTACTCTCTCTGCGGCCTCGATGATTTCTTTGTCGCCACGCATATCGTCGCCTTTGCGCAGGACCGCGGCGTCGACTCGCTGCTGGCCGGCAACCTCCTTGCCGCCATGGGGCTCGTCGGTTTTTTCGGCGTGATCGCCGCCGGGGCCTGGAGCGACCGCTCGGGCCCCATGTGGCCAGCGCTCGCGAGCTTCATCCTGCGCATCGGCGCGTTCGCGCTCATCATGGTCGATCAGTCGCCGCTGTCGATCACGGTGTTCGCCCTCATTTTCGGCTTCACGTTCCTGATGACGGCGCCGCTGCTCGTGATCTTCGTGCGCGACGCGTTCGGCACCGCCAACCTCGGGGCGCTGACCGGCCTCATCGTCATGATCCACCACATGTTCGGCGGGCTTGGCGCCTGGATCGGCGCGGCCATCTTCGACGCCAGCGGCGGCTACGGTGCGGCGTTCGCGGTCATGCTGGCGTCGTCGCTGCTGGCGAGCGTCCTGACGGCTAAGCTTGCTGGCAACGCGTCATATCCGAAGTCCTGAACCCACGGCCCATCAAGGTGCTTTCGGCGAGCGACGGCCACAGAGGGAGCTACGGCGGGCCACTGGGCGCGCCACAGAGCACCGCCTACTGTCACCCTACAAGGTCGCGGTTGTGTTAGCGCAATCGTCGGCAACCCCCGATCCGTGGACAGAAGGCGTTCCAGCGGAGACCGCTATTGACCGGTTTTTTCTCGTCCGCCAGTTAGACCCTTCAAGAGTTCTACCAAGCGCTCTAATGGATCGTGTGCTTCCTTTCCTATCTTGAGGTTATCTACCGTGAGAAGGGCGGCGCGTCGCACTGCCTTCTCAACCTCGATGTCGCCCATCACCACGGTCCCAAAGCGGGCTCTATAGGCGTTCGAAATGTTTACATTGTACCTATAGTTGTGGAGTAGCACGGTTGCCAGATAAAGAGCAAAAGCACCAAATGATATTCTCAGAACCATGCTCCGAAGTATGCGGTAACCGTCTGAAGTGCGTGCGGATTCCGCCTCATATTTTAGCTTGAAGGCAGGTGCGTAGAACTCTCGTAGATTTGCCACACTATTAATTAGAGTAGTGCATGCCTCAAGGACGCTTCGTCTTGTTGCGGCGTTTGCTTCCGATATATTTGCTAGTAGCGTCCTCTTGAAACCGTCGTCAAGTGCCCGATCAATCGCGAGGCTGGCTGCCTGCACCACGGCTTGCCTATTGGTCGGATCAATTCGGGGCCCCTCGCGAAAACTCCGCTCTATTTGCCATTCGATCCGCATTCGTATGTCTCGAACAGCATCATCAGTTACATCAGTCCGGGACAAAGCGGTGGCTTTGGTGCAAGACTCAGGTATTCTCTTGTTGGCTGCCTCAAGTTCCCGGTTCGCAATTTCAAACACTTCGACAACACCATAGTCCCAATTCGCTATGTATCCCGCAGCAATCATAAAGATTGAAGTACCCAAGAGGACAACAATAAGAAAGAGAATGTTTAGCGCTGCTTGTCTTCTATGAAATGCCGCGGCGCCCCAAAGGTCCTTGGCTGCCGCAATATTGTTCGCGTCAAGGGACCTTAGATCACGTTCTAGTTGTTCCATCGCATTCTGGGTTGTGCGCACTCTACGCGCCCAGATCGACCAGACGAGCCAGCTCGTTGCGAGAGCAAGCAATAGAAGTACTCGGTCGTTGTAGACAATATTTTCAATGTTGCGGAAGGCCCAAACCGCTCCCATGAGGAGTATGGCGAGGGAGATGAGGTCCAGGAGTGCCCTAGCAAGAGTCCAGATGCGACTACCAATCGTATTGAAGCTGATGGAAGGCAAATTGCGAATGACTTGATTCATGGGAATACTGGGCAATCATGGTTGAAGGACGCCGCACTATGCCATCGACGGGCAGTTAAGGCAAACTTCCGTGATGCTGGGTCTTGGCGACACTTTGGACAGCGGCGGCCTATCAACCCCAAGTGCAGCGCATGCGCTGGCACACCTTGCGCGACCCGTCGACATAGCAGGGTGCGGCAACGAACCGGCACACGCGACAGCTGTAGGACGACAGACATCCGCGATACACCCCGCCGCGGCCGAAGTTGCAGCTGCGGATGGTCTGGCAGTCGCGGTCGGAGGTGCCGGGCTGTTGCGCGCCAGCAGCCGTGGCAAAGCCGGCGGTGCCTAGGACGGCGAACGCAAGAATGCATGCGCGTGCATAGCGCATCGTGGAAGCCCCGAGGCCCGCTACTTTCGATATCAGTGTCGCGAAGAACCCGACCGCCCGCAATGCTTGGCGCCGAAATGCGGTAACTCGGACGTTAGCTGTGCTCCGGCGGCCACGCTTATTGCGAGTCAGTCGGCCTTTTTCCACCGCTCGGCGGCTGCACCGTCGCTCTGGCGCGCCTCGACCCAGTGCTCCTTGCCGTCGGCGCCCAGCTCCTTCTTCCAGAAGGGTGCGCTGGTCTTGAGGTAGTCCATCAGGAACTCGGCCGCAGCGAAGGCGGCCTCCCGGTGGGCGGAGGCGGTCACCACGAGCACGATGTTGTCGCCGGGCTTCAGCGCCCCGTACCGGTGCACGATCAGGCTCGCCTGCAGGGGCCAGCGGCTGGCGGCCTCCGCCTCCACGCGGGCAAGCTCGCCCTCGGTCATGCCGGGATAGTGCTCGAGCGTCATGCCGAGGATGTCGCGCCCCTCGTTGCCGACACGCACCGTGCCGGTGAATGTGACGATGGCGCCGACGTCGACCCGCCCGGCCGTGAGGTGGCGCACCTCCGTGCCGATGTCGAAGTCCTCGCGCTGAACGCGCACGCCCAAGGGTCAGCCTCCCGTCACCGGCGGGAAGAAGGCGACCTCGCGCGCGCCGGCAAGGCTCGCGCCCGGCTTGACGTGCGCCTGGTCGATGGCGGCCCGGATCACGTCGGCGCGGGCGAAGGCCTCGGCATACTCGGGGCCCAGCCCCTTGAGCCAGGTCACGAGTTCGGCGACCGTGCCGACGCCCGCCGGCAGGTCGAGCACCTCCTCGGCCTTGCCGGTCTTCTCGCGCACCCAGGCGAAGTAGCGGATCTTGAGGGGCATGGGCGCTGCCCTCACCGCTCCATGGCCGTGCGCACGGCGGCCTTGAGATAGTCGAAGCCGGTCCACAGCGTCAGCAGCGCGGCGAACCAAAGCATGGCGAGCCCGGTGGCCGTGACACCGGGCACCAGCTTGTCCCCGGCCGGACCCGCCAGCAGGATGCCGAGCGCGATCATCTGCATGGTGGTCTTCCATTTGGCGAGCTGTGTGACGTGCACCTTGACGTTCAGCTCGGCCAGGAACTCGCGCAGGCCCGACACCAGGATCTCGCGGCACAGGATGATAGCGGCAGCCCCCACGGCGGGGCCGTCGATGGTGTTGTCGTAGGCCAGCATGAGCAGCGTGGTGCCGACCAGCAGCTTGTCGGCGATCGGGTCCAGCATGCGCCCCAGCATCGACTGCTGATCCCAGACGCGGGCGAGGTAGCCGTCCAGCCAGTCGGTGATGCAGGCGATGACGTACACGCCGAGCGCCCACCATCGCCCCGCGTCGCCCTTGATCAGGAACAGGCACAGCACCACGGCGGGCACCGCGAGAATGCGCAGGTAGGTCAGCACATTGGGTAGGCTGACGGCCTTCACGTAGCCCGGCGTCGCAACGGCGGATTTCATGGCCGGACAAGAGCATTTGATCCGGGGGAGCGTCAATGGGTCGGTGCGGCGCGTCCTGATCACGAGTTGGGCAACGGGCGCCTGCCCGGGATGCCGGCGGAGCATGTGAATACCGTTTTGCCGCTGGACCTCGCGGTGCCGGTCATGCTCGTCTGCTGGCAGGCGGCGATTGGCGCTTGGGAGTGCGGAGAGCGGCGATGGCAGAGCTTTGGCAGAAATCGGCGGGTGAGCTGGCGGCACTCATCCGCTCGCGCAAGGCCTCCGCCCGCGAGGCGACCGAGAGCGCGCTCGGCCGCTTGGCCAAGGTCAACCCTGCCATTAACGCAGTTGTCATGGAGATGCCGGACGAGGCGCTCACCGCCGCGCGGCTGATCGACGAGCGCCTCGCGCGGGGGGCGGACGTGGGCCCGCTCGCCGGCGTGCCGATCACCATCAAGGTGAACGTCGACCAGTCCGGGCACGTCACCAGCAACGGCCTCAGGACCCAGCGCGACCTCGAGGCCGAGGTGGACAACCCCGTGGTTGCCAACCTGCGCAAGGCCGGTGCCGTCATCATCGGGCGCACGAATACGCCAGCCTTCTCGCTGCGCTGGTTCACGCGCAACAGCCTGCACGGCCACACCCGCAATCCCTGGGGCCGCGCCATCACGCCGGGCGGCTCCTCGGGCGGCGCCTCCGCGTCCGTCGCCTCGGGCATCGGCGCCATTGCCCACGGCACCGACATCGCCGGCTCCATCCGCTATCCGGCCTACGCCTGCGGCATCCACGGCCTGCGGCCGTCGCTGGGGCGCGTACCCGCCGTCAACTTCACCGGCAAGGACCGCCACATCGGCGGCCAGCTGATGGCAGTATCAGGCCCGCTCGCGCGCACGGTTCCCGACGTGCGCCTCGCTTTCCACGCCATGGCCGCCGGCGACGGGCGCGATCCTTGGTGGACGCCGGTGCCGTTCGATCTCGGGCCGGCGCCAAAGCGCGCCGCGCTCACCGTGGCACCGGACGGCCTGAAGGTTGCGCCCGAGGTGGAGAAGGCTCTGCGCGAAGCGGCAAAGCGGCTCGAGGCCGCGGGCTGGGAGGTGATCGAGCGCGACTGTCCGCCGTTCCGCAAGCCCGTCGAGCTGCAGCTCGCCTTGTGGCTCGCCGAGTTCCGGCGCACGGCCGCGCAGGCCGTGAAGGACGAGGCCGACCCCGACGCCACCTTCGTCTACGAGCAGATGGCGGCGCTGTGCCCGGAGCCCAGTCTCAACGGCATGCTCGACATCCTGCAGGCGCGCGTGACCTTGGCGCGCGAGTGGGGGCTGTTCCTCGAGCAGCATCCGGTGCTGATCTGTCCGGTGTCGGGCGAGCTGCCGTTCCCCGATCTGCTGGACGTGGAGTCGCCGGCGAGCTTCCGCCGCGTATTCGAGGCGCAGCTGACCCAGGTCGGCCTGCCGCTCATGAGCCTGCCGGGCCTCACCGTCTCGACGGGCGTCGCCGGCGGCGTGCCGGTCGGCGTCATGCTGGTGGCGGGGCGCTACCGCGAAGAGCTGCTGCTGCAGGCCGGCGAGGCCATCGAGCGCGGCGGCACGCCGCCGACGCCGATCGATCCGAGGTAGGGGCTTGCTCGTGCACTCAATCAGATGAAGCGCCGACGACTGTAGTCGGAGGAACGTCTGCCGTCCTGGCGAGCGCCGCGGCCGGCGAGCTCATGAACCGCAGGCGAAGTTGGGAGCGAGCTGTCCCTTTTTCGTGGCGAGCTCAAATTGGTACGTTGCCCTTCACGACCCAAGCAGTTGCTGCGTACGAGCGCGGTCCGTCGGCTTCACCATCCACATAAGCCAACCGGACTTTGTCTTGGAGGACAGCCTTCGCCTGCGGTGAGAGCGTACGGACGTACTCTGCGTAGGGGCCATCGCTCCCCTCCAGTGGCGCCCAGAAGTCCACAAACGACTCGAAATCCATACGCACCGTAAGCATATCCTGCACGACGCCTGTCAGACCTGCAGCTTTCCATGCCCGTTCAAGATCCCGCGGGCGCGTCAGCGGCCTCGCACAGATTCTCGCTCGCCGCTCGCCTGCGACCGGATCGAGCATTGCGGCCGTGTCCCAGAACATCCGAAGCCACACGAAGCCACCTCGCGAATCCCATGTCGCAGCCGCAACCGTGCCGCCTGGGCGCGTCACGCGGCGCAATTCGTCGATGGCTTTTTCTGGCTGGGGAATGAACTGCAGCACGAGCATCGAAAGTGAGTGATCGAATTTTCCATCAGCAAATGGCAGCGCGCAGGCGTCACCGACTTGGTATCGAACTTTGGAACCGCTAGTTTGCTTGGCGTACTCGATGTATGCCGCTGAGAAATCAATTCCATGAACCTCCCGGATGCCCGGGTTCAAGGCGAGGGTTGACGCCAGGCTTCCAGTTCCGCAACCAACATCAAGCACGCTGTCTGCATCCTTGATGCCGGCAAATTCGATGAACTTTGGCGCCAGCCGACGACTCCATCTCCCCATCTGCAGTTCGTACCCGCCGCCGTCCGAAGCCAAGAAAAGCGATGAAGTCGCCATCGTACCTTCCCTGCCAACAGCATTGCGCATGGGACGGCACCCTAGACCTTTTCGCGGCACGGTATCGCAGTAGATTTTCTGCTCCGGATCGTCTCTCAGCCCGACACCGGCCGCCGCCGCGGCAGCAGGCTCATCGTGCAGGGCACACCCGTCGGCACCCACGAGGTGTTGTTGAGGAACAGGTCGCAGCGCGCGAGCTGGACGCCGAGGTGCGTCGTCATGCACACCGTATCGCCGAGCCGGTAGGCGCTGCCCCTGAAGCGGCAGCGGCAGGGTATTGGCTCGCCCGTCGCGCCGGAGATGACGCCGTGGTACGGCGACGTCGGCCATGCCGGCGGCGGTCCGCTCTCTCCGGCTCCATGATCCGCCGGCTCGACTGCGGATGCGGGCAAGACCAGGGCGACCGCCATCGCCGCCAGAACGACGGCGCAGCCAAGACGGAACGTGACGGTCGCTACCCCATGCGGGCACCAGCCTAGCACACTCGGCGCCACGCAACAGGGACGGGCGACCCTCGCTCAGTTCCAGCGCCAGCGCGCCCCGATCGCGGCGGCGAGCTGCACGAACAGGATGGCGGCAAGGATCAGCGCGGCGCCCGCCCAGCCGATGGCGCCAAGCCGCTCTCCGAGGATGATGTAGGCCGCGGCCGCCGCAAACACCGTCTCGAGGCTGGCGATGATCACGGCCTCCGACGGCGGCGTATGCCGGAGCGCCACCGTCAGCAGCGTGAAGGTCAGCGCGCTCGACAGCAGCCCGACGTAGAGGATGTCGATAGCCGCGCCCTCGAGCCCCGCCAGCGTCACCGTCTCGAGCGGCAGCAGGGCCGCGACCGCCAGCACCGTCACGAGCGCGAACTGGATCGCCGTGAATCCGATGGGACGGCCGTAGTGCGAGGCGCGTCCGGTGATGACGACATGGGCCGCCCAGAACACCGCCGACAGCGCCACCAGCGTGTCGCCCTGCGAGGGGGCGCTGAGCCCCCCGCCGCCGAGCAGCCAGGTGCCGAACGCCGATAAGGCAATCGCGGGCCACACCGCCGCATTCGGCCGCCTGCCGTTCCAGCCCCAGGCGATGAACGGCGTGATGACGACGTAGAGCGCGGTGAGGAATCCGGTGTTGGTGACGGTCGCGGTTCTGATGCCCGCCTGCTGCAGCCACGCCGCCACGAAGAACAGCAGGCCGCCTCCGCATGCGATCGGCAGCAGCCCGTGCGGTATGGTCCGGTCCGCTCGCGCGTGCTCGCGCCAGGCGAGGGGAGCGAGGGCGACAGCCGCCAGCGCGCTCCGCGCGGCAATGAACGTGAGCGGGCCCACGTGCGCCATCGCCGACTTCTGGAACAGGAACGCGAGGCCCCAGATCGCCGCCGCGGCGAGCAGGATCAGGTCGGCATTGAGGCGGTTCATGCGAATCGCTGGTGCGGACATGGTCGAGGCTACTGCATCCATGCATGACGCTGGGATGACGGCGTGTCGGGCCGGTTGCGGTCCTGCCTGCGCGACACCGTGTCCAGGCGCCGGTGTAGCACGTTGCGGTGGGCCGTTTCTGTCGGCATCGTGCCGGCAGCCACGTCAAACGCGCTCGCGCTTGCGCCCCGATCCGGAGACCCGCCATGCCCACTGCCGCACCCTGGGCCTACATCATGCCGATCGTGCTGCTCGTCTGCTCCAACGTGTTCATGACGCTGGCCTGGTACGGTCACCTCAACTTCAAGGCCAAGCCGCTGATCCTCGTCGTGCTGGCATCGTGGGGCATCGCCTTCGTCGAGTATTGCCTGGCGGTCCCGGCCAACCGCTACGGCCACGCCGTCTACTCCGCGGCCCAGCTCAAGACCATCCAGGAGGTCATCACCCTCGTCGTCTTCTGCATCTTCTCCGTGCTCTACCTCAAGGAGCAGCTGACCTGGAACCATGCCTTCGGCTTCGCCCTCATTGCCGTAGGCGCCGCCTTCGTCTTCTCCGCCCGCACCTGACAGTGTGGTGAGATGGTGAATGGCGAGGTGGTGAGGTGGTGAGATGGTGAGTCGTGAGTGGTGAGCTCCACCCGCGCCCCGCGGTGGGCCCTCCACTGACCACTGACCACTTACGATCTCGCCAGCACAAATCACCTCGCAGGCCTATGGCCTCGAGGATATGGAGGGAGCTGGGCGCATTTGCCTGGCTCGGGTATTCCGGGGGCAGTCTGGCACCTGCGCCCAGCACCGCCTCGAGGCTCCAGCGAACGGCTCCGGCGAGTGACCCAACCGGCCTCGGATACACTGGGTCCCGACTGCGGCCGGGCCCTCGTTGCGGCCCCCGCCTCGCACCAATCGAGACGCCTCGCGATGGCGCCCCTCGTTGAGCCGGGGTGCAACCAGTATGACTCGACTTTGGAGCCCGGGGATAAGTGCGGTCGGCGTTAACGTCATGCCGGCGCCGCGAGTGCGCGACAGCGCGCTCGTGGTGGAAGGCCGGCACCCATGCACGTGTCGATCAACTCGGTGTACTGGGTTCCGGCCTTCGCCGGAATGAAGCTACCGGCTCGGCGTCTCTTGCGCGTCGTCGTGGACCACGACGATCCGCTTCGGCGAGGCATGCACGCCATACGTCCTGAGCGGCGCATCGCCCGTGGCGCGGAACCAGTGGCGCTGGTTGGGCTCGAGGACGAGCGTCACGCCGGGCTGGAGCCTCACGGTCTCCTCGCGCCCCTGCAGCCATGCCTCGCCCTGGCCCTCCAGCACCGTGATCGTCTCGAGGTAGGGGTGCGAGTGCAGCGGCGTGCGGTAGCCCGGCGGCGAGGTCTGGATGCCGACGCGGATCGGCGTCGAGCCTTTCTCGTCGCCGACCAGCGTCTGGTAGGTGGCGCCGCCCTTGAACGGCTCGGGAGCGACCTTGCTGTGGACCACGATCGGCATCGCCGTTCCTCCCGCGTCCGCACCCATCAGGTGAACATGCGGTCGCCCTGCTGATCGATGAGCTGCTTGGCCTTCATGATCGCAAACGCGTTGGCATCGTCCACGCTCGCGTAGGTGTCGGCCCGGATGAACTTGTGCTCCTTGACGCCCTCGGGCGTCTCCTTCCGGATGGTGCCGGAGGTCTGGTACTGGCCGTTGTTCTTGTAGGGCGTCGGGCGGATCAGATAGCCCTTGTA
This sequence comes from Hyphomicrobiaceae bacterium, assembly GCA_041288195.1. Taxonomy (GTDB): domain Bacteria; phylum Pseudomonadota; class Alphaproteobacteria; order Rhizobiales; family Hyphomicrobiaceae; genus AWTP1-13. Next base: position 19,998 of record JBGGME010000109.1, read on the forward strand.
CTCGACCTCCGCCGCGGCCGCCTCGGGGCCGGCAGCGCCCTCGCCGGAGAGACGCGAAAAGAAATCTTTCAGCTTCGAGAGCATGGCAGCGTGTCCCTTGCGACCGCTCGACTCTCGCGCGTCCGCCGCCGCCTGTCCAGCGCAACGCACTGCGCCGCATCTGCCGATCCCTGATGCACGCATTGCTGCGCTATGATGGGCGCCCGGCGCCTTGCTCACGGGGGACAACCGCATGGACGCGATCACCGCATTCGCCGAGCACGTGGCGGCGAGGGGCTACAACGACCTTCCCGCCGCCGCGATCGCTGCCGCCAAGACCTTCCTGCTCGACACGCTCGGCGTCGGCCTCATCGGCAGCAGCGGCCCCAAGGCGCGGGAGCTCGTCGCCATCCAGCCTCTCTGGGGCAGCGGCAACGACGCGCGCGTGTGGTCGACGGGCGAGCGCCTGCCGGCGCCCGCGGCTGCCTTCTGCAATGCCTACCAGGTCCACAACGCCGAGTTCGATTGCGTCCACGAGGCCGCCGTTGCCCACGTCATGACTGTGGTCTTGCCTGTGGCGCTCGCCGGTGCCGAGCGCATGGCGAAGGTCGAGGGCAAGCCTGTCGACGGCCGCCGGCTGATCGAGGCCGTCGTCCTTGGCGTCGATGTGGCAGCCTCGCTCGGGCTGGCTGCGACCTCGGGCCTGCGGTTCTTCCGGCCGGCCACCGTCGGCGTGTTCGGTGGCTCAGCTGCCCTCGGCAGGCTGATGGGCTTCGACGTCTGCCGCCTGCAGCACGCCTTCGCCATCGCCTACGGCCAGCTCAGCGGCAACATGCAGGCGCATACCGAGGGCTCGCTGCTGCTCGCCATGCAGATGGGCTTCAGCGCTCGCAACGCTGTCGTCGCCTGCGACCTCGCGAGAGCGGGCTTCGAAGGGCCGGCCAACATCCTCGAAGGCCCGTTCGGCTACTTCAAGCTGATCGAGCCCGGCGGCGATCCGAGCCGGGTGACCGGCAGCTTCGGCAAGGCCTGGCGCATCACGGAGGTTGCGCACAAACCGTTCCCGTCGGGCCGCGCCACGCACGGAATTGTCGACGCCTGCCTCGAGCTCAGGCGACGCCACGGCTTCGGCGCGTCAGACATCGCGGGGGTCAAAGCCTACGTGCCGCCGCTCGTGCATCATCTCGTGGGCCGTCCGCCCAGGAGCCAGATGCAGATCAACTACGCGCGGCTGTGTGCTTCATATGTCGCCGCTCGTGCCTTCCTGCACGGGACGGTCGCGTTCCACGACTTCAACGATGCCGCCTACGCCGATCCTGTCACGCAGGACCTCGCCCGCCGCATCGCCCTGGAGGTGCGCGACGCCGGCGATCCCAACGCCCTCGTGCCGGTCGAGGTTGAAGTGACGCTCACAACCGGCGCCCGCCACTCCGCCCGTATCGACGCCGTCTACGGCAACCCGGCCAAGCCCATGACCCGCGACGCACACATCGCCAAGTTCCTGGCCAACGCCGTATCGGCCGCCCGGCCTCTGCGGGAGGACCAAGCCCGGGCCCTCGTGGACCTCATCGACAGCCTGGAGAACATCGACGATGTCACGACAATCGTCGACCACGTGATCGGATGAGACCGGAAGCGTGTGCGGCATGCACACGACACGTCGCGGGCGCGCCGGCTACTTGCGGCCCTTCACCACCCGGTCGATCGCCATCAGCTCCGCCATCAGTCCCTCGAACTCTCTCAGCGGCACCATGTTGGGGCCGTCGGAGGGCGCGCGGTCGGGGTCCTGGTGCGTCTCGATGAAAAGGCCGGCGACGCCGACGGCCACCGCCGCCCGCGCCAGCGTCGGCACGTAGCGCCGGTCTCCGCCCGATGACGTGCCCTGCCCGCCCGGCTGCTGCACGGCGTGCGTGGCATCGAAGATCACGGGGCAGCCGATGCCCGCCATGATCGGCAGTGCTCGCATGTCCACCACCAGCGTGTTGTAGCCGAACGAGGAGCCGCGCTCGGTCACCAGCACGTTCGAGTTGCCGCTCTCGGTGATCTTGGCCACCACGTTGGCCATGTCCCAGGGCGCCAGGAACTGGCCCTTCTTGACCTTGACCACCCGGCCGGTCTTTGCGGCCGCCACCAGCAGGTCGGTCTGCCGGCACAGGAAGGCCGGGATCTGCAGCACGTCCACCACCTCGGCCACGCGCGCGCACTGGCCGGCCTCGTGCACGTCGGTGACGACGGGCAGCGACAGCTTCTCGCGGATCTCGGCGAACACGGACAGGGCACCGTCGAGGCCCATCCCGCGCCTGCCCTTGAGGCTGGTGCGGTTGGCCTTGTCGAAGGAGGTCTTGTAGACGAGGCCGACGCCGAGCCGCCCCGCGATCTCCTTCAGCGCGGAGGCCATCTCCAGCGCGTGCGCGCGGCTTTCCATCTGGCAGGGACCGGCGAACACAGCGATCGGCCGATCGTTGGCAAAGGTCGTCTTGCCGACCGTGACGACAGTGTTCGGTTTCGCAGATTCGCTCATGCCGCCTTATAGCACGCCCGAAACGCGCGTCAGGGACTGTCGGTCCCGAGCCGGCCTTCGAGGGACATCTGGTCCCACCAGGCCTGCGAGCCGTAGGGCAGCTTGTCGGCCAGTCGCTCCCGGTAGGCATCGCCCCGCGGCTGAGCTGCAGCCCGCGGGGCCGGTTCCTTCTTTACGTCGGCCTTGGGCTGCTGCTTCGGCTGCGTCTGAGCCGCGGCCGGCAGTGCGGCACCTGCGACAGCAAGCAGCGCACCGATCGCAACGACAAACACTCTCATGGCGGTTCCCTCGTCCTGGCCCCTGACTGATGATGCAGCCTTGTGCACAGCGACCTTAGCCCACGCCGCGCCCGAAGGGCTCAAAAATAAGCGATCAAGCGCCCGCAGGCCGCCACCGACAGCCAGATCGCCAGCGATGCGAACGCCGCCAGCCGGATGCGGGCCGGCATGGGCGCGAAGGCCGGCATGCCGTCGAGCGCGGCAACGAGCGCACGCCCAACCAGCACGGCATTGAGCACGCCGAGGCCGACCAGAGCCATCTTGATCTGGAATACCCGGTTCATGGCGACATGGCTCGCCTCGGCGGCAAACAGCACGAAGCCGGTGGCCAGCATCGCAAGCAGGCCCAGCATTGCCGCGCGCCGCGCCGGCCGCACCACGCTCGCGGGCGGCGCCGCCGCAAACGCGCCGAGCAGCCGTGCATCCATCACGGTGACGGCGCCGGCAAACACGGTGAGCGCCAGGATGTGACCGACATTGGCCGCCGGGTAGGCCCAGGTCGACTGCCGGATCGCGGTGGCGAGGCCCGACTGCTCCAGGGCGATGAGAAGCTGCGGCGCCTCCGCCAGCACCGCCGGCATCATCGCATCTCGACCGTCTTGCCGTCGACGGTGATGCGCTCGGCGCGCATCTCGTCCTTCTCCACGGTCGAAGGGTAGCCGTAGGCCGACACGGTCTTGCCGACGGCGACCAGCTCGGGCGGCGCGCCGCGCGCCTGCATGCGCGAGACCGGCGCAAGCGTCACCGTCCACACCTTGTCTGCTGCCTTCACGGTTAGGGTGGCGTGCGGGTTCTCGTATTTCAGCGTCTCGATCGGCCCGGCCACGGTGACGGGCTTGGCGGCGTCGTAGCTTCCCCAGCCGTGATGAGCGAGCGCGGCGACAGCCGGCAGGGATGCGAGCGCGAGACCGAGCAGCAATCGGCGCATCGTGACCTCCTTCCTGAAAGGATCGACACTTCGCCAGAGATAGGTGCGGGCGCCGGCCCGCGCAACACGCCCGCTACTTCTTCGGCCCCTTGCGCACGGGCTTGGCGCCCTTGCCCGCCGTCGCCGCGTAGCGCGGCAGGTGATCGTTGATCTCGAACCACGCCACCTGCTCGGTCACGTGCGCATGTCCCGTCGGCGGCCATTGCTCGGGATCGGCGAGCGTGCCGTGGAAGAGATGCACCTCGCCCGGCCAGCGCGTCCCCGCATAGGCCATCGGCGATCCGCAGTTGGTGCAGAAGTAGCGCTTCACGCCAGGCGAGGACTCGTAATAGGTGGGCTCGCCCTTGAGGTAGCTGAACTGGTCGAGCCTGACGCCGACGTAGGTGGCTACCGCCGACGACACCGCGCGCCGGCAGCTCTCGCAGTGGCAGTGCATCACCCACTTCGGCTCGCCCGTGAACTCGTACTCGATGTTCCCGCACTGACAGTGCCCCTTGGTGACCGCGGGTGCCTTGGCGGCCGCGTTGCTCTTGCCGGCAGAGCTGCCCTTGGTGGTGGCCATGTCTTCCATCCCATGCGGGTTCGGATCGCAGTGTCGCGCTCGGGAGACTTTATCCGTGCCGTGGCCCGTCGCGCCAGTCCGACCGTATCGGCTTTGTTACCGAGCCCCGTCGCCGCCCTTCGAAAACTGGAAAGGGGCGGCTGCAACTCGCAGCCGCCCCTCGATTTCCTGCCAATTGCGCGGGTCGCTAGCGCGACTGCGGCGGGAAGTAGTAGTTCGCCGCGAACGAGTAGGGCGGGAACATGAAGCGCTTGGCCGGCACGACCTTGGACGCGTAGGCCTTCTGGGACTCGTAGATCCTCTTGAAGATCGGGTTGACGGCCATCTCCTCTTTGGCGATCTCGTCCCACGCCTTCAAGAACTCGGTCAGGATCTCCGGCGGGGTGCGCAGGATCTGCGTGCCGTGCTTGGTCTGCATCTCCTCGATGGCATCGGCATTCTGCTTCTGCCATTTCACCCACCAGCGCACGAGGGTCTCGGTCGTCGCCGAGCGGATCGCCTCCTGCTGTTGTGGGGTGAGGCCATCCCAGACCTCCTTGTTGATGATCAGCTCGCCGATCGAGGCGTTCTCGTGCATGCCCGGCGTGTAGTGGTACTTCCACACCTGCGGCAAGCCGAGGCGTAGGTCCTCGACGCCGCCGACCCACTCGGCGCAGTCGATCACGCCGCGCTCGGCCGAAGGCACGATCTCGCCGCCGGGCATGTTGACCGTGTTCATGCCCATCTTCTTGTAGATCTCGCCGACGATGCCGGTCTGGCGGCACTTCATGCCCTTGAAGTCCTCCACCGATTGGATCGGCTTCCTGAACCAGCCGAGCGCCTGCGGGCTCGACGGCAGGATCGGGAAGGCCACGACGTTGAGCTTGAGGTCCTTCTGGTAGAAGTCCCACCACATCTCGAGGCCGCCTGCCTCGTAGATCCAACCGAGGAAGTCCATCTGGTCCATGCCGACGATGCCGGCCGGCGTGTTGGAGAACAGCGTGGCGGCTTTGTTCTTGCCGACCCAGTAGTAGGAGATGCCGTGGCCGCCATCGATCACCTTCTTGCTGGTGGCGTCCAGGATCTCGAACGGCGGCACGATCTGGCCGGCAGCCATGGTCTCGATCTTGAGCGTGCCGCCGGTCAGCTTCTCGACGCGCTCGCCGAAGAACTTGAAGTTGTCCTGCAGCGTGAGGCTCGCCGGCCACGTCGACTGCATCTTGAGCGTTTTGGTCTGCGCCTCAGCCGTGCCCGTCCAGGCCACCGCGGCGGCAGCCACGGCAGCACCAAGCACGATACCGAGACTGCTACTCACTCGACTTCGCCAAACGTCTGTTTGCGATTGCATAGTCACTTCTCCTGTGGACCGAGACAGACAGCTTTTTTCGTTGGCCGGCCCGCATTCAACCTTGGTCGATGCTCCATTGCGGACCCTGCGGGCGCCATTGCCGAAATCATGCGACGCCGGCCATGCACCCGTCGCGCTGACATACTAGCGCACCACGTCCCGGAAAGAAGCTGCCATCCATGACGCGCAAAGCGGCGGCAAGGCCAAAAACCGAGCGCTCGTCAAGAAGACGCCCTGTCACGCATGGCGTGCCCCTCGGGACAGGTGCGCCTGAGGCGCTCCGTCAACGCCACACTTCGAAAGATATTCAAGCCCTCCTCCAACTCGTGGCTCGACACCCAGTGGGTCCTACATGATCCGCTATCGCAACATGAAGACCTGACGCGGACGCCAGCGTCGCGCCGGTCGACCTTTCGGGTCGAGGGGCACCCCGAGCACGGCTTTGGGTGCCCCTGTGGTTCGGAGCCCGGTTCCCGCCCGTTCGGTCCGGCCCCATCGCCTGCGACCGCCGGTCCGCACAATGGAAAATTGTGCAATCAGTGCGAAAAACGCTTGTATTCCTGGCTTTCGGGATATGGTACTCGCCTCGTCTTCCACTAGGAGAGGGATAGACCCATGGCTGCCAATTCCACCCCTGCAAAGCCCGAGACCGTCACCCTGCGCAACATTGCCGAGACCCTGTCGGAATCCCACGAGCTGCCGAAGAAGCAGGTCATGTCCATGCTCGAGGACATGGTCGTAACCGTCACCAAGCACCTGAAGCGCGGCGCGCGCATCCGCATCGGCGGGCTCGGCATCCTGCAGGTGCGCAAGCGGCCGGCGCGCATGGGCCGCAACCCCGCCACCGGCGAGGCCATCAAGATCAAGGCCAGCAAGAAGGTTGCCTTCCGCGCCGCCAAGGACCTGAAGGAAGCCGTCTGAGCCGACGCCGTCCGAGCTCTCGCAAGGTGCCGGCCCTCGGGTCGGCACCTTTGCTTTTGCACGTCGTCGACGTCGGCCGGCAGCGGCCGACTACTTAAGCGGCGAGTGCGCCGCCGGCATCATGATGGTGGAGTGCATCTCCTCGAGCAGCGGCGCGCTCTTTCCCAGGAACTCCTGCCAGCCCGGGTCCTTCATCGCGCCGGTGCGCGCGGCGGCGCGCGCGTTGAGATCGGGATAGGCCCAGATGTGGACCGCCTCGTTGGGCTGGCCGGCCTCCGTCACGAACAACCCCACGATCTTGGAATACTTCTCGCGCACCGGCATCACGCTGGCGATGAGGTCCGCCCACTGCTTGCTGGCGCCGGGCCTCGTGCGATAGGCGCGCAGCTCGTAGACGTTGGGCGTCGACGCCGGCGCCTTCGGAGCAATCACGGGGTTGAGCAGCCGCACCTCCTGGCGGATCAGGTTCGGACGCGTCAGCGGGATGTACTCGCCCGTCCAGCGCGGGTTCTTGCCGAGCTCGCCGCGCAGGCGCGCGCGCTCGTTGAGGTCGCTGTAGCTCCACAGGTGCATGAGCTGGTTGAGGTGGCCGATCTCGCTCACCCAGTAGCCCTCGAGCTTGCCGAAATTGTCGCCGCGGATCTCGCGCCCGACCGTGCCTGCCACCTTGGCCATCTCGGGCGCGGTGCCCTGCTTCACCGTGTAGGTGCGAAGTTCATAGATCATCGAGACCTCCCTTGAGCGCGTGATGTTGCGCAGCGCGATGGCTGCAGCCTATCAGGCGCCCGCGCAGCGACAAGGCAGGTTGCGCACCTCATGGCGTCCGGAACGCCTCGCGCAGGATTGCCATCACCTCCTTGATCGAGGCAACGCGGGCTGCCTGATCGGTGCCGACGTGCGCCTTGCCGTCCTTGGGTCTGCCCAGTCCTTCGCGCACGCGCACGCGCGAGTTGGGCGCGTCGAAGCCGTGGTAGGCGTTGTCGTACTCGATGAAGCGGAAGCCGGTGCGCTTGGCGAGGTCGCGGCAGGGGCCCGGTCGTGTCCAGTCGTCGGCAGACCCGATCATCAGGGTCAGCGGGACGCTCGGACGCCAGTCCTCGAGCCGGTCGATCTGGCGGCAGCCCGGATAGAACGCGATCGCCGTCTTGAACAGCGGCGGATTGCCCATGAAGCCCGGCCGCAGCGCCCACAGTACCGCCATGGCCCCGTGCGACCAGCCGATCAGGGCCAGCCTGCGCCTGTCGACGAAGGGCTGCCCGGCCAGCCACTCCCCGGCCGCCAGCGCATCGTCGGCGCGATCCTTGGGAAAGATTGATCGCTCGGCGTTGGTGCAGATCTCGCGCATGCCGCGCGCCGTGAAGCTGTCGGGGAACAGCACGGCGTAGCCCGCTGCGAGGAAGCGATCGGCCCAGTCGGCCTCGCGGCTGCGCAGCAGGCCGCGGCTGTTCAGCAGGCCGCCGCAGCCGTGCAGCGCGACCACGACCGGAAACGGCCCCGCCCCGGACGGCTTCAGCAGCTTCGCGGTGAACGGACCCTTGCTCGCGAGCGACGACGTGATCGTCACCGTCTCGGCCGCCTGCACCGGGAACGCACATGCCGCAAGCGTGACTGCCGCGAGCAGGGTGAACCACGGCATCAGTTGCAGCATGTGCCGCCGTCCCTCGCGCGCGGCCCGAGCGATCCCAGGCCGAGCGCTAGCGGGGAGCCGGCCGGCTCCCCGCTGAGGCGCACCGCGCGGTAGCGCAGGCTAGCGAATACCGCCTCGGCTACCCGCCTGTCCCGGCCTTGGCGCACTGCTCGTCCTGGTCTCCGGTCACGCCACTTACCCCGACCGCGCCGGTGACCTTGCCGTCGACCATGATCGGCAAGCCGCCGGGCGAGGCGAAGACGCCGGGCAGCGTCGCGGTTGCCGGACTGCCCTTGTTGATTGCGTCGGCGAAAACCCTCGTGGGACGCCGGTAGGTCGCTGCGGCCCTGGCTTTTCCGATCGCAATGTCCATGCTGGCGTATTGCGTATTGCGCTCGAAGTAGACGAGAAAGCCGTGCGTGTCGACGATCGCGACGGCTACGTTCCAGCTGTTCTTCTGGCATTCAGCCAGCGTTCCCGCGGCGATCTTCTTTGCGGCTTCGAGGGTGATGGATGGACCATATTCGGGCCGCCGATCCTGTGCCGAAGCACCGGTCACGAGCGACGCAAACGCGATGCCGAGCGCGATCCTGCCGAACCACATTTTTGTTTCCTCCCTGGTTAGTTGAACAACTTCACTATACTGCGCTTCCACGGGACCGCGAAGCTCTACCGGGGCCGCGCAGACGTCCATGAGGCAGGTCTCAGCGCGGCCAGGTGATCGCCGAGCGGCGGCAATGTGGCCTCCCGGCGAGCCCAATCACGTTACGCTAACGCGGGCCGAAGCCTATTGCCTGAAGCTCCGCGCGGCCCTGCGGCCCCGTCAGGAGGCCCAGGAAAGCATCGGCCGATGGGCCTGCGCCCGTCACTTTGGCCGAGCGGTAGCGCGTGTGGTGGGCAAAGGGCTCGGGCAGGCGGCCCGCCAGCACTACGCCCGGATGGGCGACGATCTCGCTCGACTGGCTGGCGCCGATCGCGAACCGCCCCTCCGCGACGCCGGCGATGACGTCGCCGCCGAACCCCAGCACGACGATGCGGTCGCGCAGCTGCTCCGCGAGGCCGAGCCGCTGCAGCACGCTTGCGAAATGCGCCCCCGCAGTGGCGCCGCGCGCCGGGTCGGCGTGCGCGATCGAGGCCGCCGCAAGCAGGGTGCGCCTCAAGGCATCGGGCGAGCTGACGTCGGGGACCTCGACACCCTTGCGCACCGCCAGCGCAACCGAGGTCGCACCCAGATCGATCAGAGTGCCGGCATCGATCCTGCCCGCCGCGGCGAGCGCGGCCATGCCGGCCTCGCTCAGGATCACCACGTCGGCGGCCTCGCCGGCGAGCACGCGCTCACGCAGGGCGCCGACCGTATCGTAGGTGGCGAGAAGCTTGTGGCCGCTGTCAACTACCGCAAGCTCGAGTCGCTGAACAGCGCCCTGTACCGCACCGGCCGCAAGCACGCGCACGTCGTGCGCTGCCGCAGGGATTGCAGAGGCGAGCACGGCAAGCACGCCGGCGAGCAAAGCGCCGAGCCGGCGGAGGGTGGCGGTGCGGCGGCTGCGACCCTGCATCGGCCCCGCGTCCGTTGCTCAGTTGCCGAACAGCCCGGAGAAGAAGTCGTTGCTCGTCTGCTTGTACTTGCGCTGAGGCTGGCGCGACGCCTCCCTGTACTCGTCGCCGGGGCCGAGGTCGGCGGGCAGCGGCCTGCCGCCGAGCGCCGCCAGCACGCGATTGTCGTGGCCGTAGACATCGGAGAAGTAGTTGACGTGGCCGTCCTCGCCCGCCACCGCCGTGAAGTAGCTCACGTGCACGGGGATCTGGCGCTGCAGCTGCACCTCGTTGTTGTTGCCCTGGGCCAGCAGGCCGCGCACCTGCTCGGCAGGCCAGCCCTTGTCCTCGGCGAGCAGCAGCTCTGCCAGGCGTCCGGGATTGTGCACGCGGATGCAGCCATGGCTGAACAGGCGCACCTGCTGCTCGAACAGCTCGCGCTGCGGCGTGTCGTGCATGTAGATGTCGTGCTTGTTGGGGAACATGAACTTGACGACGCCCAGCACGTTGTGCGGCCCCGGCGACTGGATGAAGGAGAAGCGGCGCACGTCCACCGAGCCCCAGTTCACGGAGGAGGGATCGACGGGGCGGCCGTTGTAGACGACGCGCATCCTCTGCCGCGTCAGGATCGAGGTGTCGTTGCCGAAGAAGAAGAACCCTCCGCCGCCGGACAGATAGGGCGCGATCTCCTTGAGCTTGATGCTGTCGGGCACGCCCCACTCGGGGTGGAACACCAGGAACTTCATCGGTGACGAGAAGACCGCCGTCGGCGTGTTCGGCTTGCCGACGATGATCTTGGCGGTATGGATGACCTGCCCCTTCTTGTAGACGCGGGCGATGAACTCCGGGATGTTGTCCCAGATATGCGTCTCGCCCAGCTCCTCGGGCATCCAGCGCCAGCGCTCCATGTTGGCGATCAGCCGCTGGGCCTCGGACCCCGCGAGCACGGGCTTGGCCTGAGGCTTGTCGTTCGGCACGCCGCCATTGAGCGCGGCGCGCGTGCGCGGCGTCAGCAGGCCCGAGGCCTGGATGTTGTTGCGGCCCTGGAAGGTCTTGAGCGCATCCTGCAGCTCGAGATCGAAAATCTTCTCGGCGCCGCGCGAGGCTGGCACGCCCAGACGCTGCCGCAGCAGGGCGACGTGGGGATGCTCCGAGCCGAGCTTGAGCTGCGGGCCGTCCGGCAGGCGCACGGCCGTGGGGTCGGCGCTGGCGGGCTCGGAGGGTCGCGCTGCGCTGCCGCCGCCACGCGCCTTGAGCAGGGCCTGGCGCAGGCGCTGGAACTGCTGGTGCCTGGGATGCAGCGCGCGCAGGTAGTCGCCCGGCGTGTCGGTAGCGGCCACGGCATCGAGCACGGCCTTGGGCTCGCGCAATGTCGGCTTCATGTCGAGGTGCTTGCTGAGCGCGGCCGGGTCGAGCCGGCCGCCGCGGGCATGCCGCGCATACTTGAGGACGGCGAGGCCGAGCTTGATCTCGGCGGCGGCGAGCACGGCTGCCGACGCCTCGCCTTGCGGCAGCTGCGGCAGCTCGAAGGCGCTCGCGGTGAGGCCCCAGTCGTCGGCCTTGGCGATCTCGGCCATGGCATGGCGCGCCCTGGGCGTGAAGCCGTCCTTGGCGACCCACAGGAAGGGTGCCTCGCTCGCTGCATAGTAGGTCGTGAGCGCGGTGCGGTCGGCGCGCTCGACGTTGCCGCGCGGGGGCTCGGCGAGCTGGCGGCGTATCTCTGCGAGCAGCGGGTCGACCGGCGGCGGTGGCGGAGGCTCGGCTACGGCGGGCGTAGGTGCTGGAGCAGGCGCCGGAGCTGCCTCGCTTGCGGGCGTCGCCGGCGGGGTCGCTGCGGGCGAGGCCGGCTGCACCGCGGCAGCCGCAGGCTTTTCGGCAGCCGCCTCCGTCGTTGTCTGCGCCTCCGCGGGAACGGTGCCGGTCACGGTCAGGCCCAGCAGCATCGCCGCGAGTGCCGCGGGCGCAAGTCTTTCCAGCATCGTCAATCTCTCCAAGATTGGCGCAAACCTAATGGCTGCTGCCAGGCATTGCCAGCACATGCGGCCGCCTTCCGATGGATCGCCGCGAGGTCTGGCAAGCGGGCAACAGGCGTAGCGTTTTCGGGTCCCCGCACGTGGGACCGCGGCATTACGGCCATCCAATGTGGCGACTTTGGCGCAGCCGGCAGGCCGGCACGCGGTTTTTTCCCGTCGTTGCCGGCTGCTGGGAGCCTGGCGCCGCCCGGCTACCTGCCGACCACCGGACCGAACTTGTAGCTCAGCCGCGCCAGGACGGTCTGGATATCGACGCCCCCGTCCGAGACCGACCCCAGAACCGGCGCCGCACCGGTGCCGCCGGCGTTGATGCGGATGTAGTCGTACTCGACGCCGAGGATGACGTTGGGCAGCACGGCGTACTCGATGCCGAGCGCGGCGGTCCACCCGCCCTCCCGCTCGCTCGAGGAGCTGGAGACGACGCCGTTGAGGTTGGTTGCATACTCCACCGTTGCCGAGGCCCAGCCGGCGCGTACCGACGCCAGCAGGTTGTCGAAGGCATAGCCGACCTTGCCCGTCACCAGCAGGATGTCGTTGGCGCTGGCCGTCAGCGTGGAGTTGGTCAGCAGGGGCGCGGGCGCGGTCCGCTCCAGGTCCGCCCACGTGTAGGCGACGTCGATGCCGAGGACCATCCGGCCCCATTGCTTCTGCGCGCCGGCGTGCGCACCGCCCGCGAAGGTGGTCGTGGTCTCCTCGACGCTGATCGCAGTGCCGGTGTAGTTCCAATCGACGCTGCCGTAGGCGCCGCCGATCTGGCCGCCGAGATAGAAGCCGCTCCAGTCGTAGGTGATCGGCGCCATGAACTGCGGCGCCGGCCGGTAGCGATCGGCGGTGGCCGGTCTGTAGCCGTCGGCGTTGGCCATCCCGGCCGGAATTGCAACGACAACCGCGAGTGCGGCAGCTCCAAGCCTCAGTGCGCGCATGATCGTCCCCCTGTGTCCCCTGATTCTTCCTTACCGATTCGCCTGATTCGCGTTAACGGGTTGTTGACGAATGGAGCATCGCGCTAGGATTGCAGCGATGCCGGCTGGACACACATCCCGGCACCGCAATCGAGAAAAAGGAGACCGGGGTGAGGACGCCAAGGCTCACGCTGCGCGCGCTTGTGACTGCAACTCTGCTCGTTGCCGTGCTGATGCCGGCGGCGGCCCAGCAACCCGCGCCCAAGGAAGCGAGCTGGACGGCGCGCGACTTCCGATTTCATACCGGCGAGGTGATGTCGGAGCTGCGCATCAACTACCGCACGATCGGCGAGCCCTCGGGCGAGCCTGTCCTGATCCTGCATGGCACGACCGGCTCAGGGGCCAGCATGCTGTCGCCTGCCTTCGGCGGCGAGCTGTTCGGGCCCGGCCAGCCGCTCGATGCGTCCAAGTATTTCATCGTGCTCCCCGATGCCATCGGCCACGGCAAGTCGGCCAAGCCGTCCGATGGGCTGCGCGCCAAGTTTCCCCGCTACAACTACGACGACATGGTGTCCGCCCAGCATCGGCTCGCGACCGAGGGTCTCGGCCTGCGCCACGTGCGGCTGATCCTCGGCAACTCGATGGGGGGCATGCACACCTGGATCTGGGGCGTCACCCATCCAGGATTCATGGATGTGCTGGCGCCGATGGCAGCGCAGCCGACCGAGATGTCGAGCCGCAACTGGATGATGCGGCGGCTCATCATCGACGCCATCCGCAACGACCCGGACTGGAGGGGCGGCGACTACACCGAGCAGCCCAAGGCCTTCCGCGTCGCCAACGTCTTCTACGGCATCGCCACCAACGGCGGTACGCTCGCCTACCAGAAGCAGGCGCCCACCCGCGATGCCGCCGACAAGCTGCTCGACCAGCGACTGGCGGCGGCGTTCAACGCCGACGCCAACGACATCCTCTATGCCTGGGACTCCTCGCGCGACTACAACCCCTCCGTTGGCCTGGAGCGCATCCAGGCGGCGCTGCTCGCCATCAATTCGGCCGACGACGAGCGCAACCCGCCGGAGACCGGGATCATGGATCGCGAGCTCAAGCGCGTGAAGAACGGCAAGCTGCTCCTGATCCCCGCCAGCGCGGACACCCGCGGCCACGGCACGACCGGCATGGCGAAGTTCTGGAAGGCCGAGCTGCAGCAGTTCCTCGCCACCGTCCCCAAGCGGGCGATGTAGCTGGCCATCGCCCTCGACTTCATGCCGGCGAAGGCCGGCACCCAGTCCACGGCGCATGGGCTCCGACCTTCGTCGGAGTGACGACCTGGGGTAAGGTCGCCATTGCACCAGGGGCGCAGGAGGGAACGAATGCCAACGGGCGTATCGATCAAAGGCAAGGTCGCGCTGGTGATCGGCGGGGCGGGCGGCATCGGCGCGGCGTCGTGCGTGATGTTCGCCGACGAGGGCGCCAAGGTCATCATGACGCATCGGCCGGGCACCGAGCCGGCGGCGCGGGCGGCCGAGAGGCTCAAGACGCTGAAGGGCGAGGGGCATGCAGCGCTGCCGGCCGATGTCGGCGACACGGGCACGCTCGTTGCGCTGCGCGATGAGATCGCCAGGCGCTACGGCCGGCTCGACATCCTCGTCAACTCGGCAGGCTTCACCAAGGCCGTGCCGCATACCGACCTCGAAGGCCTCGACGATGCCCTCATCGACCGCATGTTCGAGATCAACTGGCGCGGCCAGTACGCGGCGATCCGCACCTTCGCGCCGATGCTCAAGGTCTCGGGCGACGGGCTCGTGGTGCAGGTGTCCTCCATCGCCGGCTTCCAGGGCTCGGGCTCCTCGGTGGTGTACGGCGCCACCAAGGCCGGCCTCGACGTGATGGTGAAGTCGCTCGCGCGCGTGTTGGGCCCCGAGGTCCGCCTGATCGCCGTCTCGCCCGGCGCGGTCGACACCAACTTCGTGCCGGGACGCGGCGCCGAGTTCAACGCCAAGGCCGCCGCCGCCAATCCCTTGAAGCGCATCGCCACGCCCGAGGACTGCGCGCGCGCCATCCTCGCCTGCGCCACGCACCTCACCTACACCACCGGCGTGAAGATCGTCGTCGACGGCGGCCGGTCGCTGTGATCTGTCATGCCGGGGCTTGTCCCCGGCATCCATCTCTCCGCGAGCGCCGGCGCATTTGGAGAGGTGGATCCCGGCGACAAGCGCACTGCTGTCCGGTCGGGGAATGATGGACAAAGAGCATGGCGTTGATTCTTCTGTGATTCGAGAAGCTTGCCGGCAGCTCGGACACGGAAGGGGACCAACACCATGCGCCATCACAATACGCTTCTGCACGGCCTTCTGTAGTTCATTCCCTGGCCCCGCTTCGAAGCGCTTGTGGACGAGCACGGCTCCGATCGAGGCGTGCGCAAGTTGAGCAGCAAGAGCCAGCTTATCGCCCTGCTGCACGCACAGCTGTCGGGTGCCTCGAGCCTGCGTGAAGTGG
>JBGGME010000110.1:0-6783 GCA_041288195.1 Hyphomicrobiaceae bacterium
GTTTCACCCAGATCGACGGCACGGCGGTGTCGGTCACGGTGACATCGGCGCAGGAGGCGAAGGCCGCGCTCAAGGAGCTGCGCCACAAGAAGCGGGAGCTGAAATTCCTGCGCGGGGCGTTGGCCAAGCAGCAGCGCGCCATGCGGCCCACGCGGGCGAAGAAGGGAAAGCCGGCGCCGTCGGGCGTTGCCACGTTCCTCGACGATGTGCGCTGGGGCCTCTCCGCGCTCGTGGACCAGGGAACGGCTGCGGAGGCAAAGGCGCGCAAGCCGACGGCCGCCGAGGTCGCGGCCGAGCTGCGCAGGCTCGACGAGACGCTGCACAACATCGAGGGCTGCATCCTGCAGCTGCAGGGCAAGCTGCTGACGCGGGGGTGACGCGAAGCCGAAATGTAGGTTGGGTTAGCGCGGCCGCTCCGGCAGTTCATTCCGCCAACGCTCATTCCGCGCGTAACCCAACGCCTGTCTCGCCGGGAACGTGTTGGGTTACGCGCGGATCGGCGTCGCAAGTAGCACCCCAGCGTCGTGGCCGCGCTAACCCAACCTACGCCAGCGTGGCGGCGAGCTCGGCGAAGTCGGCGACGAGGAGGTCGGGGGCGTGCGGGGTCTCGCCGAAGGGGCGCTTGCGGCGGTCGATGAAGGCCGTGCGCATGCCGTAGGCCTTGGCGCCGATGCAGTCGAAGGCGTGGTTGGCGACGAACAGGATCGAGGAGCGGTCGAGGCCGATCAGCTCCGACGCCGTGGCGTAGGTCTTCCAGTGCGGCTTGAAGTAGCCGGCCTCGGCAACCGAGATCACGCGGTCGAAGGGGAAGCCGATGTGCGGGCCGGCGGCTTTCAGCATGTCGGGATCGCCGTTGGAGAGGATGACGAGCTTGTAGCCGGCGCCGCGCAGCTTTTCGAGGGCGGCGATGACATCGGGGAAGGGCTTCAGCTTCTCGATCTCGGAGACGAGCCAGCGAACTTCCTCCTGGGTGTAGGCGATGCCGCAGCGGTCCATGACGTAGGAGACGGCGCGGTGGCCGATCTGGCGGTAGGGCGTGTGGCCGCGGTCGAGAAGCGCGTCGATCATCGAGTTCTCGAAGTGCGTGCGCCGCCACCACGTCACGAAGCTGTTGGGCGAGCCTTTCCAGCCCTTCTTGGCGAGGAAGGGGGTAGCGGCGTCGGTCAGCCCCTTCTGCATGTCGACGATGGTGCCGTACTGGTCGAAGAGGAGGGCCTTGATCTCGCGCTTGAGGACCTCGGGGCGTTCCATGGGCGGTGCTCGCGATTCCAGTCTGGGGGCGTGGTGGCCGGCACCTTAGCCGCAACGGGGCGCGAAGCGAATTGGGTTGCGGGCCAGCACGCTCCGCCGGAGGCGCGTCACGGACGCGTGAGCGCCCCTTTGGATCGAGCCGGTAGGGTCCGTATCGAGAGAGATACGTGAACCTTCGGCACCCAGGCGAAAGGATTTGTCATGCTGCGAGCAGCTCTGCTGGCGCTTACACTCGCGCCGCTCGGATTTCCTGGCGCTCCGGCGTTCGCCGCAAGCGCGACCGGGCTCTCCGCAATCGCCGCCAACGCGTCGCCGCAGGTCGAGGAGGTGCAGTCGCGGCGATGCTGGCGCCAGAACGGCAAGCGGGTCTGCGAGAAGGTCGAGCGTAGTGGCGGGCCTTCGGCATCGGAGCCCTATTTCGACTTCGCGCCGAACGCGGTGCCGACCGCGCGGCGCGGCTGGAAGCTCGACGATCCCGTCAATCATCCGGTGCCGTCGCCGAACTGAGGCGCTGCGGCTCAGCCCGCGGCGGCGAGGGTGCGCAGGGCGTCGGCCGTTGCCGGGTCGGCGGGGTAGAAGGACTCCAGCGCCAGCTCGGAGAGCGTGATGTCGAGGGGGGTGCCGAACACCGTGGTCGTGCTGAAGAAGGAGAGGGGGCCGCCGGGTGTCGTGAGCTGCAGAGGTACGACGACGCTGCCGTAGTCGGTCTCGCGGGATGGGCGCGCGGGGGTGCGGGCAAACGGCGCCGGGTAGGCGGAGAGCTCCGCCATCAAGTCCGCCAGCACGGGATCGGCGGAGACTTCGATCTGCCGGCGCAGGCGCGCGAGGAGGTGGGCGCGCCATTCCGGGAGGTTGGCGATGGCGGGAGCGAGGCCCTCGGGATGGAGGCTCAGGCGCAGCACGTTGACGGGCGGGCGCAGCAGGGCTGGATCGGCGCCGCCGATAAGGCGGCCGACGGCGGCGTTGGCGGCAACCAGCGTCCAGTGGCGGTCGACGGCCAGCGCCGGGTAGGGCTCGTGGCCCGCGAGCACGAGGTCCATCGCCTTGCGCGCGGCTTGCAACGCCGGGTCCTCCAGCTTGCGCTCGGCGAACACGGGGGCATAGCCCGCGGCGACCAGCAGCACGTTGCGCTCGCGCAGGGGGATATCGAGCTGCTCGGCCAGGTTGAGCACCATCTCGCGCGAGGGCTGCGAGCGTCCCGTCTCGAGAAAGCTCAGGTGCTTGGTCGAGATCTCGGCCTCGAGCGAGAGGTCGAGCTGGCTCATGCGCCGCCGCTGGCGCCATTCGCGCAGCAGGTCGCCCACGGGCTGGGGTCGGGTGATCGCGATCATGGGCGGAGCCTATCATGGGCACCGGAGCGCTCCCATTACCCCGGAGGTAATCGAGTTGAGCTTGGAGCGGCCGAGGGTAGTATGGTGACGGGCAGGACACGGGGTCAGACCCCATGTCCTGCGCGAGCCAGAATCGAGCGTGAGCCATGGGGTCCGACCCCATCACGAGGGGTCACATCATGGGCATGGTCGACGGCAAGGTTGGGATCATCACCGGCGCCACCAGCGGCATCGGCCAGCGCACGGCCGAGCTGTTCGTGGAGGAGGGCGCCAAAGTCGTCTTCACGGGACGGCGCAGGGCCGAGGGCGAGGCGCTCGCCAAGAGGCTCGGGGCCAACGCGCGCTTCGTGCAGGCCGACGCCACGCTCGAAGCGGATTGGGAGCGCGTGATTGCCGAGACGGCCAAGGCCTTCGGGCCGCGGCTCGACTACGTCTTCAACAATGCCGGCGGGCCGGCGCCGAGGGGCAGCATCACCACCATCCCCGTGGACGGCTTCGATGCAGCCATGGCGCTGCTGGTGCGCTCGGTCATGCTCGGCATGAAGCACACCGCCGGCATCATGATGAAGCAGCGCTCGGGCAGCATCATCAACAACGGCTCGATCTCCGGCCACCTCTACGGCTACTCGACCTCCATCATCTACAGCGCCGCCAAGGCGGCCGTGAACCACCTCACGCGCTGCGTGGCCATGGAGCTCGGCGAGCACAACGTGCGCGTCAACTCCGTGTCGCCCGGCCCCATCTCCACCGGCATCCTCGCCAAGGCGCTGGGCGCGGACGCGGACAGGGCCGAGGAGCTGGGGGAGAAGATCGCGTCCATCTACGCCAAGGCCCAGCCGATCCCGCGGCCCGGCATGCCCGACGACATCGCCCAGTGCGTGCTGTGGCTCGCCTCCGACCGGTCGACCTTCGTCAACGCCACCGACATCGTGGTCGACGGCGGGCTGATCGGCGGGCGCAACTACACCCAGCACCAGGAGGGCATGAAGCAGGTGAAGGCGGCGCTGGGGATCTGAGGCGATGGGAGCCCCCAAGATGCCGTCCCCCAAGACGCCGGCGTTGACGACCGACTGCGTGGTGGTCGATGCCAGGGGCCGCGTGCTGCTGATCCGGCGCGGGCATGCTCCATTCAAGGGCAGGTACGCGCTGCCCGGCGGTTTCGTCGATGTGGGCGAGACCGTGGAGGATGCTTGCCGGCGCGAGCTGCTGGAGGAGACCGGCGTGAAGGTGAAGCGGCTCGAGCTCCTCGGGGTGTATTCCGACCCCAGGCGCGATCCGCGCGGGCACACCTGCTCGGTGGCGTACCTGGCGCGGGTCGGGCGCGCCACACCGAAGGCCGGCGACGACGCCGCGGCGGCGGAATGGGTGGAGGACTGGGCGAAGGCCGATGTTGCGTTCGATCATGCCCTGATCCTGCGCGATGCGCGGCGGGTGCTGCGCGCGTAGGTGTCTGACGCTCCGGGTCAGACATCGTGGCTCGACGTGCTTGGCTCGGCTAACCTGATCGCGACCATATGGAAGGTGGGTGCAATGGTGTCAGACCCGGAGGGTCTGACACCCTGGGAGGGTACATGGGCGAGTTCGACGGCAAGGTGGTGCTGGTGACGGGCGGCGGCACGGGGCTCGGCGCAGCCGTCGCCATCGGCGCGGCCAGGCGCGGCGCAAGGGCCGCCATCCTCAACTACTCGCGCAGCGCCAAGGAGGCGGAGGAGACGGCGGCGGCGGTGAAGGCCGCCGGCGCGGAGGCCGTCACCGTGCAGGGCGACGTCGCCAAGGATGAGGACTGCCGCAGGATCGCGGCGGCGGCGGAGCGCTTCGGCAAGATCGACGCGCTCGTCAACAGCGCCGGCATCACCAAGCACGTGCCGCGCCACGCCGAGCTCGACAAGCTCTCGGCGGAAGACTTCCAGCGCCTCTTTTCCGTCAACACCATCGGCCCGTTCCAGATGATCCGCGCCTGCCGGCCGCTGCTGGAGAAGGCGACGGCGCAGGCGAGCGTGCTGATGGTGTCCTCGATCGCCGGCGTGCGCGGCATCGGCTCGTCGGTGGCCTACGCCGCCTCCAAGGGCGCGCTCAACACCATGACGCTGTCGCTGGCGCGCGCGCTGGCGCCCAAGATCCGCGTCAACGCGATCTGCCCGGGCTTCATCGACACGCGCTGGTTCTCCAGCGCCTACGACGCGTCGACCGCGCAGAAGATCCGCGACAGCGTGGCCGCCACCACGCCGCTGCAGGTGGTGTCGACGGCCGAGGACATCGCGGACGCCGCGCTGTTCCTGATCTCGGACGCCTCGCGGCGCATCACCGGCGAGATCATGCTGACGGACGCGGGCCAGCACCTGGGCGCGCTGCCGCTGCGGGGGCGTTGAACGCCGAGTCTATCGACCGTTGCATAATTACCCTGGCCAGCAATTTGCGCTGCTCGGGGGGCGTCTGGGAGTTGTGAACAACGATGTCCTCCACGCAGTCGGAACGATAGCCGGCGGAGGCAGCCTCGCTGCTCAGGAATTCAATGGCTCTGCCAGCGAGGCGAGAAGAGAAATCCTCCACAGTTTCTACAACTCCGCTTGCCCTGCGTGCTTCGAACACGAACGCGGCCCCGGCGCACATCGTCAGTCCAACGCCCCGCCGTTCGAACGGGTTCGAAGGTATGCAGGGTTGCGCGAACAGGCGCTCCAGGGCCCGGTCAGCGACAGCGATGTGCTCAGCGTAATCGCGAAGTGTCATTTCAACCTTACTCCTTCTTCTTCCTGTCGGGCTTCTGTTCTTTCCTAGGTTCCTTGCGCGTCGACCTCCCGTCCTGGGGGGAGAGGCCGATGGAGGCGCCAATCTGACCTTTGTAGCGATCGGCTTCCCGGCGAAGCAGCGAGAATACCGCCCTCTCGCTGAATCCGACGGCTACGGCCGTGACGAGACATATCGCAAAAGACGCGTTCAGCAAATTGGCAACGAACGCCAGGGCGACAAGCAGTCCCCCAGCGGCCCCAATGCTCGGCCGCAAATAGTCGAGCGCCGCGAGCGACGGGCCGCTAGGTGCAAGACTTCCCTCAGTTCTCTCCCAAAGACTCGAGATCGCACTCAAGCTGGCGCCAAGGATCCCAGCGAATGCGAAGAATAGGAAAGTTCCGCTCAAACCTATGTTTTCTATGTACCACACCGGCCCTGCATCCTTCGGTTGACCGAAGATGCTGACTTTCAGTTTAAACTCGTAGAACGCGATCATGAGCAAGATAGCAACAATCATAAGGGTCGCAAGAGCAGAGTATATGATCGCCGAGCGTTTGAGGCGTTCTATATTCCAAATGGTCACAATGGTATTGTCATCGGCAAGAGACCTCAAATACGACATTCTCGGAACTATGGATTCGATGGTTTCCTTCCTTTCGTCGATATTAGCCGAGTTGTCGAAATAGTCGGTCACGGCAGAAAGCTCCCGCTCGTCTTCCGATCCCTCCGGGATCAGCTTGCTCGACTCCAGTCGCTTGCGTAGACGAAGGTACTTTTCCCGAAGCTCGGCATCCGTCGCGGCTGCAAAGTACAGCGCTCGGTCAGCCTCCGTAAGCTTTTGCATGATGTAAACATGATAACGATTGCCAAGTCTGGTGAGCTTCTCATGGCAATCGTCAAGGTCCTTCATGAAGCGGAGGAAGTCCTTGCGCGCTTTTTGCTTGCTTGAGGTGTCCTGACGCTCGATGGCGAGCTGCAGCTCAGTGCGCAAACGCTCGATCTCGAACTCGAGATTCTGCTTAACGATTGAGCTTTGTGTCTGGCGCCTTCTGGTGCCGTTGATCCCCGGCGCGGAATTGAGTTGATCCATTCACTTGTCCCGCAAAGTATGAAAATTGGGCAGTACCAGGATTTTGGAAGCATATTCCATGTCCCCGCTTTGTGACAAGACCTGCACGTCACCTGGGCGCGCTGCCGCTGCGGGGGCGGTAGCGGTCGTTCCTCGCCGGAAGGGCCATCGGCGCGGCGCATGGGTTGCGGCCTTCGCCGCAATGACGTCCGCGGTGGGCGTTGCGCAATCCGGCCAGCATGGTTCGACAGGCGCCCGGGTGACGGCGCGCGTACGGCATTACCTCGCGTGTAATCGACGGGCGGATCGGGCTCCGGCATCTCTGCGCGCACACAACGCGAGAGAAAAAGAGCCGAACATGTCGACCATTGCCAACACGCCGTTCCTGCGCAATGCGCTGCTGCT